>JACAFD010000038.1 GCA_013388555.1 Nitrospirota bacterium | reverse complement strand
GCGGCGTCTGCCCCAAAGGCCAGCGCAGGAAGGCTAAGGAGGCCCGCGGCGATCGCGAGCATCGAAAGCGTGCCTCCATGATCCCTGCAGATCTGGAGAAGCCGCTGAATCCAACCACCCTGATGTCGCATTGCCCTCACCTCATCATCTCCCACGTTTATGGTTTCATGGCAGCGGACGCACCCGACCCTGTTGTGTCAGGGTCATTCATCGCCGCCTCACCCCTTGGCTTATTCTTTTCCTTTTCCAGGTTGGCGGCCGCCTGCTGTTCTATCAAAAAGTCAACCCGCGCCGCAAGCTGTGCGAGCAAATTTTCGGCTTTATTCAGCGTCTCAAGCGGTTTGATTTCCGGTTCGGCCTTGACTTCTATCTTCTTGCAGCATTCGTGCGGGTGCGGTGTAAACTGTGGGAGAGCTGCCCAGAACAGGATCGACAGCACAACAGCAACACAGGATACTACGGTCAACAGCAATCCTTGATCAGCCGGCACCCGCATGAGGTCCCACCGAGCGATCAACCCTTCATAATTGTCCGAAGCATGCTGCGCCAGCTGCACCGTGCCACGAATCATCCTCCCCACAAGTGAGAGCCCGATGATCAGCAACCAGGAAAGCACCCCCGTGGCCACAGTGCCCCACAGGATCAGCTCAATGCTGATTCGCTCCGCAATTGGAGTCCCCTCCAGAACACCTTCCTCAAACATCGAATGGGCAAACGATATCGCGACGCTCGTGACCGCGCTCTCAACTACCCAAAGGATGGGTAGAAAGATAGCCCCGACCAATGCGCACTTCCACCACAGAGTCAGCCCCAATCCAGGTGGCGGCTCGCGCCGGCATCGTTCAAGGAAAAATGTTCGGCCGACGACCCCAAGCGCCCAAATATCGATTGGGATTGCCAGCAGAAACAGCAACGCGATGCCTGCGCCTTCACCGATATGGGAACCCAAGCCCAAGGTGATCGTTGGAAGAGCGAACACTGTCACAGGGCTTGCCAGGAGCATCATGAACGCGAGAGCGATTCTGGTTTCAAAATGCACGATCCCGAAGGCCAGAAATAGTACAGCGACGGCAAGCTTGATCGGCAAGCCGGTCCAGAAGGCAGGCCAGAGAATGCCGAACCCGAGCTTTGTGGGAGACATGGGATCGTTCATGCAGGGACCCAACGATGAATGCCCGCAGGCAGACAGGTTAAGGTTACGTGAAGATCCAGCGCACTCATCCGAGCCTCAACCTTCTCCATGCTGCCGGACTTTTTCAGCATTCTGCTAGTCCAAGAACTCTCGATTGATAATAGCCGAGACCGTAAAAAGCAGGATTGAAGCCGTGAGCACGACCCATACGATAAGAGCAATCGGTCGCTTGAAAATATTCCGCTCGGGGTTGCGGTCGAAAAAGGGCAAGAACACCAGCATGAGCCCCAGGGCGCCGGGCAATATAATTGACGCGAAAATCTGCCCTACCTCGCCGGAAAACATCCTCAGACGCAGGTGCTGGAATAAGAACAAGAAGTACCATTCAGGTTCCGGGTGATAGTCGCCAGGGTCAGGCGTCGCTTCATCCAGCAACACGACCGGCTCCCAGAAGGCCAATGCACTGATACAGGCAAAGACGACCGCCATCCCGACGACGTCCTTCCAAATCTGCCGTGGGAAAAAATAGTCGGTCTTTGCTTTCAGCTCCATGGGCGTACCCCGGAAGGGACCAGCCGGTCCCGCGCATCGAAAAAGAAAGAGATGCAGGCCTGCCAACCCAATCAGAGCTGCCGGAAGCACCATGACGTGAATGACAAAAAACCGGCTCAATGTCATCTGTCCAGGGGTCGGACCTCCCTTGAGGAAGCGCGCCATGAAATCGCCGATCACCGGCATCTTATCCATAATCTCGACACCGACGGTCGTGGCCCAAAAGGCTCGCTGGTCCCACGGAAGCAAATAACCGGTAAAGCCGAATCCCATTACGAGGGCGAAGAGGGCCAACCCGACTAGCCAGATAAGTTCGCGGGGCTTCTTATACGCGCCCCAGAGAAAGACTTGGGACATATGCGCGAAGACGCAGACGACCATGGCCGAGGAGCCCCAGAAATGATAACTCAGCAGGAACCATCCATAGTCGACGTCATGAATGATGTATTGGGTACTCGCATAGGCATGGTCTGCGGTGGGCACGTAGTAGAACATCAGCAGCACGCCCGTGATCGCCTGCATGATGAAGATAAACAACAGAATCGACCCGAAGACATAGGCCCAGCGTGAGCCGCCCGGGACCGACTCATTGAGCATCTTCGCTGTAAGCTGCTTCAGCCCCACCCGCTCATCGATAAAGGCTAAGACTCGTTCTGCGACTGATGTCTGCGTGCCGGCAGAAGGAGTCTCGCTCATCACACGATCCGCGTTTGGGATTTGGTCCCGGCTTTGAATTCCATGTCGATGATTTGCACGTCGCCGCTCGCAGACACCTGAATCGGCATCATATCGAGGGAACGCGGGGCAGGGCCATCCAGCACCTTGCCGGATGCATCATAGATGCTCAAGTGGCAGGGACAAAGGAAAACCGGCCCAAGCACCTTGTGATTGCGCCATTTAAATCCGCATCCAAGGTGGGGACACTTTCCGGAAAAGGCCAGGTAGGGGATGTCCTTCTTATTGGTCCAGATGGGTTTCCCGGCGTCATCCCGAAATTCCAAATCCTTCCCTTGATAGACCCTTTCCAGCACCGCGGGAGTCGCCTTCACCACCCACACATTCTTCTCGATTTCAGCTTCAGGCATATAGGCTTCTTTAACCCTGCGCTTGTACTGGAACTGCGTCCCGACATCCTCCGTCTTCACTTTCGCAATATTGCCGACTTTCAGCCAACGATTGTCCAGCGAGGCATACATCGGATTCATCAAGAACTTCAGCACGGGAAAGACCAGCGGCAATCCGATAAACAGCCCCGTCACGTAGGTCAAGTTCGCGAAGAACGTCCTTCGCTTGACGTTCCGCTCCAGCTCAGGGAGCGGCACGAGAACCTCACCCGACTCGACGTGAACATGCCGCTCAAGGCCGGGAATCTCCACTTCATGCAGCGTGACATAGTCCTCCCGCTTGAAGGGTGGCAAGCCTGTCACTTCGGCTGAAGACGACCGTAGTTGCACCAGATCATCCGTAACGGTCTGGACCGCCCCCATCAACACCTGCCGTTCACCTGTGCCGTTCATCGATACGACGAGATGGCTGATGTCATGGGACAACGGGTCCATGATGACCCTGGTCACTTCTCCGATTTCCCGATCCGTACAACGGACTTTCGATTTCAGTTTCGGTTGCATTCTACTTTTTCTTTATCGGCCTCGGCGTGTTGACCGATGTATTCTTGAATGTACCCAGCCAGGAAGCGAGCGCCTGAATGTCCTTCGGCTCCATGAGGTCCTTAAATTTGTCGGGCATCCTGCCCTTCTCCCATTCCTTTTCGAATCCCTCGGCCATGAAGCTCTTAGGATCGGTGATTTTCTGTTTAATCTCATCAACCGTCAGAAACGAGCCGATGTTATCCAATTCCGGCCCGCGCTTCTTTCCACCCTCACCCCTCAACTTGTGACAGTTGTAACATTCCATCAATTGCCACTGTTCTTCCCCGAGCTTCATAAAATCGCCTGTCGCCACACTGGTCGTTGGGGCAGGAGGAATACCGGCCTGCTGCGCCGGCACTGCCTGATCCACACCCAGTGTCTTGAGCCGCACCTCCAGGGCTTTTACCTGTTCATCAAGCGCCTTGGCACGCGCGATTAATTCCTCGGTTTTCCCCTTTTCAGAGGCATCGATCTGAGACTTTAAAATCTTTGCGATCTTCCCCTTTTCATCCTCCGGATCAAATTGTGGAAGAAACGATGCGCCCGCAATATAGACGGTACACAACAGCAGATAGAATGCTACGAGGGCACACAGAGACTTCCCCCCGCTCATTGTCCTGAGCGGCGGCGCGTCAAGCAGCATGAAGACAGCAGCCCCCAGCATCGCGAAGCCAAGGAACAGCATCTGAAAGACGAAAGGAAACTCGAGCGCCTTCGCGACGCCGACAAGTATACCGCCCACCACCAGACCGATCGCCAGCTTCTTCATCACATTGCCCATGCAGGTTCTCGTTCTCTCAGCCGGCCTTCCGCGCTCGGTTACTTGGCTCTGGCAGGGACAGGAGCACTTTCGGGCACATGCCCCTTCGACTCGGAAGGCCGAAGGGCCACCATCACGGCCAAACTTACCACGGCGAAAAAGACGACGGTAATCCCGGTAATCCACCAGGCGGAATATGACAGAGTCGGCGTGAACGACTCCGCAGTGAAGTCGGGTATCAAACTATAGGTGTGGAAGTACTTCCGCACCAGCGAACGGACGGCGCCCATCAAGCCCATCGTCCATATTGAGGTGAAGGCGAGGAGAATCAACACGAACTGGGAGGTGAAATCAATTTTTCCCCAGAGAATCGTGCCTTGTTTGATGGCCCGGTTATACAGCACATAGTTCACGACCGTGGCAAACATCAGCGTGAATATCGCGGAAATCTTTGCCGGCATCGACGCCAGGATGTCCCAATCAGACGGCATTTCCAACCCTGGCACCAGATTGGCTCCAGTGGCCGCAAATCCGCGTGGGGTGAGCCAGATCGCATCGCTCACGATGATCATTAAAAAGCCGATCTTGATGACAACCCGCGCAGAGACCGTCTTCGGAATGAATCGACCGAAAAGAAACGGCGCCAGAATCAACGGCAGGAGGAACAGCAGCGACTTCGGGTCGGGAATCCAATAGACATTCAGCACCGCCACCATGACAAAGGGTAACACCACCATGACGATGGGGGCCAAGATTGTCATCCGGACCCTTTCAGCCCCCTCAATGCGTTTCAAACTGAGCCAGGCGTAGTAGTTCATGGCTAAGAACATCAGCCCGATCATCGCTCCCTGCATTTCAAAAAACATCGAAAGCTGGTCGGCCATCATGTACGGACAGAACGAGAAATCGTAGTCGCACATCTCATAGGCCAACAGTAATCCCGTAAGGGGCTGGAACAGCGTCGCGCCTACGGCGATCAAATTCCCGACGAAGCCCATCCAATCGTAGTAGGCCCGATCTTCCTGCGTTTTTGCCCCCATATACATATAGGCGGCGATCATGCCTGTCATGAATCCTCCGAACGCCACATTACCGTCGATCCGGTGGAGATTCAGCGGCATCCAGCTTTGGTTGGCGATCTTATCCCACAAGCTCGCCGCTGCGAGAAGATCCTGCACCGAGATGCCCTCGGCCTTCAGCGGAGTATTCATAAACGAGGTCGGGCCATTGATCACAAACATCGTGACCATACAGAGGAGATTGAGGAGCACGCCGAGCGCGATATGCCGTCCCTTCTTTTCACCCTTCCAGGCATCCCACGTGTAGAAATACGCGTACAACACGATCGTTCCGCCGATGAACAGGAGCGGGTAGATCACCGCGAACACGAGATAGAATTGATTAATGAACCACGAGGTAAACTGCGGGTACGCTGCGAGGAGCACGAAAATAAACAGGCCTCCGGTGAGGGCCGTCATGCTGAAGAGAATGACCGTTACCTTGGTGACCTCTTTGGCTAAGCGATCGTACCGAAGGTCCTGCTTCCGATACCCCAACCATTCTGAGATGACGATAAAGATCGGGGTCCCGAGAACGAACGCCCCAAAGAGCGTGTGCAACTGGGCAACGATCCATACAGCAGTCCGATTTCCCGTATAGGGAAACTCCACCGCAGACAGGCCAGGGGTTTGAGCATAGGCCACACCGCTGAACAATGCCAGGAGCGCACAGGCCACGATGAGGCTGCGCTGCCACGTTTTCATAATAGTTCAACGCCTCTCCTCGCTAGGCGGGTGTCCGGCATCGAGATATCTGCATCATACACTCTGTTCATTAGATCAAAATTAGGGCCAGCGTACCGAATAGACGGCCAAGGCCTATCCTCTTTTCCGGTTCCACGGTATCCCTCAGCGACAAGCATGAACGGGGGCAACGAGAAGATCTGGCAGGATGCTGAAAAATCCACCAGGGTTCTTGAAAGGTTACGGGTGAGGCATGATTATGGCGTGAGGTTAGAGGTCTGCAACCTTCTACCCCGCTTAACCTTAACCTCAGCCTAAGCCTTCTTCATTCGTTGCGGCCTTGCCGGAAAGCCTTCTTGAGCATCCAGCGTGACGTACATCCTGATATCCAGGATCAGTAGACCTATAAGATCCCGGTATACTCACAAGCTTCTCCGCAGCCTGCCAGTCATGACTGCGGAAACAAACCCCTCATCACTTGCCAGCCGGTTCCGGAGCAGCGGGGACTGTCGTAGGCGCCGTCGGGATACCCGCCGCATCCACCCAAGACTTCGTTGCCGGGTCCCATCCCTTCCCAGGCAACCCGTAGCTTGCCGTAAACAACACAAGTTTCCAAGTATCTTCCTCGGACAGCTTGCTCTTCCATGCCTTCATCTTTGTATTGGGAACCCCTTCAGCGATCCGCCAGGCCCACACCGAATCAGAATAGAGCTTCATCCGATCAGCGACGCGGAAGTCACGCGCACCGGCCTTGGTCGGCTTCCCGTCCTTACCATGACAGTTCCCACAATTCACATCTGGGTTTGTCTCACCATTGTAGAGCTTCCGCCCTTCTTCGAGTTTGGCCGCATCGGTCCACCAACCGGACGGCATATGCTTGTCAGCCCACTCAGCAGGAGCCAGCGGCGGTGCAACGATAGGTCCCTCCCCACCTCCTCCTTCTCCACATGCTGTGAGGGAAACCCCCATCCCCAACAGGACCGCCAGCTGCAAAACGTTCATCTGTTTCATCACCTTCATCCGTTCCTCTCTCCTCAACTGTATCGACGTGAGATTTTCACTCTCAGATGAAGGCAAAAAAAACGCCTCCACCGAGAAGCGCTGTACCCCGGCAAAAGCGCAGATTCTAACAAATACCGTGACGACACTCGTACCCCCAGCCACTTCAATTTACTGATCCAGCGAGACGCACGCTATCCCCACGGACCATTTCGGCTATTTCTTATGCTTCCCCTGGGACTTCCCTCGTTTTTGCTCTTGCCTCCGCCATGTACGAATCAACTTGGCTCCGATGAACCCTCCAACTGCCACCGCCACGGCCCCCGACCCTAGATAGAGCCATAAAAAATCGCTGCCCTTGTCCCGTACGCAGCCGGTCCCAAAATTGACCTGAATGATCCGCTCCGTCTCCAGATCCTTTGGGTCAAACGATACTTTCCGTTCTTGACGTTCCCCATTGGCTTCAATCAGAAGCGGGTCGTCAAGGTTATCGTTATGAAGGTGGAACGATGCTTTGTAGTACCCCTCTCCGTCAGTCTTTACGACCTGTCCGTAGGAGATCCTAGTATCCTTGACGAGCACATCTATGCCCGCACCGCTTTTTCCATCGGCTCCGCAGACATACCCTTCGACCGTAAACCGATGGTCAGCTTCATGCGTCGCAGACACCACAGAAGGGAGCCCGACCACTATCGCAATGGCCAGAATCCATTCTCGCCACCGTGACCCATTCTGTGCAGTCTGTATGCGCCTCACGTGCTCCGGACTGACGCCTCTTTCCGTCGCCGAGGGCTTGTGTCCGTCTCACATAATTGAGCGGATCCCAGCCAATTTAAGGGGCAATTTTTAGCATAGCCCCTACCAGTTGTCAACGAATTGACATTCCGACATGAGGGAGAGGAAAGCCTGTTTTCAAGCACTTGAGTAGGGAGATCTGTGATGATGCCTTGGAAGGATAAAATCAGAAAAAGAGATCTGAACGCCAGGGGGAACTTATATGATTCCTCGTGCTTGTGCGTCTGCTGCAACACGCGCTATTTCGGCTCGCCGCTCCGAATCCTTCTTGGAGATCCAATTTTCCCAGGATTTTCCAGTGGCCGTGTCCTCCCCGGTGAAGGCAATTGTAACAATCTGGTCGTACCGAACCTGTCGAGCCTGCGAACTGTCCGAAGGAAACACCTCAATATAGGAATCAGACCCGCTAACCCGACGGTTGAAGAGATACCCGCAGAGGGATTCACCGGATTTCAATGACACCGTCACGTCACCGCGATAATCGAATGCCAGCTCCACCGCCTCTGCAAGTTCAGAGAACGAAGCTGGCTGAAACACGCGACCTTCCGGCGATTGGAGTGCGCCACCACTGTGATTCTTAGTGTCGGTCATGGAGCAGCCAGTCACTAGTCATCGGTCAATGGTGCGGCCATTACTACGAATTTTCGCTGTTGCGCCTGGCCAATGACTATTGACCGATGACCTGTTTAGCGCGAGGTGGGGAGCATCGTCAACTTGACGGTCCGGCCGAACCCGGACATCGTTCCAAACGTATCTTCGACCGCGGACGGTTCATACCCGCAATGCACCATGCAATCGGCGCATTTCTCATTCCGCCCTGTTCCGTAGTGATCCCATTCCGTGCTGTCCATCAATTCACGGAACGTCTTCGCGTAGCCCTCCTGGAGTAAATAGCAGGGCTTCTGCCATCCAAACACGTTATAGGTCGGATTGCCCCAGGGTGTGCATTGATACTCCCGCCGCCCCATCAAGAAATCCAAGAAGAGCGGTGATTGATTGAACTGCCACCCCTTCTTCGGGTTCCCCAAAATACGGGAAAATAATTCCCTCGTACGCTCTCGCTTCAGAAAATGCTGCCGGTCCGGCGCTTTCTGGTAACTGTAACCAGGTGAAATCATCATGCCTTCGACGCCGAGCTCCATCATGGCATCGAAAAACTTCCTCACCCGCTCGGGATTGGCATCGTCGAAGAGAGTCGTATTGGTCGTCACGCGGTGTCCCCGCTTCAGAGCCGCCTTGATCGCCTTCACCGCCACGTCATAGACACCGTCACGACACACGGCTAAATCATGCTCCTCCTTCAGACCATCCATATGAACGCTAAATGTCAGGAACTTGGAAGGCTGATATTCGTCGAGTTTTCGCTCCATCAAAATCGCATTGGTACAGAGATAGATGTATCGCTGCTGCGCGACCAAGCCACGGACAATCGTGGGCATCTCTGGATGGATCATCGGGTCGCCGCCTGGGATACTGACGATGGGGGCCCCACATTCCTCCGCCGCAGCCCAACACTGCTCGGGCGTGAGCCGTTTATCCAATACATGATCGGGGTATTGAATCTTTCCGCAACCGGCGCAGGCCAAATTGCAGCGGAACAGGGGTTCCAACATCAACACGAGCGGATACCGCTTGACCCCGCTCATTTTCTGAGAGAGCACATACTTCGTGACAGTAGCCATCTGGGAAAGTGGAACGGCCATTCCTCTCTCTCCTTCTTTTCAATCTGTATCGGTTGTGTGGTCGGCCTTACTAGCAGGTAGTAAACGTTCAGGATTCTAGCACTCCATTTTGCCACCCGTCAATTTACTTTCCACCACCATGCGTACGACTATCTCCGCACGTCATCCATTCCCTGCCAGACTTTCTTCCCGGTGCGACTGAGCTCTACCTTATCTCATGATTGCCGTGCTCTCGGAAAGCAATTGATGGCTGTGGTATGATCTGGAGCCGTGGCCACCCGACATTATGGAGATTTTGAATGGGACGAGGCAAAAGCGCGTGCAAACCGTCTCAAACACGACGTGCCCTTTGAGGAAGCGCTTACAGCATTCGCAGACCCTTTGGCCATTGATGCGCCAGATCAATACAAAGCGGGGAGGTTCGTGCTGATCGGCCATTCGGCCCGTGGTCGCGTTCTCTTCGTGGTCTATGAGGAACGACGGAGCAGCATTCGGCTGATCAGTGCCAGAAAAGCCTCACCGATCCAAAGGAGAAAATATGAAGAGGGACTCGACGCCTCGTAAATCCATTCCTCCCGAAGAAGCCTTAGAACGATATGATTGTAACAAGGCCACCAGGGGACGACACGCCCATCGCTTTCCGAAAGGCGCTCACGCTGTCGTCATCGCGCCCGAGCTCTGGCGACACTTCGGGACGGCGGATGCCGTGAACGATGGATTGCGCGTGCTACTGAAGGTGGCGACGTTGGCGAAGACGGGAGGTTCGCAGAAGCGGCTGAAAGCGAGGAACAGGCGGAAAGTCGCGTAATCGGGGAACTAGAAATCGTTTATTGAAACGTGATGGGGCCATCGCTTAACTTTTCCCACCCTACCGACTATCGGAAACCTTGGGCCCAAAAAGACTCCCCATAGATTTCATTTTTCATCCACGGCCTATCTGACCGACCGCATCAAGAAAGGAGTCACGGTCTATGAAACCGATTCGGATCACCTTTGATCGCAAAGGCAACGTGCTGTCTGTTCGGTTCAGCGAAAAGAAAGAGGCGTGCTGCAGGGAAAGTGACGTGGGGAAAAAGGAAGTTGTATACTCCCTCGCGGCAGACGGCTCGATCATCGGCTTTGAGATTCTGAATTTTCTGGGCAAACGGGAAAGACGGCCTTCGAAGAATCTACCGGTACAGACGCGCATCCTCCTCGCTTCGTGAGTCGCGCGCTTCCGCAGTTTCTCCATGACGTATCGTCGCAGGCGGTGGTCGTGTGTCAACCGACTCTTGCCTTGTTTGCGGGAGGAGGCACGCACATGTGCGCGGTTCCCTGCCGAGAACGCGCGATACCCACTCTTCCCGCTGTTGTGCACAGCCTGAGGCGCTCCGCCATTAGACAACAACCTCAATGGTTCTCCTACCGGCAACCGCCCGCTTCGCCTCCATCACTTCGAGCCACCCTTCGACCGCTTCTTTGACGTTCGCGAGAGCCTCTTCCCGCGTCTTCCCCTGAGACAAACAGCCCGGTAGCGCTGGAACCTCGGCGGAAAAATAGCCAGCCTCATCCTCTTCTACCACAACGTGCAATTTCATATTCCGATCCTCCTTCGCTTCATCGGCCAAACACATCACCATGGAGCTTTACTCTGCCTGTCTTGAGATCTCGTCGAGCATCCCGATGCTTTGCAGATACTCCGGAGAAGTCGCCGCGATGAGATCGTCCATGAATGCTCGTCGCGCTGATTTCTTCATTCCCTCCACCGCTCTGATAATCGTTTCCGGTCTCACTTCCATCTTGACGACAGTCGGCATCATCCACCTTCCTTCGTTTGCGTGAACATATGCTCCACTATCATCCGCGGTTTCCTCGGCTGTTATCTGTGAGGCCCTCGGCAGGGTCAAGCAATCGAGGGAACCCTCGTTCAGCGCACGCCCCTGCCGGCCATTGGCGATCTTGCCGAAGGAGCGGGGACCCACCGAGACTGTGCCGGGAAGGAAAACAGAAACTGACCGAGTCCCCGAGGGAATTTCTGAAGGCTTCCGCCCGGCACAGTCCGGAAGGGTCGCTCCGAGAGGCAGGGAGCCCAATGGCCGACAGGGGCGTGCTCGCTACGGTGGACAGGCACGAAGTGCGGTGCGGAGGTTTGCCCTTCGACAGGCTCAGGGCAAAGTTCGCCGAATGGCGAACTTTGGAGGCGCCGAGCGGGGTCGAACCGCTGCATCGCAGTTTTGCAGAATGAATCCGAAGAATTGTGATCCAACACTACCAATTGCTAAGAGTGAAGATAATACAGGAGGTTAGATTGTCAATGAAGCCAAGTTGGCTGTGATAGAGAATGACTGAAGTAGATCCTGAACCGTGAGTAAAACCGTGAGTGAAAGAGGGTCGTCATTGTCCTCTTTCCGCACGGGCACGAACCTAAATGCAGGGCCCTCGCCTTAAAAGATCAAATCGGTGCTCAAGCTAGCATGATGCCGAACGCCTCTGAAATAATGAAGGAGGTCCTACTCGCATTGATCCACCGATACTCCAACCTGTCGCCAGGCAGATCTTACTTTGCATTTATAATCAGAAATGTTGTCACCATAGTATCTGGGTGCCACTATGGAAACCGCTGTAACCATTTCAGCAGCAAATTGTTCAAATGTTGGCTTGTACGAAATACGACCTTGGCGACGGAGTTGTTTTAAAGTCTCAAAATATACTTCCGCCCAGAAGTCCCTCTCCTCTTCTCTGATTAATTTTGTCGCCACTAGATTGGGGATGCTACTGTTTATATGAGCGATATTTACACCGTTCCAGGTTTCTTCACCGTGAGGAGTATTCTGTTTCTCCATACATGCTCTATTTACTTTGCTGCTCGCATCCGACGGTTGAGGATAATGTTTGGTTTTAAATATGCTGGGAGGATCGATTTGATTGTAACCTGCCTTTCCAGGATTCCTAAGATCGCGCGCTTCTACTCCAAGGGCGAGTTCCCCAATTTTCCATACTTCTCCACTACTACCGATGACGTGAGGTCCCGAAACTGACATACGCATTAGGACGGAAAAGATGTCAGCGAGGGACTCTTCTATGGATCCAGGTATCTCGCCATTTTCCCCGGTGCAGAAATTCACGCCTCGACCGTTTCGGACGATTTGGCTCATTACAAAGTGACTGTATTCATGCATCAATATGCTTAAATCGTTAGCGATGGAAGAATTGCCTATGGCGAAATAACCGCCCGTCCAAGCAGCATTTCCCTGCAGATTTAAAGTCTTTGGCTCGTACAAAATTTTCAACGGACTGCTAAAATAGTCGGTCTTTGATCCTGTAACACTATCTTTTTTATGCCAGCCTAAATTATTTCTAAAATATCTATACGACCTTCTCAAATTAGCGATTGCTGCAAGTCCATCAGGAAGATTATGACTCCAACGTCCATTTCGTTGCGTTATTCGCTCGGCACTTGATGGAAGATCCGATGGATACGAGTCTGCGACACTGGAAGTTGGTAAGGCGGCGCTATCAAAAAACAGATGGATTTCGGCTTCGCGAGGTTCTCCCTTGTCACCCATGGACCATTCATCTGGAGCCTCAGCCGGCAACAACTGGATTTCTACTCCTTGCGCCACGACAGAACCGTTTGCAAATGAAGGAGAAGGACCTTCGAGCGGATGATTAAGTGTTTCGTGAGTAAGGGCATCAGTGTAGAAATCAAAGTTCGTATTAGCATTGTTTGATTTTATGACCTCAGCTTCGGCTACCAGACCCCAAGCGGGTCGCCAAATCATTGTATTTGTCCTAATAAATACCGGCCACTGCACATATACCGGCCACAATACCGGCAACCGCTTTTTGTATGGTGATAAAGAACTATTTTCGTATTTTGCACTAAAAGGAGAAACTCCGGAGCGGTAGAGTGCGCGTATTGCAGCCAGATCAGATGCCAAAAGCGGTTTCCCTACTATGTCAACTATTACATTGTCCTTGGAGATGTGAACGCTGATGCATGGACCATCAATTCTGGCTCCATCAAAAAAATACTCGTAAAACAGATACCGATCATCGTTGAACGTGTCGCTATTCGTCCATTTAATTACCAGATCTTCCTTCGTATCAAGTATGACATCTTGCGTGTCTTCAATAAGTGTCGTATTGAGTATGTCCAACGCCGCCTCGTTTAAACCCGACTCTACATAATCATGGATAAAATCTCTGTACTGAGCATCTAATATAGCCCGGTTGATTCGCGCACGCCTTTCCTTTGGAGGCAGCCCCGCTAGTTTGTCCAAAATGTTTGTCGGCAGCTTTCCTCTGTTCGGGAGATCAACATGTGCTATCGCCTCATTCAAGACTGCGATTAGACGCTCACCTTCCTTTAAATCACGGAGGAGGTCTTGTTTCGCTAAATAGAGTCCCTTCAAAACCGACGACAGAGGATCATCAGCCGTCATGATGATGGCTAATAGTTTGCCAGCATCCCTCACGTCGGTACTGTCGAGAAAAGGAGAGGCCTTCACACCTTGGTCAAGGCCAAGGATGGCGAATTGCGAACCTCCAAACATCACTTCCAGCTTAAGCTGAGGATATAATTTTGCCAGTCCTGCTGTTAAACGATTTTCGTCTTCTGACCGTGATGTTCCTTTTAACGAAGAGGATTTCGTAGACCCCAAAATAGTTCTTCCATATTCCCTTACAAGCTTCTGTTTCGTAGCATTTCCATACAGAGTGGTTAGCGGGATAGAGGAAGTTATAATGGTAAGCGGTCGTCGGAGTTCCAGGTGCCTTTCCTGACCGAAGCCACCGATTATACTGATTCGTTCTGCCTCTCCAATATGCGACTCTAAAATCAATTCCAGGTTGTCTTTGAAAAGATCACGGCAAGGCTGTTGAAGATCAAGAAGATTATCAACACTCCATTCAAGCACTTTTTGAGTTCTGAACCTGTTGATCGTATAATTTTTGAACTCGATCCTGGAGGTCACCAATCTGCTGCCGTCAGGCGACGTGCCGACTCCTAGGAAGCGTTTGTCCCCTAAAGCGCGGGCCTCGGCGAGTACCTTCGAAGTGTCAAGATCACTAAGCCTTTTGGTAGCAGATCCAATTTCTGTACTATAGACTATTGGGAGGTTATAACCTTCTTTTGGATTTCCACTGCCATCTGGATACTGTGGATGGGTGCAAGCCTGAAAATGAAGATCATAGAGAGGAGTCACTTCTCCATTTGGCATCTTCATTATTATAGTGCCGGGGGGAAATATCCCTGAAAGTGGCGCTCCTTTGTAATTAATCTTTTCAAGTACTTCATCTTCACGGAATGCGATTTCCCCGATCAATGGACTATTGGGCCGGCTCTGGATTCCCACTTCAAGGGAAATCTTGATTATTTTTGGCAATTCTTTTTTTCGAGGAAAACCTTCGAAAAAGTCGTTGTAAATGTTACGAGAATACCCTTCCCACTGATCTTTATTTTGGAAAGTGAACGGGTGAGTTTCACCTAACGTATATATCAAGGTGTCCTCGAAGAATGGTACACCTGAGTCAAAGGTCAGAATAACCCGTAGCGCAGGAGGCTCCGAGGTTTTATCCCTTAAGTCGAGTTCAAGAATTGGAAAGTGTTGAGGATCAATATTTATAGATTTAGAAATTTTCAATACTTTCCCATCTGGGACCATCTTTAGAAATTTCGAATCGCCTTGCCTTATAATTCCGGTGCCATTGTTGAATTTTCCCGCCTCTAATTTCCAGCCGCTAGGTAGCAATCCACTCCCCGAGTGGTTCCAATCTTCAATGATGACTGTTCGGCTTGTACTAGAAGCGACGGCCTGAGAGGTCGCTAATGGCAGGACAAAAATTAGTAGAAGAGCAAACATGGAGTGCAGAGACAAATGCGTTCGCCGAATCCACCAGGCGTAAATGTTAGGCATCTTCATTAGTTCGGGAGCAAATGATACGCGAATAAAAAATGACCAGCCGGGAGTTGTTGTACCACCTGCCATGTAGTCTTCAGCTCGCAAGCTGGATGGTTTCGGAAACGGATGGCTGGCCTCCTAGACTGCCGTGCGGACGGACCGTGTTGTAGTGTCTCCGCCAGCGTTCCGTCATGGTCTGCGCTTCCTTGAGTGTATAGAACAGTTCCCCGTCGAGAGACTGCGCCCTCATTTTCCCATTGAACAATTCGATATAGCCGTTTTCCCATGGCGAGCCCGGCTCGATGTAGTGAGGCTACAGGTTCGGTTCGCATACCATTTCACGGACCCGCCAGCAATCCTTGCGTGGGTGGTCACTGTGGTCCTCATCGAGCCGTGTTTGCGCCAATTCAACAGGCACCGCCATCTGCCGCTATTGCTCGCGGCTTTGCAGAATGAATGATGACAAATGTGATACATCACTACAAAGAACGAATAACGATGATTCTATAATCACTTAGGCCGATAAAGAACATAAAGTCAGAATGATAGACAGTGACTAAATTAGATGTCGAACCGTGAGTAAAACCGTGAGTTCAGATAAGAGAGTCAGTCCTGAGACTTCTCAGGATAACGTAGAAATAAATGAAATGATTCCGGAAAGTGTTGGAGGCGCCGAGCGGGGTCGAACCGCTGCATCGCAGTTTTGCAGACTGCTCCCTTAACCACTTGGGTACGGCGCCCTCGGCGCATTATAGTCTGGGCAAGGGGTGAGAGGCTAGAGGTGAGATCTACCGCTTACTGGAAAGGACCGGAATTTCTTTTCCGAGCGTCGAAGGCTGATCTGACTGCGGAACCATCGGTTCCCATCCCTCGTTCGAATGGACTGCACCTGCTCCGTTCTCTTCGGCGTCTTTTTCCTTGGCCATCAGCTCAACTTCATAAATCAGCGTATCCATCAACTCCTCAATCGGCACCTTCCGGACGAGCTTGCCCTTCTTGAACAGGATACCCTTGCCTTCGCCCCCGGCGATCCCGATATCCGCTTCCTTTCCTTCACCGATACCGTTCACGACACAGCCGAGGACCGACACATTGAGGGGGGTCTTAATATGGCCTAGTTTCTTCTCCAACTCATTGGCCAACTTCACCACGTCGATCTCAACGCGGCCACAAGTAGGACAGGCAATGACGTTGATCCCACGATGGCGTAGTTCGAGCGACTTCAAGATTTCGAATCCCACCTTTACTTCCTCGACCGGATCAGCCGCGAGCGACACACGCAAGGTGTCGCCGATCCCCTGCGAGAGCAAGTACCCGAGACCCATGGTGGATTTGACGGCTCCGGTCATCGCCGTTCCTGCCTCTGTAATACCGATGTGCAGCGGATAGTCGGACTGATGCGCAAAGAGCCAGTAGGCATCGATCGCATGGTGCACATCCGACGCCTTCAGCGACACCTTCATGTTCGTGAATCCCACGTCTTCCAAGGCGTGGACGGCATTGAGCGCCGATTCAGCCAAGGCTTCCGGCGAGGGCCACCCGTACTTGTCCAACAGATCCCGTTCCAGCGAGCCGCCATTGACACCCACGCGGATCGGAATACCGCGATCATTCACGGCCTTGATGACTTCTTCGACTTTCCACCAGGCTCCGATATTGCCCGGATTGATCCGGACACAGTCCACAATCTTCGCGGCTTTCAACGCTAGTCGATGATCAAAATGAATATCCGCAATCAGCGGAACGGTCATGGCTGCTTTAATTGTGGGCAGCGCAGCCGCCGCTTCTTCGTCCGGCACGGCGACACGAATCACTTCGCACCCTGCGGCCTCCAACTGGCGGATTTGCTCGATCGTCGCAACGGCATCGCGCGTGTCCGTCGAACACATTGATTGGACAGACACAGGGGCGTCTCCGCCGATCTTGACCTTGCCGACTTGAATCTGCCTGGTTTTCCGTCTCGTGATATGCATTCGCCTAACTCTCGCCTTACCCCTTACGCCTCACCCCTCACATCCCCAATCAGCTTCCCTGTTCATCTCCATGCGGAAGCCGGTCGAGCGATGACGCAAAGGTGAACTGTTCTCGTGGCACAGCCGGTTTCTTGTCGATTAACTCCTTCACACTCTGATAGATCCCGTCCGCGGTCAACCCATATCGTTCGCGCAGGAAATCCTGCGGCCCTTGCTCGATGTACCAATCCGGCAACCCCAGAATCTTCGTCGTCACACCAGTCACGCCGCCATCGGACAGGGCTTCAAGAACGGCTGAGCCGAACCCTCCCATCTTAGAGCCTTCTTCAACCGTGACCAGATATCGAACCCGCTTCGCTACATCGACGATCAAGTCCTGATCCAGCGGCTTTACGAAACGCGCGTTAATCACCGCCGTGGAAATACCTTCTTCTTCGAGCCGCTTCGCCGCCGTCACGGCTTGCGAGACCGGGACACCGATGGCCACAATGGCCACCTCCGTGCCATCGCATAACAACTCACCCTTCCCGATCGGCAACGCTTCCGGCTCCTGATCCAGCGTGACACCCAGACTCAGTCCGCGTGGATAGCGCACCGAGGCAGGCCCATCGTGCTGAACGCAGGTTTTCATCATATGCTGCAACTCATTTTCATCCTTCGGCGCCATGACGACCATGTTCGGAATGTGCCGCAGAAACGCATAATCGAATGCCCCGTGGTGCGTCGTCCCGTCCTCCGCAACCAGCCCGCCTCGATCGATGCAGAAGGTCACCGGCAGGTTTTGTGTGGCGACGTCGTGCACCACCTGGTCGTATGCACGCTGCAAGAAGGTGGCATACAAGGCCACCACTGGACGGAGGCCCTGGGTCGCAAGACTCGCCGCAAACGTCACCGCATGCTGCTCGGCAATCCCCACGTCATAGAGCCGGTCCGGAAACTCTTTCTCGAAAATATTCAGACCGGTCCCTTCGCACATCGCAGCCGTAATCGCCACGATCCGCTTGTCCTTGCGGGCCAGCTTGACCAATGATTCGATAGCAATCTGTGTATAGGACGGCCGCGCCGCTTTCTTTGCCGGCGCCCCGGTTTCTCGGACAAAAGGAGGACAGGCGTGGAACCACACAGGGTTCTTCACCGAAGGCTCATAGCCAAGTCCTTTTTTCGTCACGACATGGAGTAACACCGGCCCCTTCATCTTCAACACGTTTTCCAGGGTGGGCAGCAGATACTCGAAGTTATGTCCGTCAATCGGCCCCGCATACCTGAACCCAAGCTCTTCAAAGAGCAGCCCGGGAAGAATTGCCCCCTTTGCCAGCTCTTCAGCCCGGCGAGCCCACTTCTGCACGTCCTGACCGATATGGGGGATTTTCCCCAACAATTGCCCTGTTTCCTCCCGCACCTTGTCATAAAAGTCTCCGGTGATAGTCCGGTTCAAGTAGGAGGAAATGGCTCCAACGTTCTTCGAGATGGACATTTGATTATCGTTCAGAATGACGAGGAAATCTTTCCCCAACCCTCCGGCATGCTGCAAACCTTCCAACGTCATCCCGGCCGTCATGGCACCGTCACCAACGATACAGACGACCTTGTGTCGCTGTTTCAACTGCTCACGCGCCTCGACCATGCCATAGGCCGCGGATACGCCGGTTCCCGCATGGCCTGCGTTGAACGTATCGTATTCACTTTCCTCTCGCTTACAAAAACCGCTCAACCCTCCATACTGCCGGAGCGTATGGAACCCCTCGCGACGCCCTGTCAGCAGCTTGTGTGCATAGGCTTGATTGCTCGTGTCCCACACAATCTTATCCTTGGGGGTGTTGAGCAGATACTGCAGGGCTACAGTCAGTTCAATCACTCCGAGGTTCGAGGCCAGGTGACCTCCGACGTTGGACACCACGCCGATAATCTGTTCCCGCAGTTCCTGGCACAAGACCGGAAACTGCGTCGGCGAGAGCCGTTTCAGATCAGCCGGACTGTGAATGGTCTTCAAAATCGACATAGCAGATGCTCCTTTGCGTCAATGGCTATGCACGTATGCCTTCACAACAACCTAAGCCCTGATGATCACTGGAAAAGCGGTGTGGTAGTTTGGACGCTCGCAGGGGTGAGTTTCACATGGAAGTCCCATGTTGTCAAGGCGTTAGCCGCTCTCACCGCTGAGCCTTCCGTATCGTTCATGACTCAAATCGATAGGTCAACACTGTCGAGAGTGTGAAATCGGCTGCGCTCCCCCTAATGAAGTCGAGATTTTCGACTGCATAGACTTGCCACAAGAGAGGCGGAGCCACACGATAGCTGAAGCCCAGGACTGATTCTGTCACACCCTTGTCGAATACACTTGAGCCGGTCCCGGAAAATGGCGATGAATAGAAGTTAAAATGGGCCGTGATCGATAAGTTCCCCGACCATAGATATTCGATGGCGGCAAGCCCGGACAAGGTAGGCTGCAGGCCGAAACCTGCTATGGTTCCGGTCGGGACAACTCCAGTCACGTTACTATAGAGTATCCATCG
>JACAFD010000118.1 GCA_013388555.1 Nitrospirota bacterium | reverse complement strand
TTAAACCGTTCGGCAAACTCAGGAGTATAGGTCCAGGCGCTGATGTCTTGGGGAAACAACGGATCCTCCGGTGGAGCTGAGGCTACTACCGGTTGTTGTTGGGAAGGCGCTGCCGGCGGCGCTTCGGTCGGCCCGGCCTTGGCGGAGACAACCAGCACTGCGATGAGTGCGAACGGGAATAGAAATCGAACGGAGTTCTTCATCATGCTGCCACCTTTTCCATTTAGTCAGAAAGCCGGGACATTTTTCGTTTCCACCAGGTTCTGCACGCGTCCGATGGGCATCCTGCCCTCACAGTGCTGACCTCATGCAAATCCCTACCTTGCCATCGCCGCTATCTCATGGTCGTCTATGCTTGACCTTATCCTTTCGCCTTCGCTTTCCGCGCATCGCGCAGACCGACCAATACTTGTTGTATCTGCTGATGCAGCCGGGCCAGCACATCCACGCCCATCGCGACGCGGGTGACAAGCTGACCGTCGATGGCTTTCGGTATGGCTTGACCGCCTCTCGCGGACTTCGCAATGGCCCCCACCAACGCCGGCTCGATGAAGCCGAAGTCCACATACGCCACACCCTGCGCTATGCCGACGTTGCTGTAGTTGACCTGGTGCGGCAGATTGGAATGGTCCACAGGTTTGAGTCGCACGTTTAACGCGACCGTGATGCCTTTAGTTTCACTCATGGGCGTTACCACCTACGAAGATTGCTGATGTCGATGAGAGGAGGAGGCGTGTAAGATAGAATGGTTCCATTCTATATGGCATCCTAACTTGTGGCGGGCGAATATATCGATCCCTTCAGCCCCTGTCAAGCGGATTTTTTCGGCGACATTCTTCAAGCCGTGCAAGGCTGTGCACGTAGGGCGACCCTGTTGTGGATGGGGAACCGAGTTTGTGTATTACACAGAGCCTACGCTTCGGCAGGATCGGGATTGATCTTCGCGGAGGATTTCTTTTTGCCGGCGGAGACCGTACGTTTCACTGAGCCGGAAATTCTTGGAGTCTTGGTCGTCACATCGGCGTTCTGCGCGCGGTGCAAGAGCGCATGGTCCATGAGCACTAGTGCCATCATGGCTTCGGCGATCGGCGTGGCTCGAATGCCGACGCAGGGATCGTGGCGGCCATTGGTCTCGACTGTCACGGCGTTGCCCTGCTTATCAATTGAACGGCGGGCCACACGGATACTTGAGGTCGGCTTAATTCCGATTGTGACGACGATATCCTGGCCGGTTGAAATGCCACCGAGAATGCCACCGGCATGATTGGTCACAAAGCCTTCCGGCGTCAGCTCGTCGCCATGTTCGGAGCCACGTTGTGTGACGGAACTGAACCCGGAACCGATCTCGACGGCCTTCACGGCGTTGACGCTCATCATCGCGCCAGCCAGATCGGCATCCAGCTTCGCATAGACCGGCGCTCCCCACCCGACCGGTACATGCTCGGCCACCGTGGTGATCCTTGCGCCGACCGAATCGCCGGACTTGCGCAGCTCATCCATGAACGATTCCAGTTTCGGCACGATGTCGGCACTCGCGGAGAAGAAGGGATTCTCCACGATCGCGTCCCAACTTTGGAACGGCACTTCAATGGGCCCAAGCTGGCTCAGATACCCGCGAATCACGACCGCGTACTGCTCCCTGAGCCATTTCCTCGCAATCGCTGCGGCAGCGACTCGCACCGCCGTTTCACGCGCAGAGGCTCTTCCCCCGCCTCGATGGTCTCGAATTCCGTACTTCTGCCAATAGGTATAGTCTGCGTGACCGGGACGGAAGGTATCGATCAAATTACCGTAATCCCTGCTGCGGGCATCTTCGTTTCGAATGAGCAGCGCAATGGGAGTGCCGGTGGTCTTGCCCTCAAACAGACCGGAGAGGATTTCGACTGTATCGGATTCCTGTCGTTGTGTGACGTGACGCGACGTGCCCGGCTTGCGCCGATCGAGATCTTGCTGGATGTCACCGGCAGAGAGGGCCAGACCAGGAGGACAGCCATCCACGACACAGCCGATTGCAGGACCGTGGCTTTCGCCGAAAGACGTCACCGTGAAGATTCGACCGAACGTATTGCCTGCCATGGGGCGGATGACTCCTCCCTACTCGACAAGATCCAGCTTGATCCTTAACTCCTTCAACTGATCGGCACTGACGGCAGAGGGCGCATCGGTCAAGGGACACTGTGCCCGTTGCGTTTTGGGGAACGCGATCACGTCGCGGATCGAGCCCGCTTCTCCCAATAACATGATCAGCCGGTCGAGGCCGAACGCGATTCCGCCGTGCGGAGGCGCCCCGTAGTCGAGCGCATCGAGCAAGAACCCGAACTTCGCCTGGGCCTGCTCCTTGTTGATCCCGAGCAAGTCGAGGATGCGCAGCTGGATATCGCTCCGATGGTTCCGGATACTCCCGCCGCCGATTTCACTTCCGTTCAACACCATGTCGTAGGCCTTCGCCCGGACTTTGAGCGGTTCCGATTCCAGGAACGCCACATCCTCGTCCATCGGCGCGGCAAAGGGATTGTGCATGAAAATGTATCGTTTCTCTTCCGGCGAATAGTCGAGCAGGGGGAACTCGATGACCCACAGCGGCTTCCAGGCCTTGGCATCGATCAGCTTCAGTTCCTCACCCAGCAGCAGTCTGATGCGGCCCAGGACATCATGAACAATGGCGGCCTTGTCGGCGCCGAAGAGGACTAAATCTCCTGGCTTGGCCTCGGGAAGGGCCGCCGCGAAGGCCTTCGCATCCAGAAATTTTGCGATTACGGATTCCAGCTGCCCTTCCGCCGTGATCTTGAGCCAGGCGAGTCCCTTGGCGCCAAAACTTTTGGCCATCTCACCGAGCGCATCGATCCTGCTTCGCGGCGTAGCCGCTCCGCCCTTCACGATCAGCGCCTTTACGATCCCGCCCTTGGTCGCCGCCTCCTTGAACACCTTGAACTCGCTGGTCGCCCCAAAGGCGGTCACGTCATATAACGGCATATCGAAACGCAGATCCGGCTTATCCGATCCGTAGCGGCCCAGTGCCTCGGCGTAGGT
>JACAFD010000011.1 GCA_013388555.1 Nitrospirota bacterium | reverse complement strand
TGGAGCTGGCGAGAGGAATTGAACCTCCAACCTGCGGTTTACAAAACCGCTGCTCTGCCATTGAGCTACGCCAGCCTGCGAGGAAATATCACCCACTTAGGTGGGCACTGTCAACCGAAGAAGCAGTGGTAGGTGATGGGACAACAGGCAGGAAAGCGACGGGAGGGGCGAATCGAGAAGGGCATGCTAGACCTCGTTAGCGAGGCATCTTGTAGAAGGGAAGCGAACGAGTATCATGAAGGTGTTCCTTCCTTGTCGTTCGCGTGGACATTTGCGTGGGGTTCCGGCGACGGTTTGTTGAGGGTCTGCTCAACGTATTTCGCCGCCTCTTCCCAGGTCTTAAAACGCTTTTCACGCAGGAGGTTCTGAACCGTGGACACGATGTGAGGGTCCTGCTGCTCGTTAGCCCATTTGGCGAATGCGATCTTTATGTCCGTCTTCTCCTGGTCACGACGCCTGATATTGTGTAGCGTTGGGATAAGCCAGATCACGAAGACGACGAGGCCAATAATGATGAGAAGTTCCATACTCGACCCCTCCTCTGGTTCTGCTCTCGAAGAAGGCGCCAGCCTGCGAGGAAATATCACCCACTTAAGTGGGCGCTGTCAACCGACGGGGAGGGGAGTGGGCGACTCTCTGTAGCGAGAGATCGGCCAGAATGACAGCTATTGGCCCATTCCGGGAATCAGCTGTTTTAAGGACTCCTTGTCTTTTTTCATGGCATCTCCACCTGCCGATGGCAGGGACGACAACTGATCTTTGGCTTGTTTAATCGTGCCCATATTCTTTTGGAGCGCGTCCACGTTTTTCTGCATCTCGACCAGCGCGCTCCCGATCTGGCTGATAGAAGTTTTTAACCCGAAGAGTCCTTGAGCTGATGCAACATGCAACGAAAACCCTCCCAAGCCAAATCCGAGCAGGAACGCGACAATCGAAAAGATGTATATAGATCGTGTGGCTGACATAGGCCCTCCCTGGTTGTGTGAGTCCTGTTTGCATTCTTGTGACGACGTGTGACGCCGCTCATTTCTGCTTCGCCACAATTTATGCTTGATCTGCGTACTAACTCGTCGAATCTGTTACGGCCGATCTCTCCAGGCCTTCTCGCCACGTTTCAACAATCCCTTCCAAAGATGGCACATAGTGCGTCTGGCCTCCTTACGCCGTTCCCGTGCACGTTCAACCATACGTCCGGCGACGAAGGCCGCCCGCACATTCGATGATTGTTTGAGGAAGGCCCGGACATGCGCTTCGGCTTGAATGGCGTCCTGATGCCTGCCCAAGATGTCTTGCAGGGCGCAGGCACGCTTGATGAACCGCGTGGCGGCCTTCCCGGCCGTTGGCTCCACAAGTTCAGCTGCATAGCGGGCTCTTTTGATTTTGATGCGGAGCTTATGAAGAGCGACATCGTTCGGCAATGTCCCCAGACGCTCAATCGATTTCTTGAGTTTCTTGAACGCGCTCTTCGCAAGGTCATTGAGGGTGATGGTGGTTTCAATGACGACCAGATCCTGCATTGTCTGCTGAAGCCGCCTGATGAGATTCAGATATCGCCCGCTCCTCAACTCGTTCAGCAGGATTCCATGGGCCTTGCTCCGTTCGGTTTCCAGGTGGGCGATGAATTGTGCCAGGGGGCGGCGGTCCCGTGCATCCAGCGCGGCTGATTCCTCGCGAAAATAGGCGAGTTGCACGTCAAAGTCGCGGACCGGTCCTAACAGTTGTCCGAGCCAGCGTAACTCGCTATGTAGCGAGTCGGCCCACTCAGGGACGAGCAGGGGGCCGGCCGCGCGCAGGACCGCGCGCAGTTGTCTCGTCGCCACACGCATTTGATGCAGACTTTCCGGCTCTCCGCCGAACCTGGCGCCCGGGTCATGCGCGAGCAGCCATCGGACATGACGTGCGAGGGCCCATTTGACGTGCTCTACCACCGGCGCGTTCGGTGCCGGCGGAGGTGCAGGACTAGGAGGAGGGAGGGAAAGGGCACGAAAGAGCTTGGGACGTCCATCATGATCTTCGGCTCCCGCTCGACGGAGTTGCCGCTCGAGGTCGGACAGAGCGCTGTTCTTCCCATTCACCAGTTCGATCTCAACTTCGCGAAAACGCTGAATCACCGTTCCACTCTTCAAGACCGACACATGATCGAGGGTGACATCTGCGACAGGGGTACGGTTCGAGCGTACGCGAACCCCTGTACGCCAGACCCGCAGAGTTGCGACTGGCTCAAGTTTCTGCTGTCCGATATGGAGAAAAAGTAGGTCCTGGAGGATCGGCGGCGGATTCGGCTGTCGATCGACGATCTCAATTTCCTGCCGGTCCTTTATCAGTGGGAGTTTCAGTTGCCAGGCCTGTTTCCCGCGCTCGATTCGATGGCGAATGGTAATCCCCGCATGGGCGAGGTCGTACCCGGAGGTGTCGTAGTAGGTCGAGGTGACGAAACATCGCGGGAGAGAGATGCCGGGAAGAGCCGGCAAGCGAAACCCGGAATCGATGGACAACTTGATTTCCCGTTCGATCTTCGAGGACAAGGCGCCAGAGCGACGGTGAATAGGGGTATGGCTATCAGATTGACTCACCGGGAACCTCTACCAGCAGGCTGTTGATAAAATCCGCCGGCGTTATTGGAAGGTTGAGGGGGGAGAGAAGAAGGTTGGAGGTTTGAGGCGAATGGTTTGAGGCCTGCATTTTTCGAAACGCCTCCAACCTCTAACCTCCAACCTCAAACATTCTTCCCCGCTTAACCTTTATAATGGTAGAGACATCACAGTAGCAGAGTCGACGGTACTACGACAATGATACGAACATTCTTCTCATGTAATAGATGAGTTTATAGTCATAAGCATATGTTATGCAATGATTAATTTATCAAGTAACAATCTACTGATCCACGCACCTACCGCCCCTTCAATGCACAATTTACACAAAATTAGCCTGAAATTCACGGGGTTGGAATCTGTTCGGTTTAGGCTAGGCCAGGTAAAGCAAGGGATATGACACAAACCACAGTTGACGGAGGTGCGTATGCCTGTGAGTTCTTTTCTTGAGTCAGATGCGGAAGTTCACCCGTTAGGAGGGGAGCGATCCCGGAACGATGCGCTGACGGCCGCCATTCTCGATCATCTCAATGAACAGGCAGTCATCAGCCTGGATACGCTCGTCTGCCTGATGCCGCAATACACCTGGAATCAGATCTTCCACTGCGTCGACCGTCTTACCCGATGTAACAAAGTCGTCCTTCGCCGGCACCGATTCGAGTACACACTCTTTTCCCCCCATTTCGTAGCGTAGCCTCATCGCAAGTGAGGAAGGTATCCGAACCTCAACCTTGGCCTAAACCTTGACCTTCTGCTACCTCGGGCGGGATGGTGTGACGGATGATCTTCCCTTCCACGAGATAGACGACCAGCTCGGCAATATTCGTGGCATGATCGGCGATCCGTTCGAGATACTTGGCAATAAAACTCAGGCGAATCGCGCGTGTAATCGTGTGGGTGTCCTCGATCATGAATGAAAGCAGTTCGCGGAATATCTGCTCCATCAGATCATCGACGAAATCGTCGTTTGCCAGTACCTTCCGGGCGATTGTGGAATCGTCTTTGACAAATCCGTCGATGCTTTCCTTCACCATCGCGCGCGCCATTTTGCCCATCATCGGGATATCGATGTAGGGTTTGAGTTGCGGTTCTTCATTCAGTTCAATCGCCCGCTCTGAGATATTTTCCGCCAGGTCGCTGATTCGCTCGAGTTCTGTGGAAATTTTCATCGCCGTTGTCACCAACCGCAAGTCTCGCGCGGCAGGCTGGTGGAGCGCCAGCAACCGGATACATTCTTCATCGATCTCCACATCCAACGTATTGACCTGGTGATCCCGCTCAATGACGTGATGTGCCAGGTCCGAGTCACGCGTGACCAGTGCGGTGAGCGCCTTGTCGATCTGATCTTCTGTGAGGCCGGCCATTCGCAGGAGCTTGCTCTTCAAATCAATGAGTTCTTCATCAAAGTGGCGTTGGACCATAGTGTTTATCCAAATCGTCCGGTAATGTAGTCGTCGGTCTGTTTCTTAGAGGGGTTGGTAAAGAGCTGCTTGGTGAGCCCGAATTCTACCATTTCACCCAGGTACATGAACGCCGTCCAATCGGACACCCGCGCGGCTTGCTGCATGTTGTGGGTTACTATAATGACCGTCAATTCTTGTTTCAAGGAAAAGAGCAATTCTTCAATTCTAGCGGTGGCCACGGGATCCAGCGCTGAGCAGGGTTCATCCATCAGCAAGACATCCGGTTTCACCGCAAGTGCGCGGGCGATGCAGAGTCGTTGTTGTTGCCCTCCAGAGAGACCGAACGCGCTCGTGTGGAGACGATCTTTCACCTCTTCCCACAACCCTGCGCCTTTGAGCCCATCCTCCACGATCTGATCTATCTGGCCGCGATTCCGGATCCCATGAAGGCGCGGCCCATAGGCCACATTTTCATAGATCGATTTCGGGAAGGGGTTCGATTTCTGAAAGACCATGCCGACACGTTTTCTGAGGTCGGTGATATCCACAGCAGGGCCATTGATATCCACGCCGTCAAGCAGCATGGCCCCTTCGACCCGGGCGCCTTCAATCAAGTCGTTCAGCCGGTTCAGGCAACGCAGCAGCGTCGATTTCCCGCAGCCGGATGGTCCGATAAACGATGTGACCTGATTTTTCACGATTTCGATATCGACATTGAAGAGCGCCTGGTTGGCCCCGTAAAAAAAGTTGACCTTCTTCAAGGTCAGCTTCACAGCATGAGCGCTTGAACGATTGTCGGATGATTGGATATGGCCGTCTTGCACGGTAGACCTTTGCGGGCTGAGAGGTTGTGAAGGAGCCGACTGTTGTGTCATAGGAAAAACAGGATACATAAACATCCTCTATAACACGGAACCCGCATACTTCTTGCGCAGGTGGTTACGGAGGACTATCGCGGTACAATTTAACAGAACGACAACGGTGATCAACACCAGCGTGGTGATGTAGACCATCGGTTTGGCCGCTTCCACATTGGGAGATTGAAAGCCTACGTCGTAAATATGAAATCCCAAGTGCATAAACTTCCGATCGAGGTGGAAAAATGGCCAGGAACTGTCCATGGGAAGCGAAGGCGCAAGTTTCACGACCCCTGTCAGCATCAGCGGCGCAACCTCACCAGC
>JACAFD010000062.1 GCA_013388555.1 Nitrospirota bacterium | reverse complement strand
GGGTCTAAGTTTCCGGTCGGCTCATCCGCTAATAAGACAACCGGACCATTCACAATTGCACGCGCAATACAGACACGCTGCTGTTCCCCGGTCGAGAGGCCTGCAGGAAGCTGATCCCGCTTGTGCTCGACACCGACCGCTCGTAACGCGTCTGTAACTTTCCGGCGAATGTCAGCAGAAGAAGTACTTTGCACCAGCAATGGCAGCGCCACATTGTCAAAAACGGATTTCTTCGGCAACAGTCGAAAGTCTTGAAACACTGTTCCCACTTTGCGGCGCAGATACGGAATGTCTGACGGCTTGAGCGTCGTCACGTTTTTTTGATGGACGAAAATCTGCCCCTCATCGGGCCGTTCGGCTCCAATGAGCATCCGCAACAACGTCGATTTGCCCGCTCCACTGGGCCCCATGAGGAGGACAAATTCTCCCTTGCCGATTTCGAAGGTGACGTCCGAAAGCGCCAGCCGCTGATCATACTGTTTCGTCACGTGAATTAATTGAATCATCTTGGGAGCCTGTCCGAGTAATGCCATTCTACTGTGGCGAACGATCTACCTGTATCTGCGTCGTTCTCGGCACGAAACACTCCACGTATTCCAGTGAATACGCCTCCGGTTTTTTTCGAGCCTTACGCCGCTCATCTGCCCGCATCTCCTTCGCCTCGCCACTAAGGTTTACTCGGACAGGCTCCCGCCCTACCAGCGGAGATCGTCTCCGGAGATTTCAAACGCGTTCTGAATATGCTCGACCTGGGGGACCGCGGCATCCGTGCCTTGTAGCAAGACAACATCAAATCTGCACAGTCTATCTTTGATGTGGTGGCGCGCCAAGTACAGAGCCGCTAACTGGATCAATTTCTCCTGCTTCCGCTGATGGACGGCATGGATGGCTCCACCGAATGCGCCGGTCCGACGCGTCTTCACCTCCACGAAGACTAGTACCTGACCGTCTTCAGCTACCAAATCCAGCTCCCCCACTGATGAGCGCAGATTGCGTGCCACAATCCGATACCCCTTGTGCCGCAGATATTGTTCCGCTGCCGACTCCCCTTCCTGTCCAACAATCCTCCGGGGGTCAAGGATGGTCACTGAATCGTCCCTGTGTTTCGCCCGATCCGGTCCGCGGAAGGGGCCGCGCCTGCTGATGACCACGTATCAGTTGTGCAACTGGAGAAAATGTACGCCGATGAATCGCGCAGGGACCATGTTGAGCGAGTCGTTGCAAATGCTCTTCAGTTCCATACCCCTTATGGGAAAGAAAATTGTACACGGGATAGGCCTGATGGTGCATCGCCATCAGGCGATCGCGCGTGACTTTAGCCACAATCGACGCTGCAGCAATGGACATCGACAAGGTATCACCCTTGATGATTGAGCGTGAGGGAATGGCGAGATTCGGCAATGTCACAGCATCGATTAAGAGGCAGTCCGCTGAAGGAGTGAGCGATGTCAGCGCGCGAGACATGGCGAGGCGAGTCGCCTCTAAGATGTTGAGGCGGTCGATCTCCTGCTCTGTGGCCACCCCTACAGCAACCGCACGAGCCCGTTGGATAATCACTTCGTAGAGTCGGGTTCGCTCAAGCTCGGAGACTTGTTTGGAATCATTGATACCAGCCAGGCGGCACCGGGTGGGTAAGATCACCGCCGCCGCGACGACAGGACCGGCCAGAGGGCCCCGTCCTGCTTCATCAAGGCCGGCGACACGGCGATAGCCGCGCCGCCGAGCTTCCAACTCAAATTCATCGGTAGGTCCCACGATGTGGCCCCGTGATGCATCCCTGAAAGGGCACCTGACAGTCGTGGTCAATGGAACCAGGGAATGAGGTTAGGGATTCGAGGCAGCGGCAGCTCCGGCCGGCTCTTCAGCCTTACGGGTGGTCCCCGGCTGCCCCTTTGCATTCGCGACGAACTCCCGATCTTCGACCTTGGCAAACTTGCCCTTCTTCCCACGGAGATAATACAGCTTGGCCCGACGCACCTTGCCCTGACGCATCACTTCGATACGCGTGACGATCGGAGAATGGAGCGGGAAAATTCGTTCTACACCAACACCGTAGGAAACTTTACGCACCGTGAAGGTCTCTGTGTTCAGCAGCCCTTTCCGGGCAATCACCGCACCTTCGAACACCTGAATACGCTCCTTTTCCCCTTCGACCACTTTCACGTGCACACGAACGGTGTCTCCAATCTGGAAATTGGGCACCGACTTCTTCGTAAAAGATTGTTGTATGCGTTCCAAACGATTCATGCGACTACCCCTCCTCCCCACATCGAACAGGCGTGCCCCGCACACCCTCACGAGTAAGTTCTTCCAGTAATTGTTGATCTTCGAGACTCAAAACCCGATCCCGCAAGAGATCGGGTCGTCTCTGATAGGTGCTTCGCAGGGCTTCCTTCCGACGCCACAGACGAATTACCTCGTGATGGCCTGAGAGCAATACCTCTGGCACAAGCATTCCTCGTACCTCCGCCGGTCTCGTATAGTGTGGATATTCGAGCAATGCATCAGTAAACGACTCTTCCACGATCGACTCAGGATCGCCCAACACGCCTGGAACCAAGCGGGCTGCGGCATCGATGAGCACCAACGCGGGTAGCTCGCCTCCGGTCACCACATAATCTCCGACGGAAATTTCTTCCGGATGCAAGGCCAACCGCACCCGTTCATCTACACCCTCATAGTGGCCACAGAGAATGATGATTCGACGCGGGTCTGCCGCCAAATTTTTCGCATAGGCCTGTGTGAAGGGACGCCCATGCGGAGACGGATACAGCACTCGAATCTGTTCACCGATCTCTGCATATTCGGCCTGAATCTGTTCCACCGCTCGCAAGATTGGCTCGGCCTTCATCACCATCCCGGCCCCGCCGCCATAGGGCACATCGTCCGCTACCTTGTGGCGATCGAGCGTATAGTCGCGCAGGTTACGCACCTGAACGTGCAGCAAACCTCTTTCCTGCGCTCGCTTGAGAATACTCTGGCCGAGCACCGGCGCCACCATGTCGGGAAAGAGAGTCAAGATATCACACCGCATGACAACCCTCAGCCAAGTCTTCAATCCCGCGAACTATCATCCTGCGGCGCGCAAGATCCACCGATGTCACAAAACTTTTTGCCGCTGGAATGAGGACTTCCTCAGTCCCCTTGCGAACGACGAAGACCCGGTTATCCGGGATTTCCAAAATCGCCTCAAGGACACCAACCTCATCGCCCCGCTCATTCTCGACCGTCATGCCTATGAGATCGCATTCAAGATAGACGTCCGCGGACAACGCGGCCGCTGAAGTGCGTGGCACTTGGATCAAGCCGCCGCGCAACATCCCGGCTTCTTCCGGTGTCGTCACACCGGCAAAACCCATGATATAGGTGGAGCCGGCACGCCGCACACGAGTTACAGTACGACCGACCATCTGTCCCGTCTGCTCTAAGATTTGCACCTGCTTGAGGCCGTCTAACCGCCCTGGCACATCGCTCAAGGATCGCACCTTGAACTCACCCCGCACGCCAAAGGGGCGCTCGATCCTCCCAATCGTTACCAAATGCTCTTGAGCCGGTATCACGTGTTAAGCGCCCTTTTTCTTCGCAACTTTTTCCGCTTCGAACTGTTTCCATACGCCACACCTGCGCAGCAACGTCCGAACGGTGACCGTCGGCTGGGCTCCCTGGCGCAACCAACTCAATACCCTTTCCTGCTTCAACTCGGGCACTGCCGGTTCCTTCAAAGGATCGAAAATCCCAAGAATTTCCAGGAACCGCCCGTCACGCGGCTTCCGAGAGTCCGCTGCCACAACACGGTAGAGCGGTCGCTTGTGTCGTCCTGTCCTTGTCAATCTCAAATGTACAGCCACTAGATTTCTCCTCCTATGTCCAAGACACCCATGATGATAGTTCTCAGCCCTTACCTTGAGCGCATAAGTTGGGCGAACTGCCGACGCCCTCCTGACCCTGCTGCCATAACCTTGGCGATTTTTCTCGCAGAGAGAAACTGTTTAATCAACCGATTCACCTCTTGTACGTTCGTCCCGCTTCCACGGGCAATCCGCTTTTTTCGGCTTCCATTGATGATCGTATGATCACGCCGTTCCCGCAACGTCATCGAGTCAATTATCGCCGCAACTCGTTTCATCTCTCGCTCCGCTACCTGTCCTTCCATCGCTCCCTTGAGCTTCTGACCGCCTGGCAGCATCCCTAAAATCTGATCCAGCGAACCCAGGCGATTGACCTGGCCTAATTGAGCACGGAAATCCTCCAGCGTGAGTGTATTGCCGGTCAGCCGCTTCTGCGCATCTTCCACCTGCTCGCGCGTAAAGGTCTCTTGTGCCTTTTCAATCAGCGAGAGCACATCGCCCATTCCGAGGATGCGCGAGGCCATCCGGTCAGGGTGAAATAATTCAAGCGCATCAAGCTTCTCACCCACGCCGAGGAATTTGATCGGTCTGCCGGTCACCGCCCGGATGGACAACACCGCTCCCCCTCGGGCATCGCCTTCAACCTTAGTGAGAATGACACCGGTCAGGCCGATACGCTGCTCAAACTGGCTCGCCATCGCGACGGCATCTTGGCCTGTCATGGCATCTGCCACCAAAAGCACTTCCTGCGGTTGCACAGCGGCTTTCACCGCTACCAACTCCCCCATCAATCCATCATCGATATGGAGACGCCCCCCAGTATCCAGCACGACGAGGTCGTACCCCTGGTCTCGTCCCCGTTCCACGCCCGCTTGACAGATACGAACAACATCCGTTTGAGAAGCCTGTGCTTGATCGACTCGATGCACGTCGATCTCAAGGTCGCGTCCCAGACTCGCCAACTGATCGCCGGCTGCGGGACGACGCGGATCTGCCGCAACCAGAAGTACCCTTTTCCCTTGAGCCTTGAAGTACCGTCCGAGCTTGCCGCAGGTTGTCGTCTTTCCTGCACCTTGGAGCCCCACCATCATCACGATTGTGGGGGGATTCGATGCCAGTGCCAAGCCGGCTTTCTCCCGGCCCATCATCTCCCGCAGCTCTTCCCACACAACCTTCACGACCTGATGACCGGGGGTTAAGCTCTGGAGGACCTCCTGACCAATCGCCTTTTCGCGAACCCGTTCGATGAAGTCCTTGACGATCTTGAAATTTACATCGGCCTCGAGCAGCGCGAGGCGAACCTCTTTGAGCGCTTCTGCAATGTTCTGTTCGGTCAGAACCCCAGAACCGCGCAGCTTCTTAAAAATATTGTCGAATTTTTCGCTAAGAGAATCCAGCATGGCGCCACAAAGAAAAAGGCAATCGAAGCCTTAATCCAAAATCTCCGATCGCCTGGAAAAATCTAGTAAAAGACCATCGGGGAGTCTAGAGGATGCGGCAGGTTGAAGTCAAGGGAAGCGGAACATACATTTCATTGACATGTCATAGGCCTTTCGCTATGGTCCACGAGAGGTCTGTAAAACCTTGCGGAGAATTATAAGGCAGATGCCGTGAGAAAATCATCCGGAGTCCTGATCATTTTCGTGCTCATCGGCGGGTTATTGGGCGGAGTACTGGGGGAAATCCTCCGGATCATGGCCCCACATGGCACTATTCAGTCGATCTTTGCCAGCAATTTTACCCTCGGCATCACCGAGCCGTTGACCATTGATCTGGTTCTCATCAAGCTGACCCTTGGCTTCGCTCTAAAAATTAATCTCCTTAGCCTGCTCGGAGTGTTCCTCGGTATCTATCTATACAAGAACATCTGACGCACTCCTAGGCGTCTGACTTCAACTCTAACTCCTTTATCTTCAACGCTCGAATCCGGTTTCGAAGTACCGCAGCCCGCTCAAACTCCAACTCCTTAGCGGCAGCTTTCATTTCCATTTCCAGCCGTTTGATCATCTGTCCGGTTGCTTCTTCTATGTCATAGTCGGCCGGCGACTCCGCAGCCAGAACCAATTGTACATCATCAATTTCAGCCGTAGCGTATTCGAGCGACAGGATATCCTTTTTTATACTCGTGGGCATAATACCGTGCCTGGTATTATAATCTGCCTGAATCTTACGTCTGCGCCCGGTCTCATCGATCGCCATTTGCATTGAGTCGGTAACGACATCGCCATACAAAATTACACGTCCCCGTACATTCCTTGCTGCCCGTCCAGCCGTCTGGATCAACGACCTATAGGATCGAAGATATCCCTCCTTATCCGCATCGAGAATCGCCACCAGGGAAACCTCGGGGAGGTCCAGTCCTTCGCGCAAGAGATTGATCCCCACCAGTACGTCGAACATCCCACGCCGAAGATCGCGGATGATTTCAGCCCGCTCCAATGTCTTGATATCGGAGTGCAGATACCGCACCTTGATCCCAAGGTCGTGGTAGTACTCGCTTAAGTCCTCCGCCATACGCTTAGTCAAGGTAGTGATCAGCACACGCCCCCCCTGTATCACTTCAGTCCGCACCTCGCCGAGGAGATGATCCACCTGTCCCTTGGCCGGACGCACGTCGATGACCGGATCCATGAGGCCGGTCGGGCGAAGAATCTGCTCGACAACCTCTCCAGCCGCATGGCCCAGCTCATAAGAACCTGGCGTCGCGGAGACGTACACTACCTGCGTGAGGCGACGCTCGAATTCAGCGAAGGTGAGCGGTCGGTTATCGATCGCCGAGGGCAAACGGAATCCGTATTCAACCAACGTGCGCTTCCGTGAATAATCGCCTTCGTACATCCCGCCTACTTGGGGAATCGTCGCATGGGATTCGTCGACGATCAGCAGAAAATCCTTGGGGAAATAGTCGAGAAGCGTCGGAGGCTGCTCACCGGGTGCGCGGCCACTGAGATGCCGCGAGTAGTTCTCGATACCATGGCAGTACCCCATGGCCCGAATCATTTCAAGATCGAACTTGGTGCGTTGCGCGATCCGCTGGGCCTCCACAAGCTGATTCTGTTTCTTGAAAAAGGCGACGCGTTCGTCCAGTTCTTCTTCGATGCCTGTTATCGCCCGCTCATACCGGTCCGGTGCAATGAGGTAGTGTGTGTTCGGATAGACCGCGACTTTCGGAAGTTTTCTGAGCGACTTCCCCGTAAGCGGGTCAATTTCGTGAATCGCGTCGACCACGTCACCAAACAACTCGACCCGCACGGACACCGCGTCATTCGACGCCGGAAAAATCTCGATGACGTCGCCGCGGGCACGAAAAGTCCCTCGGTGAAAATCCATATCATTGCGGGCATATTGAATCTCGACCAGCTTCGCCAGGATCTTCTCCCGCCGAATCTCCATTCCCTCCTCGAGGAAAATCACCATGTCGTGATAGACCTCCGGCGATCCCAGGCCATAAATACAAGAGACCGACGAGACGATCAGCACGTCATTTCGCTGGAGCAGCGCAGTCGTCGCCGCATGTCGCATCTGATCGATCGCATCGTTGACGGATGCGTCCTTGGCAATGTACGTGTTGCTTTGGGGAATATACGCTTCCGGCTGGTAGTAATCGTAGTAGCTGACGAAATACTCCACGGCGTTGTGCGGAAAAAACTGTTTGAACTCTTGATAGAGCTGACCGGCCAGCGTCTTGTTATGGACCAGAACCAATGTGGGCTTCTGCACTTGCGCCACCACATTAGCCATCGTAAAGGTCTTACCGGACCCTGTGACGCCGAGCAGCGCTTGGTGCTTGCGGCCAGCCGCTATCCCGGCCACCAACCTATCGATGGCCTGGCCTTGATCTCCACAGGGTTTAAACGGGGCTTCGAGTCGAAACGGCGGCATGGGGCGACCTTTCGGTCGTTATCTTACCATCGAAAACAACACTGTGCGCAACAGAGAGAAGGCAAGCCAGAGCCCCCTCTGCCCACGACACACCACCGGCCCATTCCCAGGTCCGGTGGCGTCGCGGTTTCATTAATATCGTGAGCGCCTGGACCCACCGACCGGGGTTCCAGGCCTATGAGCTGGTCCCCGGGTCTCGCCATCGCGGACTCGTCTGGCGGATGGTTCGGCATTTCGGCGGGGCCTGTGGCGAGGAGGCTGCCGTTCGCTGACCGGCATGGGAGCCGGAGACGGGAGTGTAACCAACACAGGAAGAGCGAGCTTCTTCGTTTCGATACTTAATTGCCTCACCATTCTCAGATACTCGCGCTCTTCGGACTGAGATAGTATTAAGAATGTCGCCCCGTCCTTCTCCGCTCGACCAGTCCGTCCAGTCCGATGCACATAAGAATTCGGATTAGTCGGCAACTCATAGTGAATCACCTGCGCTACGTCCTGAATATCGAGCCCTCTGGCTGCCACATCAGTCGCCACGAGGGAGCGGAGACGACCAGCCCGAAAGGCGCCGAGGGTCCGTTCTCGCTGGGCTTGGCTATGATTACCGGTCAACGCACCGACCGAAGCCGGCTCTCCTCCCAAATGGGACGCCAAGCGTCGCACCTTATACTTTTGATCACAGAACACCATCGACCGTTCACCGCCAGTCACGGCCTGGAGCAGCGTATACACGAGTTGCGTACGCGCATGATCCCCCGGTACCACGTAGTAGGCATGCACAATCGTGGTCGGAGTACTGATCCCTGGGTCGACGGAAATACGAGCGGGATCGCGTTGCATACTCTGCGCGAGCGTCTGAATGTCTTTCGAAAATGTCGCAGAGAACAGTAGGGTCTGGCGTTCAGCCGGGAGGAGACGAATGATCCTGTTAATATCCCGCAGGAACCCTCGGTCCAACATCTGATCGGCCTCGTCCATGACCAGAAACGTTACACCACCCATCTTTAAGTGACCGGAACCGGCCAAGTCGAGCAACCGACCCGGCGTACCGACTACCACTAGAGGGGGGCGTTGCAATGCACGGTAATGGCGTTCAATCGGTGTCCCGCCGTACACCGACAAAGAGGTCACGGACAATGGAGCATACTTTCGAAGTTCCATTTCGATTTGGAGGGCCAATTCCCGCGTGGGCGCCAACACCAAAAACTTCGGTCCCGACCCCTGGCGTGGTCCGGACTTGGTATAGGGGACAGGCGCGGGTGCAGAAGCGTCCTGTCGCATGACCTGCTCGATAATCGGCAATAAAAACGCCAGTGTTTTCCCGCTCCCGGTTTTGGCTTGCGCCATAATGTCCCGGCCTTTCAGCGCCACTGGAATGGCCGCCTGTTGCACCGGCGTAGGTGTCACCAGGCCAGCCTGTGTCAGGCTCTGGATAAGGGATTGGGGCAAATTCATTTCAGCAAACGTAGGCATAAGACTCCTTGTATGGGGCACACTTCCTGGAACTGCACGGTTCGGCTTGGTCAGTGAGCCGAGAAACGCATCGACGTGATGGGCAATGCTAGGAAGGAAAAATAGCGGGGCTGCCTGATAGGCAGCCCCGTCGTGTGAATACGCGTTGCGGTTTAATACCGGTCGCCACCACCACGGCCACCGCGGCCACCACCGCCGCCACCAGTACGTGGTTCCTGAGGACGCGCTTCGTTGACGGTCAATGTGCGGCCGCCTAACTCAGTGCCGTTTAACGCGGTGATTGCTGCCTGCGCTTCCGCGTCCGAGGACATTTCCACGAATCCAAATCCCCGGGACTGGCCGGTGAACTTATCTGTAATAATCCTGGATGAAGTCACCGCTCCATGGGCAGCAAACAAGCCACTCAGTTCCTGCTCAGTTGTGGAATACGGCAAACCGCCGACATAGATCTTCGAACCCATTGGGCTCCTCCTTTGAAAATGTATGTTGTCTTGGACTCGAGAACCAAGTGAGGAAGGGATGGGCCGAAGACGCACACACCATGGCGGCTCAAGGCTGGCTTCCGATCAAATTCCCGGGCAGAACCAAAACAACATCGTACTTAGGCCTTGTCTCTCTCTTGTGGTATCACCACCAAGCCTATCGCGATGACACAGGCTGCAGTCTACTCTTTAGCCTCCTCAAATGCAAGTGATAACACCACGTCATAATATGCCCCATCACCATCACGCCCGTCCCTCTTGGGACCCGACTACCTTGTGCGCTACTACGTCTCCATCACATTGGGTCACTAGCACCACCTCCTGCCCTGCAGTATAATCCCCATCATGCCGAGTCTCTCCCTCTGCCTTCGATCAACTCCATCAGAACGCGCGTCTCATATCATGTTACTTGGCCCTCTGTCTTTGTGCTTTCTACTCGGAGATCTCATCGCTGGATCAGGCAGTTTACTCATGGCCCAGACGTCTGATCATGCCGCGACTTCAACTGGGCGAGTTGGAGCGTCCATGGCTGTCCTCGCGATGTTCCACGATGCCGACGTGCTTCCTCCTGAAGGCACTCCCGAGGCAAATCGCGTCATCAAAGCAGTCATCCAATCTCAATCAGCCTTCACGAAAGGGAGCGATCCGGACGTGCAGGCATTTCTGCGTCTGGCGCTTGCGGCACAGAAAGTCGGCGATGCACAGGAAACCCTATCTCGATTCCGTTCGGCAGGTTGGACGTCACGTGTCCTTGAGGCACTGGCTGACCAGTGGGATGCCACGGCGATCGATCAGCGAGAGGCATTGGCGCCCGGGTTTCGTCAGGTTAATATCACCCTGGAGGATTTTGATTCGTTGATGGGACTCGTTGCGAAAACACGTATCAGCTTGGAACGACGGGGACAGAATATGCACCAGGTATTTGCGCAACGGCGGCGGGAGATGCCGGGCGGCGCACAATAACAACAGGGGGGGCGCAATGGCAACAAAAGCCTATATTCTAATCAAGGTCAAAGCCGGACGAACAAAAGATGTGCTGCAATCCCTCAAACGCCTTGCCGGGATCGAACAGGCTCACTCTTGTTTCGGACGGCCCGACATCATACTGTTCATCAGCGTCGCGGACGAACTAGCCCTCTCCGATGTCGTGATCACAAAGATTCACCAGGTTGAAGGGGTAGAAGAAACGGATACGCACATCGTCGCCGATACTTAGCCCAAGAGTGCGCGTTGTTCGTGAAGCGTCGTTCGTCTCTCGCCAAAGAACCGGCTCCAATATCTACACAAGATACGCTTCACGCTTCACGGATTTCGCGAACGCTGACACTGGCTCCATCCAGTTCTGCCGAACGGTAGCAGGCATCGGCCACTTCGACGGCCCGACATCCATCACGCCCTGTGATGGGCGGCGGGGTCTTTGTTTCGATAGCGTAGGCGAACGCGCGAAGCGTGTCGAGAATTGTCTGCTGCGCTTGAACGATCCATTCGAGAGGCGCTGCGTCACCGATGACGCCTGTCACTCGGTGGTGAAACCAATCAGCTGCGATCTGCCCTTGGGTTCCCACCCACTCCGTTCTCGCAACCCGCCCCCCGACAACCCGCGCAATGTCCAGGACGCATCGTATGCCGCTCTCGGTCTTGGCCTGTACGATCGCCGTCGTGTCCGGCGCCGCTGTCGGAAGCTGATCCAGCTCGCAACGGACGGCGACCACCTGCTCGCCTGTGAGAAAAGGCACCAGGTCCAGCAAGTGAACCCCCAACTCCAAGAGGACCCCACGCTGACCGGGTATTGGTGAACGAACCTGAGTGTTGGTTTTCGTTTCGATCCTACTGGTGAAGGTGGCATACCGGAGCCGGCCGATCTTCGGCAAGTGATCTTTCAAAAGAAGAATTGCCGAGTCGAAACGCATAGTCTGTGCCGGCATCAACAACACGCCTGCTTCTTCTGCCGTCGTGACCATCACGCGGGCTTCTCGACCTGTCGTTGCCAACGGCTTTTCAATGAGGAGCGGCTTCCTCGCTTTCACGGCTTCAAGACAGATCCCAGGATGGAGCGACGGAGGGACCACCACGACGATGGCCTCCACGGCCGGATCTGCAATCAATGCGCGATAGTCGCCGTAGATCGGAATCTCTACTGTCGAAAGCCATGGCACTTCCTCCCCGATCCGTTTTCGGCAGAGAGCGGCAAGGCGCACCTCTGGGAGATCATGCAGAATATGATAGACATAGCGGCTGCCATGCCGGCCGGCACCGATGAGACCGATACTAAGCGGCATTGTCGTCACACCCTCTATGACAATGGAAAAACTTTAGCCCCCATCGAACGCTGGGTCAACTAATACCTGACCAAGCTGTACGATTGACAGCCCATCGGCCTGGTCCCTATAGTACTCGCGCGTGTCATCCGGCCCTGCATGAAGAAGGTACAACTGACAAGACCTGGATGGAAAAGAGCTTGCCGCAATGACAGCGACCCTCGCTCCCTTTACATTGGATCAAATCGGCACCAGCACAGCCCGCTTTCCGAGTGGCGTCGCCATTCCCACCCTGACAGACGCTGCCGTCGATCCCTATATCCAGACACGCATGTCGAAACATGTGCAGGTGGAATGTATTCAGTTTTGGCCGCAGGGAAAAGCGCGCTACCCCGGCCTCGTCCTCTTGCATGAAGCCTGGGGACTGACCGCGCAAATCAAGGATCTTGGAGCTAAGCTAGCCTGCGAAGGCTATGGCGTCATTATCCCGAATTTGTATGGGCGGCTGGGCGGCATGGTCACAGCCAACGCAGCGGTTGCGGATTCGCTCATGAACAAGCTGAATGAGTCGCTCGTCCTGCAAGACATCAATTCCTGCTGTGAATTCCTGAATACGCGCGACCACATAAAGCAAAATATCCATGGGGTAGTCGGTTTCGGCATGGGTGGATCGTATGCACTCAAGTTCGCCTGTCAACGGAAACGGCTTCGAGCAGCGGTCATTTATTACGGTCGAGTGATGCAGCCTGAAACCGAGATTAAAGACCTATTCTGTCCAGTGCTCTATCACCAGGCCGGGCAGGACCAGTGGGTGTCCGGTCAGGATGTGGACCGGCTTCGTGCGGCAGCAACCGAGTACAAGAAGCCTGTCGACATCCGAACCTATCAAGAGGCTCCCCATGCGTTCTGCAATGAACAAGGCGTGGAGAACTATCGGGCCGACGCCATGGCTGACGCTTGGGGAGCAACTGCCGCGTTCCTTAAGACCTGCTTCCAAGGTCTCTAACCAGTTTCTCCTTCCCATTGTTGTATCAACTGTGCACTCTTGAGGGTGCGGGCGGAAGCGCGGTACAGTATTGTGATGCGCCATCACAACTACGTTATTCAGCATATCCTCTCAGGGATGGGTCTCGCCCTTGTGGTGATGGTCGCTCTATTGGGGACCTGGCTCAATGCAAAGGCAGACGAGTCCCTGCCAAGTTCCCTGCCAGATTTTCCCTCAGTTATTCGTGCCCATTCTGATCAGTTGGCCAAGATAGAGTCCGACAAAGGAGCCAACAACCTGTTTGTGTCGGCAATTGGCCCCGCACTCCAATTGGGTGATGCGGCTAGAACGTTGGGAACGCATCCCATGCCGCCCAAACTCATGAAAGAACTCTTGGTATCGGACCTGACAGCGGCGGCCAATCGATTGATCGGCAATCTGTCTGCCTGGCGTCTCGCCTCCACCGTGAGGGAGGCTGTGAACGCTCGGCAACTCACGACAGTGACCCACCAACTATTCGGATCCCAAGAAGCCAGGGCCTGGCTAGATCAACAAGGGGAAACGCCCTGGAATGACTCACTGAATCGACTCTATGTCTTGGTAGCTTCCCCCGAATGGACCAAGGAGAGTCAGGGGGATTCAACACCGGGCCTGTTAGTATCCGTTTTGGAACAAGCCGCTCGCATGGAAGTGAATACCATGCAGGCCACTTATCAGGAATGGGACCGGATCCGGAGTTGGAAGGATCGAGTACGTGGGCTTCGCGGACAGGCTCGACTGTGCGGAACCTGGCAATGGATCATTCATAACCACCAGCGAAACCATCAGGAACAGAAGCTTTCATTACTCTTTCCACCTGTAGGAAATACCCAGGTGACCCTGCCTGGACTGGTGGAATCAATTGTACTCGGCGACAACGTCTATTTACGGTGGGAATTGGATCGTCTGGTCCAAGAGGATAGCCTGCAATTCAGCAAAGAAGGCCACCGTCTCGAAGGGACCTTCGTGAACTCCCAAGGAGGCTGGGGGTCAATTAGTGGAAAGAGAACAGCCAGCTGCCCACCCTAGCGGCTCACCCGCGACGCAGAACCGGCGGGACTAGGTGTTCTTGTTTATCTGGCTTGTTTCATTCAACCAAATAAACCAAACAAACCAAATAAACAAGTTCGTTCACGCGCTTCTCGCATCACTGCGAGGACGCTTGGTTCGCGGCGCGAGAAGACACATCCCGCCACACTCCCCACCCCAAAAAGAGCCAGCCAATGATGAATGCAAGCCCGCCAACAGGGGTCACGGCTCCCAACCACCGGATCCCCGCAAGGGACACGCCGTACAGACTCCCTGAAAAAAGAAGCATCCCGATGATAAAGAGCCATCCGGATTTTTGAAGGCCTCGCCCGGGGTACCTGTCAATGGCCCAAGAGACGATACAGAGTCCAAAGGCGTGATACATCAGATATCTTGTTGCAGTCTCGAACACTTGGAGCATCGGTGCATCCAGAATTTCCTTGAGGGCATGGGCGCCAAAAGCACCGGCAGCTACGCCGGAACCCGCAAGAATGGCCCCAAGCAACAGGAATTTCTGAGAGGGTGACCGACATATCATAGTATCCTCCTCGTTCGTGACCTGCGAATCTGTCTGGCTTATACATTTACAGAGTAGTTACATAGTAGCAGAGTGGACTGTGTCTCGATATGCCTCTCGAAGGCCCCAACTGTTATCCTCCCATCCACCGAATACCCCGCGGAAGGTTGAGGCGACGGACCTTCCAGCATTCTGCAGAGAATACGAGGTCTGGACGCTGCCCCATACCCTACCTTTTCGAGTAAGCCTCCCCCACCCACCGAGGTATAGCCAGACAACCCATTCCAGACTATCCTGCGAATACCATGATGGCACTTACGAAACAAAAGACCGGTTGGGCCAGCCCGAAGTTCACAATTGACTGTCTGCTGGCAAACGTAAGCAGGCAACTTGAGGCGGATGGATGCGTTCTCGAATTCTCAGAGACTGGCTGCACACCCACTACCCCGGATCAGATGGCCGTTGGGGACTTTGTAAAAGTTCAATTATGGCTGGAAAGCGAAGAGTCCTTTGTCGACATCCGGCTGGCGGAAGTCAGACAAGTTCGCGATCACTGGATTGGGCTGGAAGTGATCCAGGTGAGCCAACATGACCGGATGAAACTGAAACGGTTTATCGAAACCCCCGCAGCTATGCGCACCGATGAACCTGCTTTCATCGATCATCTTCTTGTTCGGGCATAGCCGGCGTCTACCGCTGAAGGTCGGATCAACAACACTGTAGGTAATCCGCTCGACCACAGCGCGCTTGTCCCGCCAACCCGGTCGGAGATACCGAGATGATTAAAAGCTATCCACACGGGTCCGTGACGGTGTAAAAGTTGTCTTGCAGGCACTATGCGCTGATCGAGGACAAGATTCGGCGCCACAATAGCAGCTGTGCAAGTCAGATTGACATCCAGGAGATAATTGAGGGTTCAAGGAAATACTAATTAGAAATTTCTCCAGAATGATCACAAACAGACATCGGTCGCTGACCTCGACACCCAAGATGCTTGACAGCTTCTTGGGGGTTTCCTTTGGCACGACGGGAACTCCGCCCCAGTCTCCTGATTCGCATGGAGCCAGGCCATATGCCTCAGCCTCTCCGCCATCCCCTTCGTCAGGTATTTTCTGCTCTGCCCTAAAGAAATTTGTAGCGCAGTTCTTCTCTGCAGACAGCCAAGAAGTCCAGGCACAGCAAAATAGCCAATATACTCATCTCGCGATCCCACCCGAACGAAGCGACACGCCCGAATCACTCCTGAAGGCAGAGCAGGAGCGAACCAGGCAGTTGAGGCAGGAACTCCTGACCGTTCGCTCGGCACTGAAGCAGATGGCGGACTTACAGGCGGAACTCGCAGTGGAGCGGGAAACCGGGAAACAGTTGGTCAAATTCCTCGAGGAGGCCGAACAGGAAGCCCGGAAGGTTCCTATTCTTGAGCAATTGTTGAAGCAGGGAGACGATGTCGAAAACTCAGCCGGCAATTACCTGACCAGCGGACAACCGATCGTACAAAGACCTGAAACATCCTGAGCCTAGATAAGCCTTACACCGCTACGGCCCGAAAGATCGAAGGGCACGAACGCTCTCACCTGATGCACTGAGCGGACGCTGAGAATCAGTACACACCGTCAAGAGTCATTCAGCCAACGGCTCACCACACCAAGAGATACGGCGATCCCGGGAAGAGTATGGTCTAGATTTCAACAGACTTGATTAGCCTGTGGTCTGACCGGTCTATCGTGACACAGATTGGTTGTCGAACTGTTGTTACACCCAAAAGGGTACGACAGCTTCTGGTGCCGGAGGCCGGAATTGAACCGGCATGCGCCTTTTGGGCACGAGGGATTTTAAGT
>JACAFD010000093.1 GCA_013388555.1 Nitrospirota bacterium | reverse complement strand
AGCCTGATAGGCGGACTCATCACGCTCGCCTTTGCGATTTATCGAGAAGATCCTGTCTTCATCGCAGGACAGAGCATCGGGGCCATCGTCTATATTCGCAACCTGATGCTGATCTCTCGCTCGAACCAGGCAAACCAGCCGATCGGCCCCTCCTCTCCACGAACATAACTCTTTGCGATCCAACATTCTCAACGTATGCGGCCATCACACAATTAGAACGATTTCATGACCACGACCGACCGTTCTCACCACGCTTTGATTCTCCTGGCCCTCCTCCTGCTGTCTGGACTGCTGTTCTTCATAGGGCTCGGCGACATGGGCCTGACCGACCAAGACGAGGGGCGAAACGCCGAGGCCGGGCGCGAGATGTTCGAGTCGGGGGACCGCCTGACGCCCACGTTCAATGGTGAGCTGCGCGTCGCGAAACCGGTCTTTATCTATTGGTTGATGGATCAGTCGTACCGCCTGTTCGGTGTCAATACGTTCGCGGCACGATTCCCCTCAGCTCTCTTTGGCGTTGGGTTGATTCTCATCCATTACCTGTTTCTCATACACCAGCGCGACCGAACCATTGCACTCTTCGGCGCTTTGATGCTCTTGCTCAACCTGGAAATCCTTGGACTCGGGCGCATGGCACTGACAGACAGTGTCCTGATCTTCTTCACCACAGCGTCGCTGTACGGATTCTGGCTGGGGCTGCACGGAGAAAACGGCGTACGCCGGTGGATCTGGGCATTCTATATCGGTATGGCTCTCGCCACGCTGACGAAGGGACCTGTCGGATTCGCCGTGCCCCTCATCGCGGCGGTGCTCTACCTCACTTGGGCGCGCCGCTGGCCCGAGTATTGGCAGAAGGGATTCCCCCTTGCGGGCATGCTGCTGTTCATCCTGCTCGCTGCGCCCTGGTATGCAGCCATGTTCATCGTGCATGGCGAGGCCTATGCCTCAGGCGCGAAGGTCCATACGATCGGCCGATTCTTCAGCCCGATGGAAGGACATTACGGGACCATCTTCTTCTATTTCCCGGTCTTACTCATCGGCTTCTTTCCTTGGAGCGCACTGCTGCCTATCCCGCTCTATCACACTCTCAAAGATTGGTACCTTATACGCCGCGCACGAACACATCCAGATCCCTATGAAGCATCCGAGCTCGATCTCTTTGCATCTCTCTGGGTCGTGGGCGTTTTCATATTCTTCACCGCTTCTTCAACCCGTCTGCCCCACTACATTGGCCCATTGTTTCCTGCCGCCGCTATATTGACGGCCTCCTACTGGTCGCGATGCCTCCAAGATCCGACGACAAAAGGAATTCGTGGTTCAATTCATCTCATGATGGGGGTGGGGTATCTCTTGGCCATCGCCTTTGCCTCCCTCCCCACACTCTACGCAACCTACGCCTCCAAGCTGGTGAAGGAATTCCCCCTGGCCGGACAGGTCGATCTCGGCAGCGGTCCCTATCTGCTTGCGACTCTGTTGTTAATCGGTATGGGGTTAGTGGGATACCTGGGATTGAACGATGAACGGCGTGGAGGAGCGTTTTGGGCAGCAGGGGCGACCTTGGCCAGTCTGGTCCTCATCATCATCGTCCTCGTCATTCCCCACATCAATAGATATATGGTCGCGCCTCCCCAGGAACTTGCCTATGCAGCGGGACTGAACCTCACCCCCCAGGATCAATTCATTGCCTATGGCACCACGAGAGCGTCATCAGTATTTTACGCGAGACGTAAGACACTCTTCGTACATAGAGGGGAAGAGGACAGGATACGGACGGCCCTGAAAGAGTCAAAGAGAGTTATGATCTTACTACCAGAGAATGCGCAGTCAAAATTGCCGGCAGAAGCAGTTACCCTGGTCCCCGTTCTCAAACGCTACGGCTACGTGCTGCTCGCCAACCAGCCGATGGTGACGGTGCCAGAAGCTGCGGTCCCACCTCCTCAGCCCAGCGTACTCGGCCATTGATTGAAAGGTTGATCTGGTTGGTCTGGTTCAACCAAATAAACAAGACAAACACAATAAACCAAACGAACAAGGCTACATCGGTACGATGCCTTTCAGGGCATAGCTCGCTCCCAGCACCAGCAACATCGCTGCAACGAATAGGCCCTCCGCCATGGCTGCCCATAGCCCTCCATGACCATCAACCCTAGATTCAACCTGACCCGGTAAACTTTCAAGCCACCGCGAAGCACAGACGAACAGGACGATGATCGTGACAAACAGGGAGCCGGTCGTCATCCCTAATCCCACTCCCACGAGACTACGAGTCAGCGGTCCGGAGAGCCAGACCGGACACCATGACACCTGCACAGTCCACAAGACATGGCCCGCAAGTCCCACCAGGGTGAGGACCAGGCCGCTCCACAAGAGTTGTTGAAATGGCCAGCCTTCGGACGGGAGATGCACAATCGTCCAGACCAATGCGAGCGTGACCACAAAAAATGGCGTCATCCGATTGATCGCAATACCGATCGATGGGCGCCATTCACGCCAGGGATGGGCTGCAACCATTCCCATGACACAGCCCAAAGCCGCTCCTCCGGCCACGTCGGTCAGATAGTGCGACCCACGGAAAACTCGGCTGGCGGCAACGGCCACTGCCACAGCGAGAACGGGCCATCTCACTCGCGGGAACTTTACAGCCAGTACAGTTGCAACCGCCAACGCTGCCGCTGCATGCCCGGACGGGAACGAATCCCAGCCGCTACCGCTGACTGGAGACAACTCGAGATTGCCGGCATGCATGAACTTGGGGCGCGGACGGCCAATGACATGTTTTAAAATATTGGCACTCACTGCTGCTAGGCCGTGTCCAATAAGACTTCGCCAGCCGGCATCTTTCCACTGTGGATGTTTCAACCCATACCCGACCGCCAGAAGCCCCAAGCTCAGGACCACCAGCGATTCCCCCTTGGCTATGCGGTCACCGATGTTGCTGAACAGAAGCAGCCATTGATTGGGTTCAGCGCCGGCCGAGGGATAGAGGGAACGGACGAACCTGGTCAGCGGCACATCCCATTCGAACAATCCCACGAACGCAAGGATGAGGGCGCAGACGGAGAGGAGGAAGGAGGCAACAGGCGTGAATCGTGAATCGCGAATCGCGAATCGTGGGAGAGCCATGAGAATCGGTCTACACGTTAACGACTCACGCTGAGCGAATACCGGATTCAGGGAACCCAGTCTGCGAGAAAGACATTGAACTCTCCGGGCGTCTTGGCCTGTCGATCCGATACCCACACCAGGCTGGCGCCATCCGGCGAGAACATGGGGAAACTGTTAAATTGTCCGTCGAACGTGAGCCGTTCGAGGCCCTGGCCATCCTCACCGATTGCGTAGAGATGAAAACTTGGCCTGCCTCCCTCGCCCTTCGTTTCAATATTCGATGAGAAGATGATCCTTTTGCCGTTGGGAAAGTAGAACGGCGAGAAATTCGAGGCGCCGTTCGACGTGACCTGCCGCTGGCCGCTTCCATCCGCATTCATCACGAAAATTTCAAGTTGTCCCGGCTCCACCAGCCTCTGGTTGAGCAAGTCCTTGTACTTATCGATCTCCGCCTGATCGGTGGGATGCGCGGCCCGATAGACGATGCGCTTGCTGTCCGGCGAAAAGAAGCCTCCGCCGTCGTAGCCGATCTCGCTGGTTAGCCGCCGGGGATGCGAACCATCGAGATTCATCGCATAGAGATCCAGGTCCCCGTCTTTCACGGATGTCCAGACGATCGTCTTGCCGTCCGGCGACACGGTTGCTTCCGCGTCGTAGCCTGGCGTGGAGGTCAAGCGCTGCATCTCCTGTCCATCGATGCGGACGGCATAGATATCATAGTCATCCAAGGCCCAGCGGTAGGCCCCCTCCCGCTTCGGCTTCGGCGGACAATTCGGCCCTGACGCATGGGTCGATGAATAGAGCACGCGGCGATCCCCCGGGAAAAAGTATCCGCACGTCGTGGCGCCGGCTCCGGTACTCACCAATCGCACGGTGTCGCTTTCCAGGTCCATCACATACATCTGATAACAACCAAGCCCGGCATCGGCTGGTTCGAGCGTGGCCGCGTAGGTGTCCTTCATCCAATTATTCGTGGATTGGAAAATCAACTTGGTCCCGCTGAAAGAAAAGTAGGCTTCGGCATTCTGCCGGCCCACCGTCAGCTGGCGAATATTCTTCAGATGCCGCTCAGCCTGGTGAGCGGCAACCGCCCGAGCCTTCGACGCAAGGCCCTCAGCCTGTCCCGTCTGCTCACCCAGCAAGAGACAAACGAGCCCGATCATGCACCACTTACCGAATGGGATTGCTTGCATCGAGACGCACCTCCGTACGATCGCTCGCGAGCGGCCACTCCCCGCGGGCAGCCACCGCTCCATCTTTGAACAACACGAAACTATTCCATCCGTAAAAAAAGAGCAGCCGCGCCACCTTCGCCACTGCTTGCGGCGTGGCCGCATACAACACCGTCACGACGCTGCCCGGATGATCCACCCTGTGGCAGCTGGCCAGCAGGGCTAGCCCTGGCCCTTCATGCTCTGTCCCCATCACGGTGACACCCCTGTCGCTCAGGGCTGTGCGGTCGCCGCAGTGACTGGTTAGGATCGATTGAATCCCCTGACGGGATTCCTGGCTGCCCAATACTAACACCGAACCTTCCTGGGGCAACAGCCCATCCTGAGACAGCGAGGCGATCACCGTTCGTTCACCGGCCGGTTTCTGCTGCTCCTGGGTTTCGATGCGGGCGACGATGTCCCGAAAGGGCGAGGGATGGCTCGGCTCATCCGTAAACCCCATCAGCACCGATCGCCGCCGATCGGTCACATAGTGATTAAGCACCGGCGACAGCGATTGCCGAGCGATCCGCCGGAAGGTCATGAACTCGGGATCGAGATCGATCGTGATCGGGCGGGCGGGCAAGGTCACGGAGATCTTCTCACGCAGGGAACGCAGCGGCACCGTCAGCATCTGCTCGCGGTCATCCTCCATGCGAATCCGAAGCCGGAGGGGAACGCGAAACGGCTTGTTCGATTGGACGATCGTAGCCTCAAGTTGAAAGACCTGCGCCGGCTCCCCCGCCACCGGACGGGTGACGGCCTCCGATAACGACAGCACCGGTGCCCCATCCTGCTCCACCCACTGCGCGAAAAACCATCGGAGATCCCGGCGGCTCTCTTCTGCAAAAACCTGCTCGAGATCGCGCCATTCCACATACCTGCCACGATATTGCACGATCAAGCTCGTCAGGGCCCGCCAGAAGGTCTCCTCCCCCACCTCCTGGCGCAGGAGATGAAACAGCATGGCGGCCTTTTGATAGCCGATGGCGTTATCACGTTCATCTTCTTTCTGTGTGAATTGCGCAACCGGATAGTCCCGCTCAGGCGGCACATGAAGATTGTATCCCTGTACCATCAGGCGACGCTGGTCCCGCGCTTGCGCGCGATCTCCCGTCAGTTCATGCCAATAATAATTGGCCAGGTAGGTGGTCAGACCCTCCACCCAGTTCCCGCGATCGGCGCGATTGAAGACCCCATTGCCGATCCACGAGTGCACGATCTCGTGGCCGAGTGCATATGGTTGTACGTAATGGCGTTTGATGATGCCGCTCCCCAGCAGGGTGAATGAGGGCATGCCGAGCCCGCTCGCAAAGAAATTTTCAACCACGGAGAATTTTTCGAACGGATAGGGGCCCAGCAGAGGGATATAGGCGTCCAAGTAGCGCGCGGTGGCATCGAGGTATTCCTCGGCCAGATGGGCGTCGTCGGGGAAGAGATAGGTCGAAAGCTGAATCCTCTGGCCAGTCTTGGCCGTCCAGTCACGAGACGAGGTGGCAAAAGTATTGGCCACGAGCGTGAGGGCCTCGCTCGGCTGCGTCACCGCCCATTCCGTCAGCGTCATCTGCTCGCTGCGACAGAGTCCGGCTGGGCAGGCGTGAGATTCGTCGGCCTTTCCATGGGTTACGACGGTCCACCCCCTTGGCAAGGCAACTACCAAAGCATAGGTACTGAGTGACTCAGAGATATCGGGATACCAGTGGCTCTCACTGCTCACATATACGCCTTCCAGCCCGATATGCCCAGCAGTTTCGCTGGGTGTCACGAAACGAAGATGGCGCGGATCTCGCGGCGGATCGTTGATGACGCCATGGTAGTACACATCCAGTGTCACCAATCCAGCAGCCACGACATGGGATGGAATACGGACCACCTGGGCCGACTCCCGTGCAGAACCATACTCAATTTCAAACGGCACGTCGTGAATCGAGGCCTCCGCCCCGGCCGATCCGGACACGAGTGCAATGCGGTCGATCTGCAGTGTGCCGGCAAGAGAGAAGTGAATCGGAATCTCCGGCTGCGGCACCCAGACAGTCAGCCGGTCCTTTGCGATGAGGGCATGCTCCTCTGGGAAAATCTGGACGAAAAGGTCATGATGCCGAATGGTGACTCCCGGCGGTACCGGCTCAGCTGCGCAGGCGATACCGAGAACCCCGTGGCTGAGGAGCGCGGCAAGAACGAGACAGGGAAAAGCGACTATCCTGCTTCCGATTGACATCGGAAGAGTTTTAGCATTCGCGACAGACGAGCACAAGCTGAATGGACATCAGTAACTGGTCCAAGTCGATCGGCTTCCCGATAACTTCTTGTGGCTCCATGGCCCAGGCTTGCTCTTTGCCGTGACTCCCGGTGATGATGATCACCGCGCCGGGATATTCGCGTTGACGGAGTTGCCGAAGCACCTCGAGGCCATCCATACCGGGCATGAACAGATCAAGGAGGATCAGGTCGGGGGACGATTGCTTCACCATTGAAAGGGCCTCGGGGCCGTCTTTCACGCCGAGTGCCTGATAGCCTCGGAGACTGAGGAACTGCACGAGGAGGTCGCGGACCAAGGACTCATCATCGACCACGAGGATCGTTTCCCCTGTATCGGCCATGGCTGCACTGTTTGCCAGGGGCAGAGGAGGAAAGGATTTCGCCGGGAGCTGCACCACTCGGCTGATACATTCGACCAGCACATCAAGCGACAGGCCCTTCCGGATAAAATCGGTGACGCGTAATCCCCGCGCGTGATTTTCCTGCTCCTCGGTCGCTCCGCCGCCCAGGATGATCACCGGCGCATGGGGATCGTATGCACGGATTTCTTTGAGAACAGTCAGTCCATCCATTTCAGGCATGTGAAGATCAAGAATGGTGACACGCGGAGCCTGCTGACGGAAAATGGTTAAGCCTTCGATTCCACTCGTCGCCGACAGTACCTGATACCCGTGTCGAGCAAGAACGGACTGCATCAGCTCGCAGTTCATGCGGTCGTTATCGATAACCAAAACCTTGATCATATTCCGGTCTCAGGGACGGGGAACCTGGCGTGTCACCTCTGGGCAATTCGCGAACTTAGCCTAACACAGGCGACAGCGACGGAGAAGAAAATGACAGGATCCCACAGAGATTACAAACCAAATGACCAATAAACAAGAAAAACCAGCCGGTGCCCCTGCGTCACAGTCTATGCGGTGGCGTATTTTGTGAGTACCCAGTTAGGCTGAAGGCGGCGCCGATGTCCCCAGGAGCGCGTCCACGAATGCAGTGCTCTGGAAATCCTGCAGATCCTCAACCGACTCCCCGACTCCGATCAGCCTCACAGGCAACTTCAGTTCCTCGGCAATCGCGACGACGATCCCTCCACGAGCAGTGCCGTCGAGCTTCGTCAGGACCAAGCCTGTGACACCGACCGCTTGATGGAATTGACGGGCTTGGGACAGTGCGTTCTGCCCGACTGTGGCATCCAGCACGAGGAACACTTCATGCGGCGCGCCCGGACATTCCCCTGCGATGACACGCGTGATCTTGCGGAGTTCATCCATGAGATTCGACTTCGTGTGTAGCCGACCAGCCGTATCGATCAGGACCACATCCACCTGTCGGGCTTTTGCGGCAACAATCCCATCGAACGCAACGGCGGCAGGATCGGCTCCATGGCGGTGACGGATCACATCGGCGCCGACTCGGTCAGCCCAGACTTGCAACTGATCGATCGCAGCCGCGCGAAAAGTATCGGCAGCCACCAGCAACGGCACCTTCCCTGCCTGCACAAGCCGTTGCGCAATCTTGGCAATCGTGGTCGTCTTACCCACTCCGTTCACGCCCACCGCCAGGATAACAAAGGGCTTGGGAGCTTTCGCGAGCAGGGACTCCAACGACGGCCCTTGCACAGGCGTTAGTACATCCAACAGGGTATCCCGCAATATCATATACACCCGACCGGGCTGTGAAGCATCGGTCCCTTGAAGCTGTTTCTTGAGACGCTCCATCACACGATCCACGACGCGGGCACCGAGATCGGAGGCAATGAGAGCCCCTTCGAATTCTTCCAATAGGGCAGGATCCACCGCACGGCCAAGCAGGCGATCCATAGACCCGCGAACAACATTGCGCGTTTTGGTAAGCCCGTCACTCAGTCGCTGCAGCCATCCCATAGATCTACCCGTGGAGCGTAACCATTCGAGAGACTGGGGAGCCAGTCGTTCCTAGCCGATTCTTTGGATCTTGCCGGTCGTGCCTTTCACGCCCGCCCCCTCGTCTTGTGTTTGTCGTACGTGCCGATTTCTCCACTAGTTTCGGCCACCGCACAAGCGACTGCAAAATCATCCGTTCACGACGATGCATCCGACGCGCTTCTTTTTCATTCCGCTCATGGTCGTAGCCGCAGAGATGAAGAATGCCATGGACCAAAAGAACCGTCAGCTCTTCATTCAGCGATCTTTGGCCCTGCTTGGCATGGCGGGTTGCCGTTGGCACAGCAATTACTACATCGCCAAGCATTACCGGAGTGAACGGTAAGGGATGAGGGGTGAGGGATTCTCGCATAGCAAAGGCCAGCACATCAGTCGTACAATCCTTGCCCCGGTACCGGCGGTTGAGGCCCCGCATTCGCCGATCACCTACGAACAGGATGCCAAGCTCCCCCGACGCCGCCCCAACATTGGAAAGAATCGCCCGCGCCAATTGATCCAAGCGCGCCTGGTTAAATGTCTCCCGGCGGACATGACTCTGCACATGGACCGGCATTAATGCGACTGGCCCCAAGGATCCGCAAGCGGTGAAGCAGGGTGAGCGGACTTCGGCTGTTTATTATGCGGCGCCGGTCGACGAACCGTCGCGCCGGATGAAGGGCCGGAGAACTGAGTGGGATTCAGATGCTGATCATAGGCTTTTATAATGTCCTGCACCAGCTTGTGACGGACTACGTCTCGCTCGTCGAAATAGATGAATTCGATGCCCTCGACATCTCGCAGAATCTCCCGCACCTCGATCAGGCCTGAAACCCGTTCGGGCGGCAGATCCACCTGGGTAATATCGCCGGTGACGACCACCTTGGAATGGAAGCCAAGCCGCGTGAGAAACATTTTCATTTGCTCCGCCGTGGCATTCTGCGCTTCGTCAAGAATAACGAACGAATCGTTTAACGTGCGGCCTCGCATAAAACCGAGTGGCGCGATCTCGATGTCTCCACGCTCGATTGCGCGCGTAGCCCGTTCCATATCCATCATGTCGAACAAGGCGTCATAGAGAGGACGAAGGTAGGGATTGACCTTCGCGATCATGTCGCCCGGCAAGAACCCGAGCTTCTCGCCCGCTTCAACAGCTGGCCGCGCGAGAATGATCCTGCTCACCTCTTTCTTCAGCAACGAACTCACCGCCATCGCCATGGCCAAATAGGTTTTGCCCGTTCCAGCCGGGCCGATGCCGATCACGATGTCGTGCGTCTCGATGGCTTCGATATAGGATTTTTGCGTCGGCGTCTTCGGCGCGACAAAACGCTTCTTTGTGACTATCGTCGCCGCGCTGGAGAGGAGTTCTTTGATCGGAACCTCGGGACTCTTCCGGAGCGCGCTCAAGGCATGGGTAATGTCATCAGGTTGGAGTACCATCCCGTCGTTGGCGAGGGTGGCAAGTTCTGTGATGATACGTTCCGCGTGGCGAATAGCCTCCGGGGCGCCGTCGAGGGTGAGTTCTTCGCCGCGGGCCGAGAGGCGCACACCGAGGTCCTCTTCGATCAGCTTGAGGTGCCGGTCGTGGTGACCGAACAGAACGGCAGTATTGGTGCCTTCTCGTAGTTTGAGTTTACGCACAAGCGCTAAGGTGTGCTCCCTCCCTCCGGCGATAGTGGGGTGATCTTAGCAAACCGTTGATTGGAGTGACAAGCAGAAGAATTGGTTGACCAGCATGGGTACATTCACGCGCCTTCTGGTTTCGCAGGCTTGTCGGGAGCCGGGAGGGTAAAGTCGAATTCCTGAAAGGCTTTTCCTCCTTGCCCATCTTCAGCAACAATGCGAATTCGATGGCTGCCATGTTGCTGCGGCGGAATCTGCCAGACGAGTTGCCCTGTTTCTTTGTCAATCACCATTCCCAGAGGCGCCACTTCCAGAAGAAAGCTGAGGGAGTCCCCGTCCGCATCGACCGCCTTCACTCGATATTCGTACCGTTCGCGGCCGATGAGGTCTGCGGGGGCAGAGACGATCTTCGGAGGGCTATTCCCGACATAAATCGACTCAGAACGAACAGCCTTCCCAACAGACATCTGGTCCCTCGGAGTCACTTCCACCTCAAGAGTATCTTTGGCCTGAAATCCCGTCGTATCCAATGTGGTTTCCGGCCCCTGTTTCACAATCTTGTCGTTGCGAAACCAGCGAAAATCGAACTGTATCTCGTCCCGATCTGCATCGGAAGCATCCATCTTCGCATAGACCGGCGCATGCGGATCGGCCGGCCGCTCGATGGAGAGATGCGTGACAACCGGGGGGGTATTGCCGACTACCACGGGGCCAGCCTGGTAATGAGCCCCTTGAACCGCCCCTCTTGCCGGTACCAGATCGACCGTCACACGGTCACCGCGCTGTAACATACCCGGCGTCAGTGTCGGCCCCGTCTGATCTCTGAGAGGGTAACCGTTGGCCATCCATTGGTACTGAAACCCAGCCGGATCGGACTGGTTATTATCTGTCTCGATCATCACCTTGACCGTCTCGTTCAACGTGATGGGATCCGGGGTGATTGTCGCTAAACGGATGGTGGCAAGGTTCTGTGAGGAGGCAGCAATCGGAGAAGAAGACCCGTCGCCTCGGTCGGAATTCTGATTGCACCCGATAAACAGGAGGGAACCAATAACACAGAGCGTTGAAAAGAATCTTATGTACAGCACTAGTTATTTACGATCTCGTTGGTTGCTGGACGTTGCGCTGCTCTGTTGCTTAAGCCGGAGGGAACCAGGATACTAGTTCCCTCCAGGCCCTTTTTTACCCTTTACTCAGGCTCGCTGACGTACCCAAGTTAGATACCGGCTCCAAGGAGGATTCGGTCCGGTTGCATCCTTACACTCGCTGCTCCCGGTGCTCATCTGGCTGCAGAACTTGATCGGTGGCTTGCCTCCAGTTCCACCTCCAGTAGAGGAACCGTTCGATGTCCCAGGCCCATCGATATGGACCGCGACTTGGGAGGCTACCCCCTCTCCCATCATGACCCTTGTGTCGCTGTTCGTATTCGCACCGGAAGCACTGGTCCCGATGATCGGAGACGAGTAGGCCGACCCAGTCTTGTAATACAAGGCATAGAGATAGCTCGTCCCGGTGGAGGAACAGAAATCATTCGTCGGTATGAGTGTCGGAAAGAATACCGCTCCCGCAAGCACGACTGGGCTGGAGACAGACCTTTCTGCCGACGTACCGGCAGCAGTCACCAGCTTGACATACCATCCATCCTTGCTCTGAACCAACCCAACCATCGAATTGGCTCCCGTGGTGACATCAGTCAGAGCGGGATTGTTGGGATCCGTCAATTGGTTCGTCCCAGTCGCACAGACGACACAGACCACCGCATTTGTGGTGTTGACCAGATCTGGCTGATAGTCCTTGATCAAGCAGTTTGTGGTGTTCGTCTGGGTACAGCCTCCGTTCATCACGTTGTCTTTGATTCCGAATAGGTACTGCTGCACAGTATCGGTCTTGTCGGAGTTACTCAGGTAACGGCCGGTTCCGAAGAAGATCCAGACCTTATTCGCATCATCGATCGTCACCGACGGTGCGGTTGTTACCGGCCCCACTTCCACCGAGGTTCCGGTCAATGCATTGTAGTCATAGAAGGTGTCAATCATTTCCGTGGCTGATCGGTTACCTCCGTTGTTCACACCCCAGGTCGAAGTACTGCATGGGGCGTTCACACAACCACTGGTGGTCAACCGATAGATCTTGCCCCTCCAGGGCAGGGATCCGTCGTGCATCGTGCGCCCGAAGTAGGCCACGTCATGCCGATAGTCGAAATTCCTATCCAGCGCCACAATGTTACTGAGAAACGACCGCCAGGAGCCGATCGGCATCGTGGTCACCTGCGAATTGGCGGCACCCGGCCCAACCTTCAAGTCCACTGCATACACCTTGGCTGTTTGCGTTGAGGCGGCAGACAAGTCTGCCGCATAGCCGTTGGGGCCAGATCCGAACAAGACCATCCACTTCGCGTTGGTGTTGTCGATCTTCGAATCGGCCGTCGGACTCACCCGCATTACTGTCGGAAAAGCTGTCGTAAGCCCCAACCCGGCATCGCTGAAGCTCCAGAGGAGTTTGGGATTGACATCCGGATTGGTGATATCGAGCACAAAATACGCGCTGTAGAAATTGCGGTTTGTCCCGCTGATATTGACCGTCATCGGAGAAGCCCCTGTGCCGGAAGCGCAGCTTCCGCAACTCCCTCCCATGCGGAATCCGCCGATCAGAATAGTTCCCCAGCCGTTCGGATGGTCCGCGTCAGGCGTGAAGATCCTCACATCCGCCACTGTCGGTTTGAGGTCCACATAGTAGACATGGCTATAATCGGCCCTCGTCAACCACTGCAACTGCGGCAGCAGTTGATAGGGGATGTAGCCCCAGAGCTCGTCCCCGAGCGGGCGGCCGCTGCTGTTGTCGGTGGGATTCTTCGTATACCACCCATGCTCGACCACGCCCGTCGTCGTCACATCATCGCTCTTGTGGTAAAACCCGCCGTTGAAGGCGTGCAACATCCCATCGTTCGCGCCGACATAGATGACCTCTCGCCGATCTTTCCACCGGATAAAGAAATCCGTGTAGCTGGAATCTCCATAAATCAGATCGTAGTTCGTGCGCGGGGCTGCCACAATAGTGGGCGTCGAATGGATCGGATCACCCAACTTCCACACCTTGTAGGTGCCGCTGCCGACCGGCACTTCCACCATGCGAGTGCGCAGCCCCGCGATTTCGTCTCCGCGGACAAAATTGATGATGTTGTCCGCCGTATAGGGAGCGGCGCCGGCCCGTAGGTAAGGACTCAAGGTCGTTGAATTCGCGGTACTGAATTGCATCTCCTCGCCGGCACCAACCAGACCGTCATTGTCGATATCCACCCAGGTCAACACATTTCTCGCCGAGGAGGCGAGGTTGGCCAGCTGTTTGCCCCCTTCCCAGAAGGGAAGAATATCTTTCAGCGCCAGGCCGGAGATCGTCGGCGTGGTGCTGTCGGCGAACCCGTCCCCATTGGCATCCCCGTACTTGTCGACCAACACCGTCCCATAGGTGAGACTGTTCGGATTATTATCGTACCGGGTCTTCACGATGTAATCGTTTTCATAGATGAGTTTTCCATCCTGATCCGTATCCTCCCTGAAATTCCCGATATGGTCGATGAACAGGCCCTGCGCATACCCGGTCCATCTCACATTGGCTCCAGCCTGCCCGACGGTGCTGGTATAGAAATAGGCTTGATAGACGCTCCCTTCACCGCTGGCAGAGGTGGCCAACACGGAAATGGCTGTTCCGGATGAACTCTTCCGCAAAATCGCCGTGATGGTCGCCATCAGCCTATCTTGTAGGTCGTCCACATTGGAAGACTCGAAGTAATTATCGGGGATACCGTCGGTCCCAGGCGCGCCGGTCGCATTGACGACCTTATCCCACTCAGTCACCAGATCCGGAAGATTGTTGTTGTTACTATCCTCGAAGCCACCCAGCTTGGCTGCGTGCATCAAGATTTCTCTGCCGGCGATGTTGCCGAAGGCGAAAAACGTGTAGACCGAAATATTTTGAAGCCCCTCCAAGCAATGGCCCGTCACATTGAGCACCGCTATCGTGCCATCAGTCCCAGCTGCGGTGCAGGGACGCAGGTCATTCGTGTGGGCCCAATAGGCGACGTCATCCAGATAGTGGTTCCCGCTCGATGCATAATCAGTCTTATGTTCCCCCAACAGTGTAGCGGCAGGAGTGTTGCTATTCGTATTACAGGTACCATTGGGTGCGTGGATCGTCGTGTTCCCACCGATACAGTGAAGCCCATGTTGCCCATGAGCGTAATCCTGGTTCCCTGCCGGGATATTGGTATCCTGCGTCGGTTCCCCGTCTGTCACGAGGATGACGAAGGTCTTGCAGCAGCGGACCTGCGTGGAGGTCGTGGCCCAAGGCGGGGTGTGATTGCTTCCGAAAAAGTACGGATCCCGGCCGCAGGCATTGGCGATATAGCCGGCCCCAGCCGTACAGGTTTCGCTGCCGGTCAGGGCGCTGATTTCAGACGCGCCTACTGAGCCAACTCCTGTTGCCCCAAAGGCTACGCCGTTCGAGATGCCTCCGGAAAAGGCAATGGGATAGACGTAGGAACCGGACAGGTACGTGGAATTGATCTGGGCAATATAGCGGGCCGTTTCATAGAGAGATTCGGACAGGGGCGTCCAGGTCGAGGGAAAGGACTCCTGGACCGCATCCACCATAGCTGCTGTGTTGGAGATGAAAGTCTCCACGGTCGATCCGGAAAAATCAATCGATTGGCGAGAACCGACACCCACCAACATCCTGGCCCCGTCGCCGGTCGCTTTGAATTCAAACAGCCCGAACCGGGCCTGAGCTCCAATCTGCTGAATAACCCCGGTCGGCTCTGTGCCGTACCCGATCTTGAGTTCGTACTTTCTTTGGCTGTACCCATCTCCGCAGTTGCTATTAAACGAGTTATCGTTGTCGACACAGAAATAGGCGTCTGAGATGCCGATCCAGAGGGTTGCGGGGTTGCCTGCTCTGTCCGCGAGCGGAATCCTTCCTACGTACGTATTCGCTCCTACCCCGCCGGCATAGTTGGTATCCACCAACTCTGTATTCACTCCTGTCCTTTGTGCCCGCACCGTCCTCAGGGCTGGAGTTCCGTTCGTCGGACAGGTCCCGTCAGCTGCCCGCGCGATAAAACAGTCGCCTCCGATCATCGATTTCTTGAGGGCATCGAACCGGCGGAAGGTGGCAAAATTCAAAAAGTTCCCATCCCATTCAGTGTTGGAACAGGGCGTCGCCAAGGTTGCCTTCACTGTCGCAGGCTCGAAACGCGCATCAGCGCCGGCATCATAGGTATAACAGAGCAGAGGGTCAAAGTAGCCGGAGAAACTGAACGTGTTGGTAAACGGCCGATCGCCCGCATCGCTACAGTCTCCATCGGCAGGGTTAGAGAGGTCGCAAGCCAGGCCGCTCATACTGCCAGAGTTGTCCAGCAGCAGAATGATATTAGGCGCAACTTGGTCGTTGACGAAGGGAGGCACTGCATAATACTGGTCCATAGTTTGGGCCCGTAGCGCACCAGGCGCCATGAGGCAACCTACCAAGGCCAGCATGACGGTTCCACGAGTGGCGATATTCCGGCTCTTCATGGCACCCTCCATTCTTGTTGCACCAAACATCCTGCCCACCGCTTCCTTGTCAGAAGGGGAGAGTCACGATCATCTTGTCGATTATGTTGCTTTGCTCTTTCTTGACGTGAAACTTCACCTCGGCGCTCACCATGAGATGACCCAGTTCCATCGGCTCTCCATGTTGATCAAGCATGACGACATCCGGCACCACCCCATAGGTCCGCCCATCGATGTCGAGTGTCTTCTCATAGATGGCGGTAATCGTGCCGTTCTGATAGCCCACCGTCATCGAGGGAAGAGGCTGGTCATCAGCCTGCGTGATGCTGAAACTCACGACCGAGAGGACTCCCACCGCCAACAGCATGATCCCGACGCGCAAGACCAGTCTGCCCTGTCCCTCCATCCGGCTGCCTGGATGGAGGCCCTTTCTTTCTCTTTGTCGGCGAACATCGTCCTTCATGGTGATCCTCCTTATCCAGCTGTCGCTGATTTAGTAGGGCCTTGGCTGACAAAAAGATCCGGGATTGTTGCAGACGTATAGGGCCCCGACTTGACTCGTGATTCCGGTAGTCAAATTTTGCGCAACACAGGTGATTTGATAGAACGTATCCGTCAACGGAGTCGAGCTGCCGGAAGAACTCTCACTTCCTGCAGCATATTTGATGTACATCCGGTCAATGTCGCCGAACACCTGGTAGTTTCCTATCGTCATGGCTAGGTTTGGCGCAGAGCCAGCTCCAACGGGGAAATCCACATTGCCTCCGTCATTTATGAGCTCCCCCGCCAACACAGCGGCATTGGCGAGCGGTACCGGACCTGGGGGAACCGCATTGTCGAGCAACGCGGGCGGCAGGAAATGATTTACCCAAAACTGTTGGAGCACATTCGCTCCGGTGCTCACACAGGACTCAGCCGCTGCTACCGAGGCCTCATTGGCACTGACAGAACCGGCAATTTGCCGCTCAGATCCCGTGACGGCAAGGATCGAGATCCCCATCAGGGTCATGATCAGGATCACCATCATGACGGTGATCAGGCTCACCCCCCGTTCGTTCCTTACAGATGACTTCTTGTGCTGCTAACCCATTGTCGTCTTCCTTCCCAATTCAGGACCAAGGCCTCGCATTTCTCGTCTCTACTGTTCTGGTCACCACGCGCCGGCGTACCGACGCATAGGGAGGAACCTGCGCCGCAGCATCGCCTGCCACGAAGACGCCGCCTGCATGGGGATGGTCATCGACTGTGAGGAAGGTGCTGGATAAGACTCCCGGTCCTGTCTGTGAATTCCCTTCCCCGAGCCCGTTATCCATCGATTGTTGCCGGGCGACGATCGACACTTGGACCATCTTGATGGCGGACGGGGTCATGGGCGGATTGTTCCAAATCTGGTTCGAGGTGTAATCCGGTTGATCGAAAATGAGATTCCCACTCACGTCGTCGATCCGACCATTCGGCTCGGAAAGACCGGCGGCCGGCAACAGGCAACCGTCACAAGCATAAGAAAACTGGATATCCTCGATCCCGTTGACGATCGGCAAACAGGGGCTGTTCGGGACATTACAGTTCGGCAGAACGCGACCAAATGAGGCAACCGTGGCATTTGCAATCCCGCGAACCAGGCAGGGGGCATTGCCACCACAGATATTGTTAACGTCTGCGCCGGGAGTACCGCCGGCAAGCTGAGGAATGACTTGATAGGTGATACATTGCAGGATGAATACTTGAGTCCCGGTGGGAATCATTGTCGGCCCAGGATCAGGAACCGTCAATAGGATGGGAGCGGCAGCACCCTGCACCTGAGCCATGACGATGCCGCCGAGCGAAATGAAGGAGTTGGCGCCAAACCCAGCTGCAGTCATACCCGGAACGATCGCTGCGTTGATCGGCACATTTGCAAAGCCCGTAGCTCCTAGCCCTAGTACTGCTGTGGTCTGCCAAGCCGGAGTCGCTGGCGCCCCATAGAACGTGAGGGGCACCACGAGCGAGATCTGATCCGGTCCCGTATCGGGAACCCCGACGGTTGGATTGTTATCCCCAGGAAGGATCGGCACGGGAATCCCGCCGATTCCACAGTTTCCGACAGGGGGCGGATTTCTCGAGGGATCGATCGGAGGCCCGAAACCAGCCATCTTGATATCGTGGGTAATCATCTCCATCGCCATACGCGCGTTCTGTTGAGCATCGGAAGTTTGCTCATTGGCCCGCACGGCCTTGCCTGTCATAGTCAGAGCCGCCATGCCGGCCAATACGATCACGGAGGTCACAGCAGTCGCCACCATGATTTCGATTAGTGTGAACCCCTGCTCATCTTGCTTGTCTCGCGATCTCATCTCGTTCGTCCGCCCCTTCCCTGTCGACTTTTCATTCCGGCGCAATCATCGTATTCACCGTGACTCTTTTGGTCCCAGGCACCCAGGCTGCCGAACCCCCAGCAATGGTGTTTTGACTTGATCCGATCCAAGTGACCGTCACGCCAATATTGTTTTGATTGAGCCCCACAGGCCCCACAGCCGCCACCGCCACCTGGGCTTGAACTCCCGCCAATCCCGAAGCAAACAGGCGGGTTTGCCACTGCAGACAATCCCCTCGCGCCACAGGCTGCGTCAGTGCAGCCTGGGTACAGAGCGCGGGATTCGCCGAAGTCAAATTGATTCCGTTATAGCCATTCACGAGGTTCCTTCGGTTGAATTGCATCCGTTCGACGAGTTCTGTCGCAAGGTTTGTGGCAACCATCACTTCATTGCTGTCGCTGTTACGTGTGAACGACAATGTCGTCATACCTGCTAAGCCGAGCAATCCAACTGCAAGAATAGCCGACGACAGCATAGCCTCAATGAGCGTAAACCCCTGTTCCCGGTGAATCCTGTTTGTCATCACGTTCCGATCGTGCATGCGATTGCTCATCACCGAACCCTCATAGCCTCACAAGTCCGCTGGTTCCGCTCGGCGCGATGTTAATGCGATATTGTGTGGTTGGAGTTCCCCCGAGAGTCCCTCCAACCTGAATCGTCTGCACCCCTGTGCCAGGCACACTCGTCCTGAGCCCATAGGAGTTAAACTGGACCACCCCTCCGTTCGGGATACCGCCGTTATTGAAGACTAATGGCGCCATATGGACCGCATCAATCGTGTTCAAGCCTTGTAGAGCCGGAGCACCGGCGAGATTGGTGGTGGTTATCTGAACCCCCCCATTTACAAGTAGGATCTGGACGCTTAGAGTCTGATTCGTTGTCATCGCCCTAGTGCGCGCAAGCACAAGGTGCCGGGTTATCTCGGAGGCCGTGGCTTTTGCTTGATAGTCTATGTACATCCGTGTGAAACTCGGCATGGCTATCGCTGCCGCAATCCCGATAATCGCCACAGCAATCATGAGTTCGACAAAGGAAAACCCTGCTTGCCGTGCCAGAGTCCCGTCACGATCTGAGTTATTAGATAGAGGTACACGCATAGCTGGCCGCCAATTGAGCAATTGGCATGCCGACCATTTCGATTGGCCTTGGAGCCTCAACCTATTGATTTTTAATCTATTCTACGACTTATCAGCGAGACAGAATTAGGCAGATTTCTGGAGAAGATCGACAATTTGTGTCATGGCTGCCGCACATTTTGTGCCGCCCTGCCGTGAGTAGGCTGCCAGCAGGGAAGAGATGGGAACATTGGAAGCAGTTAGGAGGGTGATAGAACCTTTCCCTCACTTCATCGCCACCGCTCTAACTTGGCGATAGGTGGTGAGGCCCTGTAGCGCCTTTTGGATGCCGTCTTGGATCAGTGTCGCCATCCCCTCCTTCATCGCACGAGTCAGAATTTCGGCGGTTCGCGATCGAGTCTGAATGAGCTGCTTTATCTCTTCCGAAGGAAGCAGCAATTCATGTAGGGGAACTCGCCCCTTGAAACCAGTTCTGTTGCAGGCCTCACAGCCTCGTCCACGGTACAGACCCCACTCGGTACTGTACTCGATGCCGAGCCTGGGCCAGTCCTGCGCCCCATACCCCTGCACCAGTTCGTCATACTCCCTTCGGGTCGGATGATAGATCTCTTTGCACTGAGTACAAATCTTCTTGCACAGGCGCTGCGCAAGCACTCCCAACATGGCATCGGCAAAATTGAACGAGTCGCACCCAAGATCCAATAGCCGGGTCACCGTTTCGACGGCACTGTTCGTGTGGAGGGTACTGAGCACCAAGTGACCGGTGAGCGAGGCTTCAATCGCAATGTCGGCTGTTTCTTTGTCCCGCATCTCCCCGATCATGACGACGTCTGGGTCGGCACGCAGAAACGCACGCATCGCAGTCGCAAAGGTGAGACCAATCTTTGGATGGATCTGGACTTGGCGGAGACCGTCCTGGGTAATTTCAATAGGGTCTTCGGCAGTCCAGATTTTCCGCTCGTCGGTATTGATGTGTTTGAGGATGGCATGCAGTGTCGTCGTTTTGCCTGATCCAGTGGGTCCGACACACAAGATAATCCCATATGGCTTCTCAGCGATGGTCCGAATGGCTGGTAAAATAGCGGGGGCAAATTCCATCGAGTCGAGCGGCATCGGTTGCTTGGTCGTGAGGAGGCGTAGCACAACATCTTCGTCTTGTCCTGCAGTAGGTAGGGTCGCAACGCGCAATTCGATTTCCCGACCCTTCCCCAACCGGTACCGGATCTTGCCATCTTGAGGTTTGCGCCGTTCAGCGATATCGAGGTTGGCCATGACTTTGATGCGGGACACAACGGCACGCCGATAAGCCGCGGGAATTCCCATGTAGGTGAAGCAGGTGCCGTCAATGCGCAGGCGCACAGCCATGTCCTTACGATCTTCATATGGCTCGATGTGAATGTCTGACGCGCCGAGGCGGTCGGCTTCGGCGATCACTTGGTTGGCCAGCCGCACAATGGCTGAATCGTTTTCATCGATCCCGCCGGTTGCTGGATCGATGGCAGGCTCAAGATGGATTTCATTGATCAACTGGCCGAGAATGGCCCCGATAGACCCACTGGCTCCCTGCCCCCTGGCAAGATGAAGAAATTGTTCGATGTCACGGCGAAGACCTACGGCATATCGAACGGTTACGCCGGGAAATGTGCGCCGTACATCCCAGCCCTTGTCAAGATCGTGCGGATCGCTGGTGAGCACATCCATAAGTGAGCCTCGACGGGCGATCGGCAACCAAAGGTTCTTCTTGAGGTAGTCGATGTTGAGGGTTTTCATCAGATCGGCATCAATAACTGTTCGTTCGTCATACGGCAGGTAGGGACATTGATAAAAATCGCTCAGAGCGGAGCCTAAAGCCTGCTTCGGAACATGATAGCGGTCGAGGAGCACCGATTCGAGATCAAGGCCACAGACCTTCGAGTCTTCGACCGCCGCCCGCACGTCTGCCTGGCTGATGACTCCGCGATAAACCAGTGCGTCCAGCACATTCTGCTCGATTGTGCGAATCGATTTCGCCCCTTGGGTCCCCTTCTTAAACGATCCCTCACCCCCTTCCGTCTTGCCCGACATCCCCCCACTCGGAATGCTGGCTTCGAAGGTCATAGCTTGTGCCTCATCTCAATTTTAGCCTCTAGCAGGCACACTTCATCCGACGCTAGGCCACAGCGAATGAGGGAGGGTGAGGGCGGGTCCACAGGTGAATGAAGATTCGACAGGCTAAATCTCATCCCTGATCTGAGACTTAGCTCTACGGTAGACCGGAGAACTTCCTCAGCGGCCTGCTAGTATTTCGCCAACCAGGTTCCCGAAGCGCGATATACAATGGGAAGCCCCCGAAAGAGTCCCTGCGCCAAATCAGCGTTGTACCAGACCTCTATAACAGTACCGGTTCCTATCGACGTCACGCTTTGTCCTGCCAGCAGGGCTCCGTACAGGCGAGCAGATCGTTCAATTCTGATCGCGCCAGCCGCATACAGCAGGCCGTTGACGTGGATACCGGTTAATTGAACCGGCACCCTTGCCCCTAGCGACCCTGCGCCCGTCGGAGATGGACTGAGGACGGAAAGAGATTTTCCTCCTGCAGGAGGCCTGAGCACCACGTGGCCTTGCACGGCTAGAAGCGCTTCAACGTAATCCGTATCCAGCACAAGCGTTCCCATATTATCGGCATTCGGCGGTTGTCCGTCGACAGTGTCAATGAAGACCAGTCCACGTTGGTCCCCGGTGGTTTGGGATTCCAGCGCCTCTGCAGGCGTGATTCCTTGATCAGAGTCCGAGGCCCCATGCGGATGGAGTTGCCCCACATGATCAAGACGATAATAGGTTCCCCAGCGTAGCGCGATCTTCTTGAGCGAGTCATACTCCCAGCGGTCGAGCCTCACCCCAGGCGTCGGGTATTGGTGCAGGTGAACATTGTCAGGAAGCGGGGGATTCACATTTTGGCCTGCTGGAGGAGCGATAACCGAGACGATCCCCCCGATCCAATATTCAGTCCAACGATCCTGAGCATAGGGCATCTGGTCATATGATTGATTGGTGACAGGGGCTACAAGATTTTTGAGCGCCAGATCCTCGACTTGCCGCACCACCAGATCGCCCGATACCCGCAGATCGCCCCAATGGACCATGACAGGAGATTCACTGCCTGGCTGTGGAGAACCGAGAGCCTGTCCGACTTGCACCGCCGCGCGAATAGCAGGAATCGACAGGGCACCAAGCTGAAGTTGAACCGTTCGCGCAATCGGCCGATGATCAACCGTCGTAGCCGTAACTTCAACCGTGCTCAGCAAGCCCGGCTGTAAGGGACCATACATTCTCACCATATTGATTCGACCAAGCCCTCCCAGGGAATTGTGGAAGCCGCTCTGCGAACCATTTAATAGCTGATCGTCCGTCTGGTTGGTTGCATCAAGTAGGAGATCTGGGTGACCAGCGGTCCCGACAAACTGCGAGCGCCCAGCTGCGTCGAAAAAGGAGGGCCCACTCGCAGCGTCTCCGTGACGCTTGGCAAGCAATCCCGCGATGCTGGTTGGAGTACCTGAGGGGTCGTGAAACCAACTCATGACGACATCCGCTGCACCATCAGCCAACTGTTGCGCGAGATTGTCTTCTCTCATGGCACTGACGCCAGGTCCATCCTGACCTGCCAGATACAAAGACGTCAGGCTGAGGATTGTAAGCAGCAAGATCAGCACGAGAGCTCCAAGGAGTACATGACCTCTGTCGCACTTATTCATAAGTGCCGACGCGTAGCGCGCGCTCATCCTCATATCCTCACTTCCTTCTGAGGAATCAGCCGTCCTCAGAGGACTGTATCCACAGAATCTTCCGCGTTCCGTCATGTCCTGAGGCTAATTTCCCTGACTGCGCGAATTCCTCGATCTGGCAACATCACCTCAACAACAACCAGCCTGACGAGCGCTGGTTGCGTCACAGCCTGTCCGTATTCATCCCAGTAGGAAAACCGGGCCTCTCTGATATCTCTGACCAACACACTTGCGCCACCGTCGACCTGTCGCAGCAACCTGAGAACACCCTGGTCGTCGCGACGACTATAATAACGGACACGATTCAGGAGGAAGACAAAGGCTCCGGTTGGAATTGCCCCTGTCAATGGCTGCGTGACCGTGAGCTGGTACCGTTGTCCATCACGAGCCAGGGTAAGCGTTTCACAGCGTTCTATCCAACAGGCTACAATGGTTTTCCGATCATCCCATCCTCGCCCGTCTTCAACCGACAGGGCCGTTTGGCCGATCGACGCCCCTGCCGTAACCGTCGTCGAAAGGCCTTGCAAATTCGCCGAAAACTCCACCGCATCCGAAGCGGCAGTGGTGAGAGAACCCGATCTTGCAAGTTTCAACTCCTGCTCTAGAACTTCTAGGCCAAGGCGAAGGTCCTGCTGCTGCGCACTCTCATATTGTTGCCTCATAAACTGTTGTTGAAAATAGGATAGGGAATGAAGCGTGGCTCCCAGAACGATCATCCCCGCTGCCATCGCAAACATCAGCTCAGTCAAGCTGGCCCCCGCCTCCTTAGGTATTTCACGGGAAACACTTGCTGTATGCCGCCCCATCCGAATCCTTTCTACCCAAAGTGGCAGCAGGTTACGGACTTCCGACGAACACAGGATTGGCCCGCAGGGTGCCGACCCGCACTTCGTGCTGCCCATCATCGGCCGCGTAACCTGCGCGAGCCTCAATGAGCACATGCCCCGAGACCGACAGTGGGCCGGAACGGTTCGGAGTCACGGTCCAGATTAGGTGGACGCCATCCTGGTCCCAACTACCGGAGTACACGCCATCACCAGCCATCACATCGCCATCTGTTCCATCATCATGCATGACAACGTCCGGGACACCATCGTGATTTAGATCATCCAGGAAGAGACGATCCCACCGCATAGATCGCTTCGCTTCAATCCGCGATTCCGCCAGCGCGAGGGCCTGCGTCGCCACCATACCAGTCCGAAGACTCCGTTCTGCGGCCCGAAACGCCCCTATAGCACCAGCCAACCCGATCAACGTCAACGCCATTGCTACAAACACTTCGGCAAAACTGGCTCCGTTCTCTGCACAACAGAATCGATCCCGAGTCATGAAATGGACACCCTTCCTGTAATACTCACAGTGAATGTGGTCTCCCGGCCCTGGCTGTCTCGCACACGAATAGTTGTGGGGGTTGCCGACCGCCCGCTGGGATAAAAGAGAAGTTCAGGGCCGGCGGTTGGCTCCTCCACGATCACTCCCTTGTCCGCATAGTGGTAGACGTGCAGGATCGCCTCGACACCTGCAGGTCGAAGCGAAATCGTACGGCCCTCTTGATCGAAAATGACCCGAAGGCGCTCCCGCCTGGCCATTGCCAGTTGCCTGGCCAGCCGAAGCTCCGAGGCGATCTCTGAAGTGGCGCTGCGTGCCTGAACTCTTGCGGCCATTGTCTGGTAACTCGGCCAAGCTAACGCTGCCAGGAGACCCGTGATCGCCAGCACGGTGAGAACCTCAGTCAGACTCCAGCCTTGTTCCCGACTTTGTAATTCTCTCGACATGTTCCTCCCTGTCGGAACAATTTCCCCTATGATGACGAACGTGGTCTCCAAGACCCGTGCCCATTTTGATCCATTCCCAGACGACGGAATATGTTGTGAGGGCGTGACCAAAATTCTCCGCAAGATCGCGCATTCTCGCGTTGTCGCAAGGAATTATGGAAGAAGAACAAGTCTGTGAACTGAAAAGGGAAGAAGCGGGGAACCAGCAAAGCACTTTACTATTTAGATACAGGGATTCGCCCGAAGAGATACAGGAAGGATGTCAGTCGGCCGCACCAAGAAAACCTTGATACCAATCGAGGAGTGGCTGGGCAAAAAACATGGAGAGAAGGGCACCCAACACAAGGAAGGGACCAAAGGGAATATAGTCATCACGCTTAATGATATGCAGGGTGATCAAGCTGATACCGATGATAGAACCAGTGAGCGAACCGATCATGATGGTAAGGAGCGCGGGTTTCCACCCAAGAAACGCGCCGACCATAGCCAGCAATTTGATATCGCCACCTCCCATTCCCTCCTTGCCGAAAAGATAGGGGCTCAGCCAGGCCAGGAGCCAAAGGATACCGCCACCCACAGTGAGACCGAGCACCGAATTGATCACACCCACCGGCAAGACGGTCACCGCGCCCAGAAATCCTACCACCATCCCTGGCAGGGTAATGACATTGGGAATTATTTTATGAGTGAGATCCGTTCCAGTCACCACGACCAGCCCAGAAAACAGTAGCGCATAGAGGGCAGCCGTCCAGCTTGGGCCAAAGAACCATAGGATTGTGAGATAACCGAGGGCATTTGTGGCTTCAACGAGGGGGTACTGTGTCGAAATCGGAGCGCGGCATGCTCGACAGCGTCCAGCAAGCCACAGGTAGCTCAACAGTGGAATATTATCGTAAAACTCGACCCGGTGAGCACAGGAGGGGCAATGGGAACCGGGCCAGACGATCGATTCGCCTCGAGGCAGTCTGAAGATGCAGACGTTCAAAAAACTGCCAATCAGGGCGCCAAAGGTTCCGACCACAAGATAGAGGGCCCATTCATGCATAGACGACCCAGACACAGGCTTTGGATGGAAACGTGAGAGCCCCTTCGCATGCCAAATGAAATACTAGGTAGCTTCACTGGGGCCAACACCCTATAGTTTACTTATGGTGAGAGAGTTCTTTATAATCTCCTGCCCGCTCGGCGGGGGTTTACTCTTGTACACATATTCGTCAGGGTGAATTATACCGTACTACTTTTTTCGTCAAAGGAGAACAAGATAATGGCACGGACCGCAAAGACGAAAACCAGACCCTCCCTGTCCAATCTCACTCCGCCGCCCCGCAAGAAACGGCCGGAGTCGCTCACCAGCCGTGAACAGGAGATCCTTGAACTGATTTGGGCCGGATTCAAAAACAAGGAAATTGGTCAACGACTCAAGATCAGCGTCAAGACCGTCGAGGCGCATCGAGCCAACATGATGAAAAAGATGCGCGTGTCGAACACCGCGCAGCTGCTCAAATCCGCGATTCAAGACGGGATAATCAAAGTTCGGTAGGCTTCACCGCCTAGACGGCGCCTCTGCGGCGCTGGCGGACTACTTCGAACAGCGTGACGGCTGCTGCAGCCGAGACATTCAGCGACTGTACACGGCCCTGCATCGGAATCCTGATACGGTCGTCGCATTCCCCTAACACACCAGGACGAATGCCTTCCCCTTCCCCACCAAGCACTAACGCGACCGGCCCCGTCATATCGAGATCGGTATGGAGCTTTTCCGCCTGTGGATCCAATCCATAGACCCACAGGCCTGCTTCTTTGAGGGCCTGAATCAGACGAATCAGATTGCCCACGCGTCCGACGGAGATGTGATCGAGCGCCCCTGCCGATACCTTCGCCACCACCGACGTCAGACCGACTGCGCGGCGTTCCGGAATGAACAGTCCGTGGACACCAGCCGCTTCGGCCGTCCGCAACACCGCCCCCAAGTTGTGTGGATCTTCAACTCCGTCAAGGAGCACGAGAAAGGGCTTCTCCCCTTTGGTCTTTGCCTGCTCAAGAATCTGCGCAGGCGTGTCATAGGTTTTCGCGGCGATGAGCGCAATCACACCCTGGTGGTTTCCGCCCGGCACCAAACGGTCGAAGGCGGGTGGAGGTTCGATGTGAACGGGGACTCGTCGCGCCCTTGCCAGCTGTGCTAGATCGGCAAATTGTCGATCGGTCCGCAGCATGAGCAGCCGCTGCAGCGGCCGTGCGCCGGCGCGCAAAGCTTCGCGCACGGCGTGCAGGCCATAGATGAGGTCCGGTGGGCTATCGCTTCCACCGGCTGGTCCCATCGGGCTTGTCCTCAATGACGATACCGTGGGACGAGAGGAATCGACGAATCTCGTCGGCCTTCTTGAAGTCTTTCTGTTTCCTGGCTTCATTGCGTTCATCTACCTTCAATTGCACCTGGGTATCCGAAAATTCAGATTTTGGTTTGGCGGCACTCAGCATTGGCTGAGGTGTGTCAGCCTCTTCAACTTGATCAATCATCATAACTTTTTGCCTCATGATAATAGGCGAGGCGGGGCTTAAGTCCGCAGTCTGACCGACCGGCACCTGGCTAAACTGCCACTTATCCAACTGAAACAATCCCAAGCAGTTTCCCAGTGAACGAAACTCTTCTCTGGCGATCCTTCGTGCCTCAGTCGAGAGACCTTGGCTCAGCAACTTATTGACGTCGCTTTTCAAGCGCTGCAGTTCCGCGATAGCCACCGATGTGTTGAAGTCATCGTCCATCGCCTCGCGGAATGCCACCTTGCATCGCTCGATCGCTGGCATGAGTTCCTTGTCACCCGTGCCTCGATCTTCAGACTCTTTCAGTCTCGTAAACAGATCGTAGAATCCATTCAACGCATTTTTCGCTTCCAACAAACTGTGATCGGAGAAGTCCAATGGGCTGCGGTAATGGGTTCCAAGCAGGAAATAACGCAGCATTTCGCCGGTTTCGGCCTCAGGCCATCTTGATTTCTCAAAGATCTCCCGAATCGCAAAGAAGTTCCCCAGCGACTTAGACATCTTCTCCTGATTGACCTGCACAAATCCGTTGTGAATCCAGTAGCGTACGAATTCTTTTCCCGTCGCTCCACATGACTGCGCGATTTCATTTTCGTGATGCGGGAAGATCAGATCCATCCCACCCCCATGAATATCGAATGTCTCACCCAGATGCTTAATAGACATAGCAGAACATTCGATGTGCCAGCCGGGGCGCCCTGGGCCCCAAGGACTTTCCCATGATGGCTCCCCTTGCTTGCTGCTCTTCCAGAGCGCGAAATCCATCGGATGGCGCTTTCGTTCATCCACCTCCACACGTGCGCCTGCCTGTAGATCCTCAAGCTTGCGTTTCGAGAGGCTGCCATAGGGCTGGTATTTCTCGACCTGGAAGTACACATCGCCGGCCACTTCATATGCTAAACCCTTTTGGATCAGCGTCTGGACCAGCTCAATAATCTCGGCCATATGTTCGGTCGCTTTCGGCTCGATCGTCGCCCGCCTGATTCCGAGTCTCCCCATGTCCTGATAGTAGGCCTCGATGAACTCGGCGGTAATTGCGTCGCAGGATACACCTCGCTCATTCGCACGCTTGATGATCTTGTCGTCAACGTCTGTGAAGTTCTTGACGAATTCAACCTGGTAACCGGTGAACTCGAGATACCGCCGTATCACATCGAACACAAGTGCGCTGCGCGCATGGCCAATGTGGCAATAATCGTAGACGGTTACGCCACAGGCATACATCCGCACGATCTTCGGCACGAGTGATTCAAACGGTTCATTTTTTCCGGTGAGCGTGTTGTAGATCGAGAGCATGGCTGGTTACAACTCCGGAGTGGCGCGTCGCCTGGGCCAATGGGACCAGAGGAAGTAGCCCACGGCGATCGCCAGACAGACGCCTATCACGATGTCAAACTGATGGAAGTAGTCTCTCAGATGCTCCCATTGCTCTCCCATCTTCACACCGATATAGGCCAACAGATAGCACCAGGGCAAGGCGCCGAGAAAGGTGTAGAGCATGAACCGATAAATATTCACCCTCGCGATGCCGGCCGGCAACGAGATGAAGGTCCGGACAACCGGAAGCATTCGGCTGAAAAAAACGGCAGCATCACCATATTTGGCGAACCAGCGATCCGCCAGCTCGATGTCTTTTCTCGACACCAGCACATAGGGCCCATACCGCTCGACGAAGGGCCGACCGCCCCACACGCCGGCATAGTAGGCCACCACCGAACCGGCAACATTCCCGATGGCGCCGGCCAATGTGACGCCCAGCATCGTAAACTGTCCCGTGGTTACGAGATACCCTGCAAAGGGCATGATGATTTCGCTGGGCAACGGGATGCAAGCGCTCTCGATGGCCATGGTGACAAAGATACCGGTATAGCCGAAAGTGGAAATCATCGACACGACAAACCGGCTCAACGCTGTAAAGATCGCTTCGATCAGATTTCCCAAAGCCCTAACCCTTCTGTTTGCCCTTCATTTTTTGCGATGCAGCCGCCCGGCCCTGATGTGGCCGGCGCACCGTTTCCCACTTCCGGAATCGATCCAACACCCCATGATTTGTCGTATCGAGATGAATTGGGGTGAGAGAAACCGCCCCCTGCTCAAGCGCTTCGTGGTCTGCATCCTTGCTCCTACTCCAAGACACACGGGTCCCGGCAATCCAGTAGTAGGTCCTGCCGTGGGGATCGACTTTTTCAGTGATCGGGTTGTCGAAACGCCTCCGGCTGAGGCAGGTGACTCGGACTCCCGTGATCGACTCGAAAGGGCGATTGGGGATATTGAGATTCACGAGCGTTTCATCCGGCAGACCTTCTTTCAGAACCAACCGGGCGATACGGACCGCATATCGAGCTCCTGCGTCAAAGTAAAATTGTTTCTGGCCCTCCTGTGACACAGCCATAGAAGGGACACCAAGGATCGTTCCTTCCATCGCAGCCGAGACGGTCCCGGAATACAACACGTCGTCGCCCAGGTTCACGCCTCTATTGATTCCCGACACGAGGAGATCGGGCGGTGAGGGCATGAGCTTCAGTACTGCCAGATTTACACAATCGACCGGCGTTCCATTGACCGCGTAGGTCCTAGTCCCAATCTGCTGCACTCGTAATGGTTTATGAAGCGTCACGGCATGCGCCACAGCGGTCCTTTCTCGATCCGGCGCAACTACCCACACTTCACCCACCTTCGACAAGGCCTTGGCAAGCGCCGTCAATCCGGGCGAGTGAATTCCGTCATCATTGGTGACCAGTATGCGTTTCGGAGGGCCAGGCATAAAAAAAGCTGCGCGAGGCAGCTTCCTTCTTGATGATTGAGAACTGAGCGCGGAGAAGCGATGAACTGAATATCCTCTGCCTCTCAGCACTCAGAACTCATCGCTCAGCACTGTGATGAATTGGTCGGGGCGAGCCGATTTGAACGGCCGACCACTCGCACCCCAAGCGAGTACGCTACCGGGCTGCGCCACGCCCCGACAGGTTCTATTCAGTTTCACCATGTCCTGCATTGTCTCCTTGGAGGCAGCCGGAATGCAACCGGATTAGAAGAGTCGAAGCCAGAGCATCGTCATTCGGAGTGCGACTCCAGGATTTTGAGAATCGCCTTGAGATTTCCTCGCAGTTTCTGCGCGAGTTCTTTGGGCCCGACTTGTTGGTTTGATACCCTGCCTCGTCTGGCCCAGTAACGTTTGACACCTGCAAGTGTATGCCCTTCCTCATAGAGCAACCGCTTGATTTCCAAGACTGTTTCGACTTCTCGCCTGACATAGAGCCGCTGATTCCCACGACTTTTCTTAGGCTTGAGAAACGGAAACTCTGATTCCCAAAATCGCAACACGTAAGCCGGTAGCTTGGTAATCTGGCTCACTTCCCCAATTTTATAAAAGACCTTGCTGCCCAGCCTGGGCTCGTTCCCCATGACCGGTCCTCGTGGTGGGATGAGTTAAAGGTAATTGAATGAGGCTATGAATTGACGTATTTCTTAAACACTTGACTTGGGCGAAATGTCACTACACGACGGGGCGTAATTCCTATTTCTTCACCGGTCCGGGGATTCCGGCCCTTCCGTGCTCCCTTACTGCGTACCACAAAGTTTCCGAACCCGGCAATCTTGACCGACTCCCCCTTATGTAAAACTGCTTTTAGCATATTCAGCACGAGCTCGACGATATCTGCGGCTTCATTTTTTGAAATACCGACCTGCTTGTAAATCTCGTTCGCGATATCTGCCTTCCTCATGCTTTCCCCTCCGACACCCGCACAAGCTTTTCGAACGATCGTGAGTGAACCTGCCACGAAAGAATCGGCAGTTTTGTTATAAGTTACGTGAGGTTATAGGGCCTGTCAAGAAGAAAGATATTCGACTAGCGGTTCGCCTCATTCATCATGGGCAAGCAACTTGTATTCGATGCTATCGGCCAGTGCTTGCCAACTCGCTTCCATGATGTTCTCAGACACGCCGACGGTGCCCCATTTATCTTTGTGGTCGCCCGATTCGATCAACACTCGAACCTTGGACTCTGTTCCACGATTGGCTGACAGTACCCGCACTTTATAGTCGAGCAGTTTGACCTCTCGGAGCTGGGGATAGAACTTTTCCAACGCTTTCCGCAATGCATGGTCTAGCGCATTGACCGGGCCTGCACCGACTGCTGCCGCATGTTCCACTACCTCGCCCACTCTCACCATCACGGTAGCCTCTGACGACGAGGCGCCATGGTCCTGTTTTTTCTCAACAATCACTCGAAATCCCAAAAGTTGGAAAGATGGCCTGTGGGTCCCCATCGCTTTCCGCATAAGTAATTCGAAGGAGCCTTCCGCCGCTTCAAACTGGTAGCCCTCACTTTCACGCTCCTTCAGGATATCGATCAGTTCACGCACTTTGGCGTGTCCCTTATCCAATTTGATCCCATAGGCCTCGACCTTTTCCAGCAACCCGCTCCGACCTGCTGCGTCCGATACCAACATACGTTGGTGGTTGCCGACGGACTTCGGAATCACATGCTCATAGGTCGCGGGATTCTTCAGCACCGCATGGATATGGACCCCACCCTTGTGGGCAAACGCAGAATCCCCCACATAAGGCTGGTGGGTATTGGGCATAAGATTCGCGATCTCGGTCACGAATCCCGAGACTCGCTTCAGATGACTTAACCTATCTCTCAACACCGGACGTTTCATCTTCAGTTCGAGATTAGGAATGATCGAACAGAGATTGGCATTGCCGCACCGTTCGCCAATCCCGTTAATCGTCCCTTGTACCTGCACCACGCCGGCTTCGATCGCCACCAGCGAATTCGCAACGGCCATTTCGCAATCGTTGTGGGCGTGAATCCCCAAGGGCACAGCACACTCTCGCCGAACGACCTGGCAAATCTCTTTGATTTCCCATGGCATCGCACCACCGTTGGTGTCACAGAGAATCACCCGTTCGGCGCCAGACGCGACGGCTTGGCGAATAGTCTCCAACGCGTAGTCCGGATTGGTTTTGTACCCGTCAAAGAAATGTTCCGCATCGTAGAACACCCGTCGACCTTTCGAGCGGAGATGGGCCACGGAATCGCTGATGAGTTCGAGATTCTTCACAAGTGAAATGCCGAGCGCATCGGTGACGTGCAGGGACCAGGTTTTTCCAAAGACCGTGATGATCTTCGTTTCTGCCTCTAGCAACGCCTTGATATTCGGATCCTTCTGTACAACGTTGCTGGCTTTTCTAGTCGACCCGAATGCCACCACCACCGCTGTCTGCAAAGGGACAGTCTTGATCATCCGAAAAAACTCGATATCTTTGGGATTCGCCCCTGGCCACCCGCCTTCAATGAACTGCACGCCCAGCCCATCTAACTGTTGGGCAACCCGAACCTTGTCTTCAGCTGAAAAGGTGACATCCTCGGCTTGAGCCCCGTCCCGCAATGTCGTGTCATAGATTTCCAGCCCTGCTGAGCGTGCGGAAGGACGGGGAGGGCCGGACATAGTGGAGCCAACCGGCTTGCCTTGTGAGGATCGTGGTGGTGAAGATTTTCGAGCCATACGGGGAACGATATCAGGAGCGGGACAAACCTGTCGAGACCCACATCGCAAAAATCCGCTACTTCGCCGTCTGATCCTCTGCTGGCGACTGATCCAACCCGAACGCGGTATGGAGCGAACGCATCGCAAGCTCCACATACTTTTCATCGATGACACAGGAGATCTTAATCTCCGAGGTGCTGATCATGAGGATATTGACGCCTTCATGGGACAAGACTTCGAACATTTTGGCGGCGACCCCTGAATGGGATCTCATCCCGACGCCGACCAGCGAGACTTTCGCGATCGCCTCGGTCACGGCAACGGATTTTGCGGCGATACCTTTTGCCACGTCCTGAATCAACGGCAGGGCTTTCTTGATGTCCGCCCGTGGAATCGTGAAGGAAATATCCGTCAGGCCAGACTGACTCATGTTCTGGATGATCATGTCGACATTGATGTTAGCCTTGGCTACCGGCCCGAAGAGTTGAGATGCAATACCCGGTTTGTCCGGCACACCCACAATCGTGATCTTGGCCTGATTCCGATCGCCGGTGACCCCCGACACTGCAACCGCTTCCATATCCTCATCTTCACGCGTCACAAGCGTCCCCCTTCCTTCCTTAAAACTTGAATTCACCTCCACTGGGACATTGAACTTTGCAGCAAATTCGACGGAGCGGCTCTGTAGGACTTTGGCACCCAGACTGGCCATTTCCAGCATTTCCTCATAGGAAATCTTCTCAATTCGTCGAGCCACCGGTACAATGTTGGGGTCCGAAGTGTAGACACCATCGACATCGGTAAAGATGATACACCGATCGGCCTTCAGGGCCGCCGCGAGAGCCACTGCTGTCAGGTCGGAGCCGCCGCGCCCCAACGTCGTAACATCCGACTGTTCGTTGATCCCTTGAAAGCCGGCGACTACTGGGATGACTCCGTTGCCCAGGGCCTCGCGGATTCGATCGGCACTTACCCTGGTAATACGCGCTTTTGTATGGGCACTGTCGGTCATGATCCCGACCTGGCGTCCCGTAAAGGACTGGGCATCAAGCCCCCGGACCCGTAACGCCATCGCCAACAAGGCGATGGTCACCCGTTCTCCGGTAGACAGAAGCATGTCGAGTTCGCGATCGTCAGGTAACGGCGTGACTTCGTGCGCTAACCGGAGCAACCGATCCGTTTCGCCGCTCATTGCAGACAGAACAACCACGATGTGATGGCCATCCTTGTGAGCCCTCTCGACGCGGTCAGCCACGCGGTGGATCCGCTCGATCGTGCCTACCGACGTCCCTCCATATTTCTGGACAATCAGCGCCATGACCGTCAGGATCCTTTTGCAAACAGTCGCACCACGAACTTCGTCGCATCGCGAGGAGGCAGGGTCGAGGCCCGAGCATCCACCTCGGTAAATCTCTGCCCGGCCCCGACGGAAGGCGCAGCCGCACTGTCACGATAGACAAAAAACCGGGGACCCTCCGCTGCCTGCCCGAGATGCACGTTGCCCCCGTCGCAGAAAACCGAGATGCGATGGGAACCCAACTTGGCCAGCCCCTCGAGGAGCGGCCCTACCAATTCTTGATCGACCGCTTCGATGCCCTTTACCTTGGCCGCAACATCCAGCCCATAAACAACCGCATCCGGCAACTCTACATGCACGTAAGCAAAATCCTTTTTCTTCAGCTCCTCCAGGGCGACCGCCGCTTGGATACGAAGATCCGCCCCGGCCAATCGCGCACTGTCCACCGCTTCGAGCCCGGCCATGATGCCGAGTCCGCGATGGACATCACTCTGTGAAACCACCACACCGGACATCTTGAACCGCTCAGAGAGGCTAGGCCAAAGAATGGCCCGGCCTTGGCCCCAGAGCCAGAGACAATTGGCCGGCTTCTGACCTGCCGCATGACGTTCCTCGTTGAGAGGATGATCGCGCAAGATCTGGAACGAGGCGTCCATGAGTTTCCGAAGAATGTCGGATCCGTCTCCTGTCGGCAGCGCATCAGCTATCGACCGGCCGACCAACAGTTGGGGATCGGTGCAGACTGCTCGCGATTTTCCGTCGACCCATACCATAAGGTGACGGTGGCCTAATCCGGGATAGAATTGTATCATCTCAGACCCGAGCTGTTCGTTGATCGCCTCGACCAATTCACGGGCCTCTTCCGTCGAAATCAGGCCTGCAGTCGCATCATCCATCACCACATGCGGTCCTAGCTTTTTGATCTCGTTCAATCCGCCTTTACTCACGGATTGGACGTCTGCTCGCAATGTGACCATCGTACAACGATAAATTACATCATGCTCGCCAATAGCAATCCCCAGGCTTGTCGCTTCGAACGGGCCCGGCCCCTGATAGTATTTCTTAGGATCGTATCCGAGAATGGCAGTTCCCGTCAGTCCACTCCCCTGCCGCGCATCCTCAGGTGCTGCGGCTAGAAGCCCGATCTCTCCGCCTTGCGCGATGCGATCCAGGTGAGGGGTTGAAGCAGTTTGAAAAGGAGTCTGCCCATCCAGTTCCTGCCGAGCATGATCGGCCATCCCATCGACATGGAGAATGACTTGCTTCATCGGAACCCTGCGCTCATGGTGTTTGCACCCTTAAAAGACGAGCGACATCCTCCCGCGTCGCTCTAACGGTTTTTGGTTGAGTCGATACGCTGATCGCTGTGTCGGCATCTTTCAATCCATGGCCTGTCAATGTACAAACCACTGTCTCACCTTCACCCAAGCCTCCTTGCCTACTCAACTTCATCACACCGGCAACCGATGCCGCAGATGCCGGCTCACAAAAGACTCCCTCCGTCGCTGCCACCACCGCATAGGCCTGCAAAATCTCTTCATCCGTCACCGAATCGATGACTCCCATCGATTCTTTCACAGCAATCGAAGCCGCATCCCAGCTGGCCGGATTACCGATCCGGATTGCCGTAGCCACTGTCTGTGGGTTTTCCACGATACGACCGAGCACGATAGGCGCTGCGCCAGCCGCCTGAAATCCGATCATACGAGGCAACCTCGTGGACTGATTGGCAGAACGGTATTCCTGGTACCCCTTCCAATACGCGGTAATGTTACCGGCATTCCCCACCGGCAGCACATGAATGGTCGGTGCATCTCCGAGTTGATCGCAGACCTCCATTGCAGCAGTTTTCTGGCCCTCAATCCGATAGGGGTTGAGCGAGTTGACCAGTTCGATGTGATGGGTCATCGACAACTCCTTCACAATAGTCAAGGCCTGATCGAAATTCCCTTCAATCTGAATCACAGTGGCTTGGTGCATCATGGCCTGGGACAACTTTCCCATCGCAATCTTCCCGGCAGGGATCAACACATAGACCGCCAGTCCAGCCCGTGCACCATAGGCCGCAGCAGAGGCGGATGTATTCCCCGTGGAGGCGCAAATTACCGCCTTTGCTCCAGACTCGACGGCCTTTGAGATAGCCAGAGTCATTCCACGATCCTTGAAGGACCCTGTCGGATTCATGCCTTCGAATTTGAGATAGAGATCGATGCCGGGGGCGATCTGCTTAGCCAGCCTTGTGGCTCTGATGAGGGGAGTGTTGCCTTCACCGAGCGTCACCACGGGGGTATGGTCCGTCACTGGTAGAAACTTCCGATACTCTTCGATTACACCACGCCAGCGATTCATCGCATTACTCGTCCTTGCCTTCGACCCTGATCAAGGTGGTGGGCTCAGAGATGAAAGCCATGCGATTGATCGCTCGCAGTGCCGTTTGAACATCGCGCTCCCTCGCTGTATGGGTCTTGATGACGACCGGAACCGTCTGCCCTTCGCGCCGCCCTTGTTGAAGAACCGATGAAATACTGATCCCGCACTGCCCCAACTCCCCTGCAATTTGCGACAAGACACCGGGGCGGTCCAACACCATAAAACGGAGGTAGTACAGCGAGTTGATTTCTTCCATCGGACGCATCCGAAGCGGACGACGCTGGTCCTGCTGGAATGAAGCAGGCGGCACTCGCCCAACCGCTCCCTTCAACAGATTGCGTCCAATGGCAATGAGATCGCCGACCACCGCACTACCGGTCGGCATGGACCCAGCGCCCCGGCCATAGAGGACCACGTCGCCCACGGCATCGCCGACAAGTTGAATCGCGTTGTACACTCCCTCGACTTGGGCGATCGGAGACCAGGAAGGCAGCATCGTGGGATGCACTCTGGCTTCGACTTCGTTGCCGACCAGCTTGGCAATGCCCAGCAGCTTGATTGTACAATCGAACTCTTTGGCGTATGCAATGTCAAGAGGCGTAATGTGGGTAATCCCCTCGGTATACACATCTTTCACATTGACCGGTGTTCCATAGGCCAGCGACGCCAGAATCGCTAGCTTGTGGGCCGAATCGATACCGGCCACATCGAATGTCGGATCCGCCTCGGCATAACCGGCCTGTTTCGCTTCGTCGAGCACTATATCAAAGCTCTGGCCGGCACGGGTCATGCGCGACAGAATGTAATTGGCAGTCCCGTTGATGATCCCATAAATGGATTGGATAGTATTGGCCGCAAGCCCCTCCCTCAGCGCCTGGATGACAGGAATTCCACCACCCACGCTGGCTTCGAAACCTAGGTCGACACCGGAACGGGAAGCCGCCGCAAATATTTCTTCGCCGTGTAACGCGAGCAAGGCCTTATTGGCTGTCACGACATGTTTACCTGCCGCAATAGCCTCGAGGATAATCCGTTTGGCCACATCGCAGCCCCCGATCAACTCAACCACAACATCGATCGACGGATCGGCGAGAACCTGTTTCGCATCGGCCGTAAGAATGCCGGGCGGCAGTGTCAGCCCTCGGTCGCGTACTACATCGAGGTCGGCAATTCGAACGATCTCGATCGGCACACCGATGCGGCGGCTGATCAAGTTGTGGTTCTCCATGAGAATCTTCACAACGCCAGTCCCAACCGTTCCGAACCCAATGATGCCGACGCCCACGCGTGAGATCATTCTTCTGGTCCCTCAAGCTTCAGAGCTTTGCGAATGCCTCGAATAGCTTGTTTTGTGCGGTGTTCATTTTCGACAAGACCGAACCGCACATAGTCATCTCCGCCTTCACCGAACCCAATCCCCGGCGACACAGCCACTTTCGCGTCGCGGAGGAGGAGCTTCGAAAACTCCAACGACCCCAGAGACCGATAGGGCAGGGGGATTCTGGCCCAGATGAACATAGTCGCTACAGGCTTATTCACCTGCCAACCGATGCGATTCAACCCGCTCACCAAGACATCACGCCGCTTCTGGTAGCGCAACACCGTCTCCTTCACACAATCTTGTGGTCCATTGAGGGCAATAACACTGGCAATCTGCAAAGGCTGGAAAATACCGTAATCCAGGTAACTCTTGATCTTGGCTAAGGCCCCGACAACCTCGCGATTACCGCAGCAAAAGCCTACGCGCCAACCAGGCATGTTGTAGGCCTTGGAGAGAGTATAGAACTCGACGCCCACATCTTTGGCCCCGTCAACTTGCAAAAAGCTCGGCGCCCTATATCCGTCGAACACTAGATCCGCGTAGGCCAGGTCATGAATGACAATTACATTATGTTCTTTGGCAAAGGCGACGATTTTCTTAAAAAACTCAAGATCAGCCACGGCGGTGGTGGGGTTATGTGGAAAATTGATGACCAAGATCTTGGGTCGTGGAAAGGTCTGGCGATAGACCTTCTGTAACTCGGCGAAGAAGTCACTGTCAGGACGCAGCTCAATCCCCCTGACTTCTCCTCCTGCAATGATGAAACTGTACATATGAATGGGATAGGTCGGCGT
>JACAFD010000079.1 GCA_013388555.1 Nitrospirota bacterium | reverse complement strand
TATCTCGCGCTTGAGGAGGGAAAAGAACAGTCCGTTGCTGTGGAGTGGCAAATCTTCGACGAAACGAATGTGGTGGTGCAGGAAGGGAAGACAGGGCCTGGTCTTTCTGCTGTCGAGGTCCGTGTTCTCAATGGTCGACGGCATGTGCGTGTTGAAATGCCTGCCCCCCGTGGTCTGTCGCTTGGGTACTACAATTTGACCCTGCGGGCCGAGGGCCTGGTCGGGGGGCCCGTGGGAAAGATGCGTGTCATCGTGGCACCACGCCACTGCTATGTCCCACCATGGCTTGAAGCAAACCAACGGTTGTGGGGACTGGCCTTGCAACTTTATTCGTTGTCCTCAGATCGAAATTGGGGATGCGGCGACTTCACTGATCTTGGCCGGATTGTGGAGTGGGCCGGGAAGGAACTCGGCGCCGGAGTCATCGGACTAAATCCGTTGCATGCATTGCGAAACACCTTACCCTACCATATCAGCCCCTATGCGCCCAACAGCCGACTGTATCTCAATGAACTTTATATCGATCTCGAGCAGCTGCCGGAATTCTACGGATCAGAGGAGGCGCGGCAACAGTTTTTTGCGCCCGAGTTTCAAGCCAAACTTCAGGCACTGCGAGAGAGTCGACAGGTGGACTACGACACCATTGCGACCACTAAACGCACGATGCTTGAATTGGCTTACCGAAACTTCCTCACAGAGGCCTATAGCGGTGAAGAACCGAATCTCCAACCAAAGACTTCGCGGGCTCTGCGCTTGGAGAAGTTCATCCAGTCGGAAGGCATGTCGCTCGAGCTGTATGCCACCTTCCAGACGTTGGAGGAAGAACGCCGACTGATTCAATCCAAGTCAGTCGCCTGGTATGATTGGCCTGAACATTTCCTGACGCCTGGCCAACCGGTTCGTGAATATGCGGAGCGACACCGGAAACGCATTCGCTTTTTTCAATATATTCAATGGGTCGCGAGCGAGCAGCTGAATGAGGTCCGACAGTCGGCCGAGAAGCTGGCAATGCCGATCGGACTGTATCATGACCTGGCTCTTGGTGCCGATCGGAATGGGGCCGAGGCCTGGATCTATCAATCGGTATTGGCGCTCGGAGCCGACTGCGGCGCTCCTCCGGACCCCTTTGCGCCAGAGGGACAGAATTGGGGCTTACCTCCGATGAATCCTCACGCACTCCACGCCAGCGGCTATGAGCCGCTTATTCAGCTGCTGCGCAACAATTTCCGATCAGGCGGAGCCATCCGGTTGGACCATGTGATGGCGTTCTGCCGTCTTTTCTGGATTCCGCGAGGGAAGCCTGCATCCGAAGGTACCTATGTACATTATCCCTTTGAAGACATGTTGGCCATCCTCGCATTGGAGAGCGTTCGCTCCAAAACCCTCATAATCGGGGAAGACCTCGGCACGGTTCCTGATTGGATCAGAGAGCAGTTGGCAAAAGTACGAGTGCTATCATATCGAGTATTCTACTTCGAGCGTGCGGCAGACGGCGCAATGAAATCGCCCAACAACTATCCCGCACGATCGTTGGCTGTAGCCACGACGCACGATTTGCCGACGCTCGCTGGGTTTTGGTCCGGCGAGGATTTACAGGTACGGGCAAAGTTGGACGCCTTTATAGATGGTGCGGCGCGCCACCACGCATGGGAAAAGCGGCAGCGCGACAAGGCAGCCATCCTCAGTGCGCTTAGGCGGGAAAGTCTCCTGCCAAACGGCATGACTGAAGACTTGGCCACCGCGCCCGCCATGACGAAGGATCTCTGCCTGGCCATTCATATCTACCTAGCTCGCACACCGTCCTGTATCGTGTTGGCAAATCTCGAAGACGGCTTGGGCGAACTGTCACAAACGAATCTTCCTGGGACAGTCGACAGTCATCCAAACTGGACCCGTAAGTATGCGATTCCTGTTAATGAGATTATGTGCGATGAACGTCTTCGGCAACTTGGGTCTGTCTTGTGTTCAACCCGCCAGCTAGGGTAAGACCCTCTATCAGGCCTGGGGAAAGCGAGCGTTGGCTCCCAAGAAGTTCGAGAGACCGTACCTCCTGGGCAACAGGAGACCGCTTCCCCCAGGATAATCCAATGGACCAGTTAGGTAGTGCTGACGGACTGGTAGAGCATCTTGCTGGCCCTCTATTCTTCTTATGTTAAAGCAAAATCGCATTGTGCTGGCGATTGCAGGGGCGGTGTTTCTGGCGATCGTCGTTCTCGAAATGGTCGCCCCAGCGAACATTGTCGCCGCGTACGGCCTTGTATTACCAATTCTCTTGGTAGCGACGGTGCGCAATCGCACCCTGATGCTGCTGACGGTGATAGCCTGTATCGTGGCGACCTACATCGGGCTGGTGCAACCGACCAAGCCGGGACGTCTTCAAGCCGCCGTGATCAACCGCAGCGTAGTTGCGGGAGTGCTCCTAATCGTGGCCTATATCGGCATGACTTGGGAAGAGCGCAAGGCGAGAGAGGAAGCGGCGCGTACGGCGCTCGCCCAAGAGAGGGAAAACCTCCTGAAGGCCAATACGCAGCTGGTCAATGCGAAGGACCAGCTGAATCGGTCAGAACGTTTAGCCGCAGTGGGACAATTGGTGGCATCCGTGGCGCACGAGGTCGGCACACCGCTGCACTCAATTGCCTGGCACGTACAGGCGCTGGCTGAAGAACCGGGCATCACGCCTGAGATGAAGAAGCGGGTGACAGTGATCGATGAACAACTCACCCGGGTGGTTCGAATCATTCAGGATTTACTATCCTCAACCAGGCAGCGCCAGCCTAAACCGACCTGGTTGCCCGCGGAACAGATGATCAGCCCGGCAGCTGCGCTCATGGAGCCGGCCTTCCATGCAAAAGAGATTACAATGACGCTTGAGGTTCCTAGGGACCTCCCGCTCGTCTGGGCTGATGCGGAAAAAATGCATCAAGTTTTGGTGAACATTTTGGCCAATGCTTTGGCCGCCACCCAGCCACACGGGATGGTGAGCATCTCAGTAGGAGCCCGTACGGCCTCGTCTGACGAACTCGACCGCGGCCGTCTGGTGACTGATACGATGTCACCACTGGTGGTCACAATCGAGGTGCGAGATACGGGGTGCGGCATGCCTGAAGCTGATGTGCAGAAAGCCTTTGAACCATTTTTTACGACCAAGGCTGTTGGCACGGGCACCGGGTTAGGGCTATTCTTAAGCCGCGAAACGGTCCTGGCCCATGGAGGCAGTCTTCTACTTGAAAGCCAGGCCGGTCACGGCACAACCGTTACCGTAACCTTACCTGGTTTGAAGACCGAGCCGACGCGCGTAACAGAAAGGGACTGATGCAAGCAGCGAATATCCTCGTAGCCGACGACGATGCGGTCGCGAGAGATCTCTTGGTTGAGGCCCTAAAGAAGGAAGGCTACGCCGTTGAAGCCTTTGCCAGCGGAGAGGAGATCATCGCTCGTGGGCGCCAGGGGCGAGTGGATCTGGTTCTGACTGATATTCGTATGGGCGCAGTCGATGGGCTCACGGTCTTGCGTGAATTTAAACGTATGAGCCCTGACACAGCAGTCGTGGTATTGACCTCGTTCGGATCTCTTGAAGGTGCAATCGAGGCAATCAAGCAAGGAGCATACGACTACCTCGCCAAGCCGTTTAAGAAAGAGGATATCACGCTGGTGGTCAAGCGGAGCCTCGATCACTGCCGACTCGTCCGAGAAAATGCCCGGATTCGTGAAGAGTTGAAAACCAAAGACGAATGGTCTCCGCTGGTGGGAAGCAGTCCCGCTATGCTCGAAGTCTATACGCTGGTTGCCCGAGTGACCGAGAGCAAGAGCACAGTCCTCCTGCAAGGGGAAAGCGGGACCGGCAAGGAGCTAGTCGCCCGGGCGATCCATGCGAACGGTCCTCGCCGGGACAAGCCGTTCATTCCGGTGAATTGCGGGGCATTGCCAGATACCCTGCTGGAGTCGGAAATGTTCGGGTATGAAAAGGGCGCCTTCACCGGCGCGGTGGGAAACAAAGTCGGCCTGTTTGAATCCGCGAACGGGGGCACGTTATTTCTCGACGAGATCGGTGAGTTGGGGCAGGCCGTACAAGTCAAGCTGCTGAGGGTCATGCAAGATCACGAAGTCCGCCGCGTCGGCGGCACAGCATCGACGAAGGTCGATGTCCGTATTATTGCCGCGACAAATCGAGATCTCGAGCAACTCGTCAAGGAGGGGAAGTATCGTGACGACTTGTTTTATCGGCTCAATGTCGTGCGTATCACCTTGCCGTCGCTTGTGGAACGGCGAGAGGACATTCCGATGTTGGCCCATCACTTCTTGGAGAAATACGCGACAGGAACAGCGCATGTAGTGCGCGGAGTGCTGCCGGAAACAATGAAGCTGTTGATGCAGTATCGATGGCCCGGCAATGTGCGCGAGTTGGAAAACGCTATTGAGCGGGCTGTCTCATTGAGTCACGGCCCCTTCCTCACGCCGGACGATCTGCCGGCGCAGCTGCGTCGGCCTGAGCATCTGTCGAAAGAGACAACCGGGGCGATTGGCCACAGCGACGAGGGCTGTTTGTCGCTTGAGGAGGTCGAGAGACGCCATATCGTCCGTGTTCTCAAGGAAACCAAGGGAAACAAAGTCAGAGCCGCAAAGATTCTCGGCATTGACCGACGCACGCTTTATCGGATGGCTGAGCGGTTTGGATTGGATCTCGGGGATGATGCCGACAGTGGGGAGGTAGAGTAGGCGCCAAAATCAGAAGATTGTGATTTCGGTCGGTGAATCTTCCGACCGGACAGATGTCCCACCTTTGCTGTCGTATAGTAGCATATAGTACATTCACACGGATTACTTACCGTAACCGGCCTTCAACCTATAGACGAGATGGGTGTCCGTCTGCGAGACACCGTCGATCTCATGAATCCGGCTCAGGACCAACTGGGTCAGGGCATCTTGATCCGATACTTCGGCGACCACAATAATATCCGGCTTGCCCCAGCAGGGGTCGATGGTCTTGAGCTGCTTGATTCCGGACAGAGCCCGAACCACATCGCTCGTACGTCCCGGCAGTACATTGATAAGCACGTAGGCCCGATCCGACATGATTCTCCCTCCGTCAACCGGGGTGTGAATCGTACTCGGCACAGGAGAAATACCTTGATCAAGGCCGCCGTTGCGACTGCCTGTCGCTTGTGACAGTGCGGAAGAACCTATGGTTGATGTGTGGAGCGTGGCAACTGCGAGCTTCGGTTTCTTCATATATCACCTCATTTCGGAGCGACAAGTACATCGATCACAAATGATTTGCTCACGCTCGCGAGACTCGCTTCGAGGCCTCGAGGGTTTCCGATACGACCCTCGGGGTCGTACATGAAGCACAGGAGCGTGGTGCAGCGACCGTGAGATCGATACCGTTCTGCGTCAATCTGAAGTTGGTCGCTAAGGTCTTTGGTGCTGAGACCGGGGCGTGTTTTCTTGACGATCACCGCGAGTCGACCGTCGTTCAACAAGAGCGTCGCGCGCGGGGTTCCACTTGAATAGCTTGGCGTCCATTCGTCCGTGTCGATATTGTCAAATTGGATCCGCAGGAGTGCATGCAGCAGATCTTGCGCATCGAACTCATCTTCCACACTTAACGTGGTTCGATATTCTCCACGCAGCCGCAACTGCCGGGCGACGGAATGGAACCGACAGCAGAGCATCTTCACAAGTTCTGCCGGGTCCGATCCGGCCTGGGGAAACTGAAGGACAGGCTCCTGGTATGAAGAGGACCCCGTCGGGATTGAGGACCGCGGATGCAAATGCGGAGGGATGGGAGTGGATTCCTGCGTCTGATGTTCTGTTCTGACGGAGGGAATTGGATGCATCATGGACTCCTGTTCACATCGTAGTAGCTGCGGTGGCTTTATGGTGTGTGAGGCAGCAGCCTGCTCGGGTTGTGGAGTTTGTGGAGGCCGATGCGGGGATACAAGGACGAGCCGAGCCACCGGTTGCGGTGCGGTATCGGACATCGCCGGCACAGTCGCAACTGCTGAATTTGGCGATGGTTCAGGCAGAGAGCCGGAGGGGCTCGATGGCTCCGGCTCTCTCGAAGAGGCTGCTCGTGCCTGGTGGGGCTGCGGTTGAGTCGGCGTTGCCGTAGCTGAGGCCAGATCTAGATTCGTGGTCATGGCGACGGACATGAGCCCTGGCGGTGGCACAATCGGTGCCGTTTGCATCATGGTCATCTGGACCGTCGGGATCGATGGTGGCACTAAAGTCATCTGGGGGCGCGTGGGTATTGGTAGAGTCGGGACTGCTGGTGGGACTTGTGTAAGAGGAGGCCCTCCGTGAAGATCACGTTTCTTCTGCTCAAGCGTAGCAATGAGATTCTTGATGAGTGCGATGCTCTGCTGTGTTTCCTCAGGGCTACCCATGAGGAGTTTGTGGTGCCGATGTTCTTGGAACTCAGAGGACTTCTCACCAAACGTGCGACGGATGCACTCACGGATTTGTAACTCTGTTCTGGCCCTGGCGGCGTCTAGGTATGGGAAGCCTTCTCGGCCAAGATCTTCTACCTGTGCGAGAAATTCCTGAAGGTTTCCGACACCACGGGTGAGTTCTTCTATGGTGGCGGATTTGGACCGCAAGCGGGACTGTTCTGATGTTTTTGCTCGTGCCATGGAGTGTGGGAAAAGTCTAGCCCAGGCTCCACAACGTGGCAAGAAAACATGTGAAAGTGAACAGGGGCTCTGGAAGCCGTTGAGATCAGAACACTGTATCTTCGGCTATCCCAAAGGCTGGTAGCGATGCTGATCAGGCCGCGAGGCCCGGGATGACATCGCCCTGTTCTTGGGTCCCAATCCTGCTATGGCCAGGTGCTCGACCACTCGAGGCGACTGCGGCCATCCCCTGACTGAGGCGATTTCGCTCCATCACGGGATCATAGACATATCCGCAGTTAAGACAGCGCCAGCCAGTCAGCCACATATCTTCGGAGCTCTCCAGCAGATCCATGAAGTGATCTTTCGCCATACAGCCCTGACAACGCGTGCAGGTCATAATACCCTCCTTCTGTGCCTTACTAGACAGAAGAATAAACGATTACTCCTGACTTGGTTAGACCCCAAAAGAGGTACCTCAAATGAAGGGGGAGTGCGGTGCCCTGATTATTTATGACGGGTCGTCGCAACATAACTGAGCCGACACCCTGAAACTTGGGGACGGAGCCGAGAGGATACGACGTTGCAGGGGGATCTTTAGTTAAGTATGACGCGAGATCGGTAGCGAGGCTGACGGCGTGAGTGAAGTTGGTTTGGTGCCCCCGATACGAATTGAACGTACGACAAACGGTTTAGGAAACCGCTGCTCTATCCAACTGAGCTACGGGGGCATGGCCAAATTTCAACTACTTAGCTTGGTGGGCTGGTTGGTCAGTTCCACCAAGTGTTCCCGGCGTGTTCCTTTGAAGGTATTTGTTAAGGGTTTTCGCCGCTTGCGTCAAGTCCCTTTCATCAATCGCGTTGTATCGCTTCCACATCTTTTCTGACTTGTGTCCGACGATCTTCATCGCCGTTGCTGTGTCTACCCCTGCCCTTCTGAGGTTCGTTGAAGCACAGTGCCTGAGGTCATGGAATCGAAAGTCTTCAATGCCTGCGTCCCTCAGTGCGGCCTTGAAAGACCGAGTCACACGCTGAAGCGGTCGACCTGCATAGGTGAAGACGTGGCGCGTGGTGAGTCTGCGTACCTTCCTGAGTTGTTGCAGGGTCTCTCTTACATCCGGCGTCATTGGCACTTGCCGTGCGGTCTTTGTCTTGGTATCCAGTGCTCGGAGCGTGATAAATCCCCGCTTCAGGTCCACCCGATCCCACGTCAACCCTGTGATCTCCCCGAACCGTTGCCCAAGCTGGTAGGCGGTCAGTAAGACCGGTCGAAGGTGTGGCTTCGCTGCATCATACAACCTGTCCCACTCCTCCTCAGTCAGTACCCTGTCCCGTTCGTTCTGAGGATTGGGCATAGATACTCTCGCCGCTGCATTGTTCTCGATGACACCTCGCTTCACCGCAACATTCAGACAGTGCTTAAGGACAGTATGATCATTGTTCACAGTCTGAATACTTGCGGGGTTGCCATCACGTTTCATACGCCGCCCTCGGTACACCTCAACATCTGCCGGTCTGATCTCACTAAGAATCTTTGCACCAAAGAACGGAACTAGTTGTCGCTCCATAATCTCTACACGGTCTTGATAACTGCGTAACGTCTTCACAGCTTCCAAATTCAAGTAGGTCTTAGCCCACTCTTTGAACAGCACAGGCCGCGCCTGTTCGGTACGTTCCTGGCCAAGAAGGAGACGGGTCTTGATGGCCGACTCCATCTCTCGTGCAACAGTCTTGTTCAGACACCCAACCTTCCAGCGTTTCTTTCTCGCTCCCGGCACTCCACTCGCCAGCACCAAAAACTTCCCATCTGGGCTGTCGATGACGCGGAACTCGACATAGTAACTGTCAGGTCGTTTGGTCAAACCCATCACTCTCTCCCTACTTACCTATTTGAACTGCCCGAAACTATGCCGCTGCTAACCGTGCTCTGAACGATCATCCACACGCTCTTGCGCTGCTGGTCGTGCCTTGACTGTGTGCTGGTCTATCCATCGGTCGAGATGTTCTTGTTTGAACTTCACGAGCCGCCCAACCTTGATGAAACCCAGCTTCCGCGCAGACACCCAGCCATACAGAGTCAATTTTGATATGCCTAGATACTCCGACGCCTCATCCATTGTCAAAAGCTTACTCATGATCCTCCCAAAAAAAGAACGTTCGTTAGCATCAATTACAATCCGTCGCACGCATACCGGCTGAGGCTTCCGACACTGCCTGCCCTGCTCTGAGCCCACATCTCCACCGACGTCGGATTCGGACTGCATTCCCAGTGGGTGCGAGCTGGCGCTGCAGAGCAGCGGCCAGGCCTTCCGGAAGCCACTTCAGGCCTGTCCCCCGCGAGAGCGCCATCCCGCCTGCTTCTTCGACGCCCCACCCCTGTGTTGTGAAGGGTGGGGCTAAACATTGTGTTGAAGAAGGAGGCAGATATGGCCATTCACGGTTCACAGGGCATTCTGAACGGGCAACGGCAGCCGAAGCCGAGCAACCCCTATGCGGTCCCCCGGTATCGCGTCACACTGGTACGAGAAGGTCGGGCCACCGCGCCTGCTCCCCCGCTTCTGACCTCGGTCGGCGCCGCGGCTCTGCTCCGGCCCTTGTTTGCCCATGTCGACCGCGAACAATTTCTGGTCTGCGGACTGGATGCGAAGCACGGCATCATCGGAGTCAACGTGGTATCCGTGGGCTCGCTCACCCTCTCGATCGTGCATCCGCGAGAAATCTTCAAACCGCTGATCCTGATGAATGCCGGCGCCTGGATCTGTGCCCACAACCACCCTTCCGGCGATCCGACCCCCAGTCCAGAGGATCGTGTGCTCACCAGCCGACTCCGGCAGGGCGCCGACCTGCTCGGCATCACGCTCTTGGATCATCTGATCCTCGCCGACGAGCGCTGCTACAGCTTTGCCGATCAGGGCTGGCCCGGCGTGTAAAGGCTTAGGCCCGGATCAACCGGAGCACCCAGATCACCGCCGAGGCTGTGAGCGCAATCCCGATCACCGCGGCCCCCCATCCGATGAGATCCGCTGCGAGGGCATTGCCTAATTGATGTAAGTCCGTGGCGACTGTCGCGAGCACCATTGCCTAGCCCTTCCTTTTGAAAAGACGGCAGCCCGTGCACAGGCCACCGCCCCATCTCACCCGATTACCGCACCAACGACTTGACGCGCTTGTACGCGAAAATCGTCAGCGCCACCCCGATGAACACGACGCCCCAGGCCACGATGTCACCCTTGACGCTGGTAATCGTGGTCGAGGTCGCGGCATCCACGGGGAACACCTGCGCCATGGCTTCCCCTGCCATGAGCACCAGTCCCAGCACGAACAGCCCCATTCTCTTCAACATTGCTCCTCACCCCCTCTCACTCCGTTCTCCCGAGCAACAACTTCACGATCACACCGACCGCAAAGCCTCCCAGGAAACACGCTCCCGCCCAATACACGATCGCATCGAGTGCCGCTTGATCCATGGTCATGCTCTAGAGG
>JACAFD010000142.1 GCA_013388555.1 Nitrospirota bacterium | reverse complement strand
GCTTGATCATCCGGGAGCGTGATATCGGCGTCCTCAATGTGCACGGTCACGGCCAACCGATGCCGCTGCATCCGCTCACCCAACCACTTGAGCGCCGCAGGCAATCCCAGGTCGTGCAGCACCGGCGGGCTCAGTTCGACCACCAGGGTGCGTGTGTAGGTCAGGGCTTCGGTCAACAGCTTGTCGGTCAGGTTGATCAACTGGGCGCACTCCGGCGTTGTGAGCAGGCGCTTACTTTGTCCCAGCTTCATTTTTCCGAGCACCAATAATTGTGCGAGATAATCGTGCAGCTCCAACGCCATGCGCTTGCGCTCGCGCTGCTCGGTCAGATTTAACTCTGTCGCTAACGCCCGGAGACTGTCTTGTGATTGCGTCAGTTCGTCCGTACGCTTGGTCACACGCAATTCCAATTCGTCATTGAATCCGCGCAACTCTTCCTCCGCCTGTTTGCGCTCGGTGATGTTCGCCACAATGCCGAGCATGCGTATGGCTTTGCCATCCTCCGAGCGGTAGATGCTCCCGTGCATGGCAATCCAATGTATGCTGCTGTCCGGCCACAGCACCCGGCACTCAAAATGCCAGTCAGACAATCCAGCCACCGCCGCATGAAAATCCCGATCGACACGCGCCCGATCCTCGGGATACACGTGGTTGATGAATCGCTCGAAGCCCCATTCCAACACTGGTTCGTTATACCCGAAACATTGGTCGTGGCGCAGCGAACGGCGCCAGACGTCGCGCGCGACATCCAAATCCCAATCGCCGACTCCCGCTGATTCCAGCGTGAAGTCCAGCGCAACCTTGATCTTGCGAAGGTTGGCTTCAGCCATTTTCCGTTCAATACCCAAGGCCAGTGTCCCGGCGATCGCCTTCCCAAGACTGATATCTTCATCGTTCATCGTATAGGGCCGGTTGAAATACACCATGAACTTGCCCAGGAGATGCCCGCCGTAGGTCAATGGAATAAAACCCAGCGCCTGGATACCTTCTTCCTGGATTGCTATTTGTAACAGTGGATCCAATGCGGCCTCAGCAATATTGCCGATCACAATCGGTCGTGGTTCGAACGTGTCCTTATGCCAGGGAGAATGTCCTTCGACCTTGATACGATAGCCGTCGGATATTCCTCGCCAGGCCTTGAACCGCATCACGCCGTCCTCGTCGAAGAGCAAGATCGAGGCACCGTCGGCATTCAGCGAGGTAAGGATCGCATCGAGCGCCTTGCTGTGCAGGTCGGAGAGTGCCTCGGCCCTGTTCACGGCATGGGCCAGTTCATAGAGGAGAGACTGTTGATGGCTTCTCCGCATCCGCTCCTCTTCCTGGCACATGCGCTCGGTGATGTCGATGATCGAGCCGGTATACCCCAAGAACTCACCGCTCTCTCCGACAATCGGTACGGCCGTGTCCATAACCCAACGATATTCGCCGTCCTTCCGTCTGAGCCGGTAATCCAGGTGAAACCGTTCGGGCGTTGCTTGTGACGCTTGAAATATCGATGCTGTGCGGTCCCGATCGTCGGGATGAACCGAGTGTACCCATCCGAACCCTAGGCCGTCCTCTGTCGTCTGACCGGTAAAGTCGTACCAGGATTTGCTCAGGAAGGTACAGCTGCCGTCTGCGCTCGACACCCGGACCATGCCCGGCGCATGGTCCGCCATGTGACGGAATCGCTCCTCGCTTTTGCGAACGGCTGCTGCCGCCTCTCTTCGGAAGCGCGCCATCGTCACATGCACTCCGACCCGAGCCAGCAATTCCCGTGTCGTGAACGGTTTGATGAGATAGTCGTCGGCGCCCTGCTCCAGTCCTGCGATGCGGGCTTCTTCACCCGCACGGGCGGAGAGCAACATGATGGGAATGGTTTTCGTGTCGGGGTTGTCGCGCAAGGCACGGAGCAAGGCGAATCCGTCAAGGTCTGGCATCATCACATCGCTCAAGATCAGATCCGGCCGATGCGCCCGCGCCGCCGCGAACGCCGCTACGCCGTTCCGCGCGGTCTCGACCTCGTAGTGCTCGGCGAGAAGTCGTCGGATATATTCCCGCATGTCGGCATTGTCGTCGACAAACAGCACCCGCGGCTTCGCTGAAGGTTGAGTGTTGCATGGTGAATGTTGAATCGAGCCGGGAGTTGTCTCCGATTCAACCTTCAATTGCGAACATTTGTCATTCTCCTCCGGAGAAGACGGGAGCCACTGCAGCGCTTCTTCGACGAAGGCGGTCGCAGTCAACGCCGTTGCGGACGACAGCCCAGCCGGCTCGCCGATCCATTCCGGCGTCAGATGGCTTGTTCCGATAGGAATGGTTACACGGAACCTACTGCCTTTACCGGGAGCGCTGTCCACCTGCACGGCCCCGCCATGCAGTGCCGCCAGTTCCTGGACGAGTGCAAGCCCGATACCGGTACCTTCGTGCGTCCGACCTTGTGCCCCTTCAACGCGGTGGAAGCGCTCGAATATCTTCGGCAATTCATCCGGCGCGATACCGATACCCGTGTCACGAACGCTGAGCTCGACTTGCATGCCATCGGTCCGCAGACTGATGGCAATCCCCCCTGTAAAGGTAAATTTGAACGCGTTGCTCAGGAGATTGAGAACGATCTTTTCCCACATATCGCGATCGACATAGACCGGTTCCGGCAACGATGGACAGTCTACCAGAAGCAGTAGTCCGGTCTGTTCGATTGCCGAACGGAATACCGCGGCCAATTCGGACGTGAAGCTCGCCAGGTCGGTTGCTAGATAGGTCGCCCGCACCCGCCCGGCTTCGATGCGCGAGAAGTCAAGCAGCGTGTTCACGAGCTTGAGCAGGCGAAGGCTGTTGCGATGCGCCACCTCCAACTGGCCTATCGCGGAGGAAGGAAGATCGCTTCGGCCTCCGGCGAGTAACTCCTCCAGCGGCCCGAGCAGAAGGGTCAGGGGTGTGCGGAATTCATGGCTCACATTGCAGAAGAATGCCGTCTTCGCACGATCCAGTTCAGCCAATGTCTCGGCACGTTTCCGCTCCTCGTCATACGTGTGAGCATTCGCGATTGCCGTGGCGATATGACCGGCCAGGAGATGCAGAAAGCTGTCGTATTCTTCGTCCAACATCCGGCACGGATTGATACCGACTACCAGAACCCCCGCCATTTTCTCCTGTCCCGGCGCTGCGAGCGGAAGCACCTGGGCCGTATGCGTCTCGACAGACCACGGCCCGTTTGGGAGCCGGCCGACGCGACGGTGGAGGCCTTCGAGCACGATGGGTTTGCCCGTGCGGACTACTTCTGCGAGTTGCCAGCCATCGTGTTCCGCGGCGACGGATACATCGAGATTCCGCGGACACCAGGCCGGGGAAACCTTTTCGGGCATAGATCCGCTGAGGGTGAGACGTGTCCCGTCGGACGACAATAAGTATACCAAGGCCAAGGGCACATCGGCTTGATTTTCCGTCAGTGCTCCCATGGTAAGACGGCAGGCTTCGTCTCCCGTTTTCGCTCGTGCCGCCTGTTCGCCGAGATTGCGCAGGGTACGTAGCCGCCGTTCTGCGAGCACGCGGCCGGTCGTTTCGCTCACGGCAGAAAATGCGCCGCCGACCGTTCCATCGGAGAGGTAAATGGGACTATATGAATAGGTGAAATAGGCTTCCTCCAAATATTCGTTGCGATCGAGCATGAGCAGTTGATTGTCCTGCCACGTTGCCTGACCGGTCGTCAGGACTCCTTTCAACATCGGTCCGATAATGTGCCACACCTCCGGCCAGACCTCCCGCCCAGGCTTCGCAATGGCAGGGTGTTTGCTCCGTCCAAGAACCGGCCGCCAGGCATCGTTGTACAGCATAAGCAGATCCGGCCCCCACCACAGCACCATAGGAAAACGAGAGGTCAGGCAAATCGCGACGGCGGTCTTTAAACTGTCCGGCCAGGTAGAGACTGCGCCGAAGGGCGTCTGCGACCAGTCGATCTTGCGCATGAGGCCTGCCAAGTCGCTGTTACCGGGGAAAATACGATTCAGATCACGGGGGCTCGAACGTCGAGATGGACTCATTGCAGGGCCTCCCTCGTATGGTGCTCGTCGGCAGTCACGGGCAACCGGCAAGGCGCGGTATAACCGTGGTTTTTCGGTCGAGCCATAGTAGAGAAATCCCTGCTGCATACCTACTAGGGGAACCCCTGGTTTTTGAGTAAAACGTATGCGGGAGGCGAGCCAAGACCCAGGGGGTTCATCGTTCAGGGCGAATTGGAAGGTGGCTGTGATAGAGATGACGTTAATGGGAGGGTGACGCGGAATGTGCTTCCCTTTCCAGGACCTGATGTCACCCAGATTTGGCCCTTATGGGCCTCAACGATCGACTTGGAAATAAAAAGACCGAGCCCGAGGCCATGTCTGTCGTTCGTTTTAATCTGCGAGAACTTCTTGAAAATATGCTTCATCTTATCTTTCGGAATTCCTGGTCCATTGTCGCTTATGGAAATTTCTGCTTTGTTGTCCTGCTTCCGCGCGCCAAGCTCGATGGTACTTCCTTGGGGCGAAAATTTCAGTGCATTTCCAATCAGGTTGGATAATACCTGAAGAATTCTGTCGTGATCGATGTCCGCGACAAGTCCCTCGGGGCAGGTTACAGTCATAGAAAATGACTTGTTTGACACGATAGGGGCAAAGAGGCCCACGCATTCCTGGAACAACGCGCGCACCTCGACCCTTTCAGGCGATAGAATGAGCTTGCTGTTGGCCATTCGCTCTACATCCAGTAGATCACTGATCATCCGGTTCATGAACGCGGCGCCTTGCTCGATTATTCCGAGGTTTCCCAGAAGACTCACTGTATCAACCGTGTCATTGGAAAGGCCTTTTCGCATCAAACGTGTGGCGATCGAAATAGCGGCGAGTGGATTTCCCAAGTCGTGACTGAGAATCCCGATATATTGATCGCGCGTAACCAGGGCAGTTTTCGTCCGGCCATGAGAAGCTTTTTCGTGCGTCAGGAGTGCAGATGTATGTGCAGCCTCTAAGTCCAGCCGGCCTCGCTCTTCGAGAAGATTGCGGTCCGTTTCTTTACGCTCACGTTCAAGAACCGCGTCAGAAATCAATCGTTTTTCAACACGTTCATTTTCCCGGGCACGATCTTCCGTTTCTCGTTCCACAGATTGGGCGTTGTCGGACCGTTCGCGCTCCAGGATCAGTCTTTCATCGCCCAACTGTGAAGGTTGAACACCAGTATCGGCATGCCGGTCTTCCGCCTCATCGATGGCGGTTTCCGCGCGAAACGTTTCGCGATCAGCATCCGCGGCAAGACGATTCACACGGATTGTGTCTATCGTCTTGTCTTCGGCCTTCTTGCTCTTCCGAATGATGATTTCGTCGGTTTTGCCTCGTTCATCTTTTAGGCTCTCGTCGGTCTTCTCGCGAAGATCCGGAGAGGTTTCTGTGTCGTTAGTTCCCATAGATTGAAGCCCTGTTTTCTGGTTCAGAATTCAGATCAGCACTCTGCTAGGAGAGCCGCTCAAGCATGGCCACGGGACAATGGTTGAATATCCGGCTCAACGGTAACACACGCCGACCGTTTATCGACTCCACCGTCAACACCTCTCCAGTCAAAATATGGCGATAGGCGCACAACGTCGGCCAGGGCGGCACGGCGACCCAACTGTCTTCCCACGTGCCCTGCCCTAACGGCGGACCCTTCACGTCCGGCATCAATGTCGTCAGAAAGCGCGGCACGACGGTCACCACAGCCTGATGCTCGTGCAACCTGGCAAAGGCGCAGGCATGCTGTTTTTTTGCGCCTCCGGCCTCCAGGGGCAGGTATTCCCCTTGTTGAAAGAGCGCGGGATGGCATCGCCGGTAGTCTAATGCCATCATGGTGACGTACAGTTTGATGCGCCCGTCTCGCGCCTGATCGGCCAGGGCATGAACCCACTCCGGCCGATCAGCTTCCACTTGATCGATCGCACGACGCAGCTCCAGCGCCAACCTGGCTCGGGCTGGATAATCGACCGGCTGCCGGTTGTCGGGGTCCACGAGCGTGAAGTCCCACAACTCCGTTCCTTGGTAGAAATCAGGGATCCCGGGCGCGGCAATCTTCAACATCAATTGCGCGAGGGCAGTGAAGAGACCGCAGTGGGCCATGCGTTCCTGAAAAGGAATAAAGTCGTCAAGGAAGGCGTTGGGCGCGGTGCGAGACAGCAACCTCTCGATAAAATCACGGATCGCCTGATCGTACAAGGGGCTCGGATTGACCCAGCTCGTATGCACCTTCGCTTCACGAGTTGCTTTTTCCATATACTGCTGGATGCGGGCGCAGAACAGGCGATACGCCTCATCGTCCATCGCGTGCAGCGGCCATGCTCCGACTAATGTTTGATATAAGAGGTATTCGTCGTTCCGGTTCGGCAGCCGCTCGCCCTCGGCCACCTTGCGATGTTTCCTATTCATGCGGGTCCACCGCCCTACCTTACCTTTCCACTCTTGCGGGATCTCCGAGAGCGCATTGATGCGCGCCCGCACATCTTCACTCCGCTTGGTATCGTGCGTCGACGAGGCCGAAAGCGAGTGCGGCCAGCGCGCCTGCCGCTCGCGCATCCGCTTATGAAACTCTTCGAGCGTGATGCCGAATTGCTCCGGTTCGCTCCCAACTTCGTTCAGCGAGACCAACCGGTTGAATCGATAGAACACGGTGTCTTCGATACCTTTTGCCGTTACGGGGCTGGTGATCTGCTGGAATTTCATCACGAAACGATTTTGGTCTTCCCGATCCTGCGCGGTGCGTGCGTCGCTTTCCTTCAATAAGATGGAGCGGATGAAATCGAACACCTGTCTGCCGATGGCCGGATTCCGCCGTTTGGCACGGGCCACTGCCATGTGGATGTAGGCCTGGTCGCGATCGGTCACCGGCTCAGGCCCGTCCGTCGCGTACGTGCGGTACACCGGGAAACAGGCGATGATTTCCCGAATCGCGTACCGGAGGCTGTTCAACGTGAAATCCCGTGAGCGGCGATCCCGCTCGGACAGCACGTTGAGCTGGCGTCCGAGCACATTGATTTCACTGGCCATCGACATGCGCATGATGAATTGTTTGCCCGCATAGGCGACATCGCTGTAGGAATCCTCCCGTCCGTTCACCCGCCCATACAGTTCCGTAAACGCCCGTTCGTTGGCGCACTGGACAAACAGCCCGTTCACGAGGCTGATAAAGTCATAGCCGGTTGTCCCCTGAACCGGCCAACTATCCGGTAGGGATTCATCCTTCCCCAAGATCTTTTCCACCACGATGAAGAG
>JACAFD010000168.1 GCA_013388555.1 Nitrospirota bacterium | reverse complement strand
ACCTCGTTCGGTCTCAATGACCTTGAGGCGCTTCTCACCGTCGCGCGTGAGGCGAAGGAGTGGATTGCCGCTAACGCCGTGAAGAGTTGATCTTCTTCCACGGGAAGCCTCCGGCCTTCCGAGGGCTTCCCTTTATGTCGAAAGAGTTTCTAGCAGAGAGTGAGAAGGGAAACGGCGTGGATTATTCCAAGGATGGAACGGATACTTTCCCCATCATGCCGGGATGAGTGCTCCCCGGTGTTGCTCAATATGCTTCCGACCTTACCCGGTAGAGCTTGCTCGGCAAGGCGCAGCTCATACGTCTTCTGCAGATTCATCCAGAATTCAGCTGTGGTATTGAACAACGTCGCCAGACGTATCGCGGTATCGCCCGTGATGCCTCGCTGCCCATTGATAATGGCCGTGATTCGGCTCGCCGGAACTTCGAGAGCCTTGGCGAGCATATTGGCATTGATCGGCGGCTCTGCCGGCTTCATGAACTCCTCTAGAAGAACTGCACCCGGGTGTACCGGTCGCATGCCGTTCTTCCTCATGGCGTCGTTCCACTCACGATGCGACCGCCGCTTTTGATCGGCTCGATCGCTTCGCGCGAACCGTGCCGAACCGCCGTCCTCGAGGTGCCTTTTTCACCGTGACTTCCACGTCCTGCCCCAACAACGAGAGAAAATGAACCAGTCGTTCGACCGAAAACCCGGCCATCTGTCCGGCCAACAGTTTGGACACCTTGGCCTGATCGATTCCGAGGCGAACCGCCGCCTCGACCTGCTTCCAGCCCTGCCCCCGGATCGTGTCCTGAAGGGCCTGCAACAGGCTGCTTTTCAGAATCAGCTCCGCGGAGCGTTCCTCCGAAAACCCCAGGTCCCGGAAAATATTCCCACTGCCTTTCGTCACGGCCTCCCGTTTCATAGACCTGTCTCCTGCACTGGCTCTGGCAGCTCACGCAGATCTTCGCGAGCCTTTCCAACAAAATGAACAGGCTTCATTACTCTCCCATGCTATGCCATAACTGGCATATTTGCAACAGACCATGCGGATTGATCTGAGGCCCCAGAACGCTGTGCTAAAACTCTGCAGAATGGATCGCACTCTACAGAAGGTGGTGCACGGGTAAGTAGCGCGTGCACCAGCCTAGCTGGGGCCGGGAGGATCTTCACGATCTTCTCCCGTGAGCGAGTCGGCTTCTTGCGCTTCGAGTGGCTGCAGAACGGTCAGGATGCCCTGTAGCACCTGCCGGCGTTGCTGCAGTCCTTTCTTCGGGATATCGCGTGTCGATGGTTCCTGAGCGGATTCCGGCAAATTTACCAGCGCTTCGGCTTCCCCCACGGTGGCATATTTGTACGATTCCACATACTGATGATTCGCGCCGTATATTTTGATCAGCATGTCTTCCGTGTCAGCGTCAAACTGATCGAAAGTGGGACTCACCACCGTGTGGTGAGCGAGGCCTTCGAGCTTATCGATCTGCGCCTTGAGACCATCGCTCCGGGATTCGGCATGATACATCGAATTGACTTCCGTCATAATGGCGTCTCCTTCCCTGTTAATTTTTATATCTTATCAACCCTGTCTTCCGTTGTGTGAGCAGTAGTGACCAGTCCTGGATACCTCGACTTCGATATATTGCGTCATCCAACAAGCCGCTGGTGAAGTGCGCGCCTGCTGATACGAAGGGATGCACTTGGCACGAGGGATGCCGATAGTTCCCGTCCCTCGGGGGTGGACGACAATCAGACCACATCATGTGAAAGAGAGACGGAATGGATCACGAGTCGTGAGAATCTTACCTAAAGGAGGAATCATGGGAGATCATCGTCAGAAAAGGATTGAAGAGATCGCTGCTGAGATAACCGGGCCTATTGTGGTAGCGATTATCACAGCCGGAGCCAATGGCAGCGATGGAGGTCTTTCCGGAATCTCGAAAGCCAAAGGAATAGGGGAGGCCGCTAGAGTCATATATGAGGAGATCTTTACGGGAGTTCTTATCAGTCTGAAGCCGGGCACATCGAGTGCGCTGCCGAAACCGGGAGATTTACTTGACCGTGTTACTGGGAAACCAGTCCTGGCCTCTCAACTGTGAGTGCGGTGATCCTGGAGCGAGCCAAGAGAGGATATTCAAGGTGGAAGCGTGTGACGAGGAAGCCTGATGAGTTCGGGCGGTCTGGAGTAAGGATAAGGTTACACCGTCATCGTCATAGCGCTTTTTCTCCCGTTTCGCCGGTGCTGATCCGCACTAGTTCGCTGATGCCACCTACGAAGATTATCCCGTCACCGGCTTTGCCGGTTTGCGAGGTACCCACAATGGTGTCAATTGCGCGCTGCGCCTCATCATCCCCGACAATTACTCGCATGTTCACCATGGGCACAAATTCAGGCGTGAACTCGGCTCCACGATAGATTTCACGTTCCGCTTTCTTGTTTCCGAATCCGTTGACGTCCACCACCGTCAACCCCCGCACCCCCACTTTTACCAACGCACTTTTAACTGCGTCCACCTTGGAGGATTTCAAGATGGCTTCAACGATCTTCATACAATGCCCTCCTTTCCAGTAAACAGAGGCTCTTCATCATTCTGAAGGCATCTCACTTTATCTCAATTCTTGAAGTTACGCCCACGAGGAGAATCCCTAGCCTTAACCCTGCCTTTCGGGTGGAATATCAGAACCAGACACAATGTCCGCGATCACATTCGTGCGGAAATTCAACTCTTTCGGATAGCTCACGGGACAATATGTCCTGAACCTCCATAATGCCTTGTCGCCCTCACCGTGAATAGAACCTCTAAGCCCTTACAATATTGCAGATTGTACCACTTCACACGCTCTGGCAAACAATTTGCGCATGAGAAGGGCAGAGGCATTTATTGGAGGCTGTCCGCAGGGCGACAGTGGTACAAGTTCGATTTTATTGTTTCAGCCGGGAGGTGCATCATGAAGAACGCCAAGATCGCAATCACGATCTTCTGTCTGCTTTGGACAGTTGTCGCAAAGGTGCCGATCAGCGAAGCCGCAACCACCTTTGCCGGTGCGATCGTCGATATCGACCGAGTCCAGCAGACGATTACATTCCAGACGAGCACCGGACAAACATGGACGATGCCAGTGGCTGATTCAAAAATCATGGAACAGCACATCGCCAAAGGCGATCGGGTCAAGATCGATGTCGAATTGAGCGATAGTGACTTGAGCCAGAGAATCACCAAAGTCACCAAGGATTCACAAGGATAAGCTGCCTTAAAGTCACACGGTGGATACCCTCCGTCAAGGCGCCTTTGCCTATCTCACGAAACCCTACAACGGGGATGAGTTGAAAATCATCCTCCGCCGGGCCCTTGATGTCCGCAAGCTGGTGCTCAAGATAGGCCGTGTCGAGTAAGTCCTCAGTGCGAGGGATGCGCAATTCCGGCAGGTTGTTCAGACAGCACTCTGCGCTTTACCCGCGTGGTGCAGCGAAAAGGTGGGACTGTCATTTCGGTCGAAGTCAGTGCATCGAGGATGTCCGACAATCGCTGCCTGATTATTGTACGAGACCCCACTCGAGAGAAAATGGAGCAATAGCAGGTTCAAAACCAGTTCTTGTGGGCCTCTCTGAGATCCACGTCGATCTTCAGCTAAATTCGAGCCGGTCCCAGATGCAACTGGACGATGTCCGGAGCCTGCTTCATTGACGGGACGAATCCTCTTTGTGGTGTATACGATACGGAGGGCAGCACATGAAAAACCAACGATCGTATTTTCAGTGCCAGGCAGGCGAGCCGCAAGGAACGTCAAGCATATGCCCGACTCGCAGATTGATTTTTCCGACATCCCGGAAGCGACAGACGAAGAATTGAAGCGCATGCGTCGGGTTGGCAGACCGGCCAGCGGCATGGCGAAACAGTTGATCGCCATTCGTCTCTCGCCGCGGCTGTTGAACCAGCTTCGAAAGATGGCCGCGAAGCAAGGGAAGCCCTATCAGACACTGATTCATGAGCTCTTAGAAAAGGCCGCCTCCAGAGCTGCCTAGGGCACTCTTGTTTATTTGGTTTCTTTGGTTTATTTCATTCGTCCGGTTGGTGAACCAGATAAACCAAACAAACCAAATAGACCAGAAAGACGAAATAGACCAGACCAACCAGACAGACCGACCGAATAGACCAGATAGACCCGCATTTCATCCCCTTGATTCCCCGCCGAACTCTTTGAGAACATCAATCCACACGTCATGATTCACTGCGCAACACAGAACAGAACAAAGGCAGGGTGGCGCGGCTTGTGGATGTGGTGCGCCGTCGGGCTGGTATGTTTCCTCGCCGGCTGCTCGTTCCTCTCGCTCTATCGCTATGCGGACTGGGTCATCCTCTGGCAAGCCGATCACTATCTCGATCTCACCTCCGACCAACGCCATGACTTGTCCCAGCGGCTCACGCCGTTGCTGGCCCGGCACCGGCACGAAGCCCTTCCGCAGTACGAAACCGTTCTCATGCAGGGCCGGCAACGACTCGAACGGGGGCTCACGAGCCAGGACATCGACTGGGTTTATGCCAATTACGATCGCCTGCGCGCCGATCTCTTCGACCGGGTCATCGCTGACAGCGGCGTCGTCCTCGCCTCCGTCGATTCCCGCCAGGTGCGCACCCTCGAAGCAGCCTTCCAGAAGGACCACGCCAAAGTCGCGCAGATCATGCAAGCCCCCGCGCCGGAGCGGCTCAAGAAGCGGGCAGACGCCATCATCGACTGGCTCGATGATTGGCTGGGGTCCCTGTCCAAAGACCAAGAGGCCCGGATCCGCCAATGGGCCCTCGCGCTCCCCGACAACCAACAGTTCTGGGCCTCGTACCAACAACAGCGCCAACAGGAACTTCTGGCCCTCCTCCGCCAACCGCACACGCCCAAAAGCGTCGCCCGTGAGCTAAGTGCCTTGCTGGTCGTGTATCCCGACCAGACCGGCCCCCCGGCCTATCAAGAGGCCATTCACCAGATGCGCACCGCCGTCAAAACCATGGCCCTCGCGGTCGATCAGCAAGCCACCCTCGACCAGCGCCGCCATGCCGTGACCAAACTCCAACGGCTCATCGACCAGCTGCATGAGTTACAGGGGGAATAGTCTCTCTGGTTGATCTGGTTTGCCTCGTTTATTTCGTTTGTCTGGTCTGTTTGGTTTGTCTCGTTGTCCGGACCAGACACCCAACCAGAAGAACAACCTCCCTCCATCCACTTCGGGGGGGGAGTTCGGCAAGGGCAACGAGTTCGCACAGAAGATTACCTATCGCATAATGTGGCGATTTCCCGTGCCCAATGCTTGGCTGTAGTCGTAGCTGATCCCCGGATTGCCTTGTCCACTCCAGGGTCGCTGAACGAAATGATGTTGCTCAACCTGTTTTGCAAATTGACTGGTTAATCCATGTTCAATGAAAGGTTGGTCTAACAAGATTCTATGTCCTGTGCCCCGACAATCCATGCCTCTGAGGTCGGCCTTCAGAACGCTTTCGCCAGCGGGCGAAATAGCAACCCGGTGGTTGAGACACGGAGTTCGATCGCGATGCGATCGCGTGCGGGGAAGTATGCCGCCGATCCATATTCCGCATCGACCACCGACTCCAGCCAGCCGTAGCGAAGCCGAAGCGCGAATACGTCTACCCATCGATCCGTCTTTAGCTGGTAGACCGTGCGCGGCCTCACGCGTTCCTCCTCGATGAGGTGGTAGCGCCCCCCGATACGATCCAACTCATACGCGGTGTGCAGGCCGAACAGATTCGCCCAGGGTTTCCATTTCAGAATATGCGCATCGACATAGACTTCATCGCCCGCCAACCAGTAGGTGTCCGTCTGCCCATTCGGCAGGTGAATCGTGACGCGAAACTGCGACGGCCCGATTGGCTCCGCGTAAATGGTTGCGGCCAGATCCTCACGCGTCAGGGCACGGTAGCCTTGCAACGAGAGCTGAAGTGTCAGAAACACGGTGCCGCATGCCAAACAGGCCAAGGCCAAGGTGATATGCAATGACAGGCGAGCGAACCGACGCCGCCGCGCCGATGCCACCCCGGCCAGCATAAACAAGAGCCCGAGTACACCGAATCCTATGGACGTAGCCATCAGCCAATCAGTCATGAAGGCACCTCGTGATGTGTGGGGGTGCCGCGCATCTGGAAGACGCCCGTAGCCCTCGGCTAAGTCTAGCAGCGTACGAGACAATCTCTCATTCATTGGGCGAAACCCGTCAAACGCACGATTGTCCTGTCTCGTCTGTCTGGTTTTTCTGGTCTGTCAGGTCTCTTTGGTGGGGATTCCGGTCCGGCCAACGAGCTACCCTCCAGCCTCTTCCCGAGATGATAGAATCAAGCATAGCCTGGTCTGGCTTTTGGAGGAAAGTTCTCCCAGTCCGCTCACCTGTGATACGCTTACAAAATGTCGAAAGAGAGCGTGCCAGAGTACTGACGCGGTTAAAAGGCAGCCGTATCACAGGGTTCCTGATTGACGCTACGAGACTCGTTCACAAACGTTGGATTAGGCGAGCCTACTGCCGAAAGGGAAGAATTAAGCCAAATGGGAAAGACTCTTGAATATCAGGGATACACCATCCAGTCCTCTCCGCAGCACCTCGCAGACGGTGAGAAATGGCAGCTGCGCATCTTCGTCTCCGTGGACAATCACCAGGGCGTCAAAGCGCGCGAATTCTCCGTCGATGTCGTGTATGCGACGGAGCAGGAAGCCGATATCCACGGGATTACCTTTGGCCAACGCCTGATTGATGGCAAGGTGGAGGGTCAGTCCGTCATAGATATGAAGACGGTGGATCGCCGAGCGACGCCGCGCCTGCGTGTGCAATTCCGCACCACATTTTCGAGTTCCACGAAGAAGGAAGGGATGGGCGTCATGCTTGATCTGTCTTCGGGCGGATGTCGCGTCGAAAGTCCTGTATCTCTGGAACCGGGCTTATTGTTGGAGCTACGCATCTATGCGCCAGACGTCGAATGGCCGCTCATGATTGAAGCGGCAAGCGTGCAATGGGTGAGCGGCCAGACCTTCGGACTGGCCTTCTTTCGGATCACGGAGACGGAGCAACAGCGTTTAGGGCAGGTGATCAAGAATTTGATGGAGGGCGATGAGGAGGGGGCCGGCCACTCAGTCTGAATCACTCATCAAGAAGCCGTCAGCCGGCTGAAGGCTCTGACCTAATAAGGACGCCTGTACGCACGAATCTTGGACCACTCGTCCTTCTGAAGGCGGTACGGTCGTGACGGAGGCTTCCGTACCACGAGACGCTTGATGAGTAGGATCAGTGCCGTGATGGAGAGGGCTTGGAGTAGTTTCATCATAGGTCATACCTCCTGAATCAGGATACCGGCTCCAGCCCCGCGGTGCAACGTTATTAACTTCCGGTATTATTCAGAGTTGTTGAACTCGTTCCTGTATAATACGCGGCATGCGACAAACAGTGACCGCGGTGATCAGACTCGATGTTCGAATGGTCCTGCCGATGTCACTCTCCGTGCTGTTCTTCGCTGCTCTCTGCCTCCTCGCGCTTCCTGTATCCACGCAATCGGTTGAGCCGGAGCCCAATCGAGGCGTCTGGCGCACGGCAGCGCCTGCACCGACGAAGCGCACTGAGGTAGCTGTCGTGACGCTGCGCGACAAGATCTACGTCGTGGGCGGGTTCGAGCGGCCCGGCTTCAGCAATCTGATGAATCTTGCGATCACTGCATCCCTCGAAGAATATGATCCTTCCACGGACCAATGGACCACCAAAGCGCCCATGCCTGTCGGCCTGCATCATGAGGGCATCGGGGTGACGGGCGGGCAACTGTATGTCATCGGCGGGTATACGCAGTCGGGACTGGGCATCTGGCAGCCAGCTGCAACTGTGTACGCATACGATCCCGCTACAGACACTTGGGCCGAGCGCGCTCCCATGCCGACCTCACGCGGCGCGTTATCGGTAACGGAGCACGAAGGGAAACTGTATGCCATCGGCGGCTACGATCGGAAGGCCAATAGTGCGGCAGTCGAGGTCTACGATCCGGCACGCAACACCTGGGCCTCGCGAGCGGCGCTGCCAACGCCCCGCGATCATCTGGCCGCCGCGACCGTGGCCGGGAAGGTGTATGCGATTGGCGGACGTCTAAATGGTGACTACCAGCGGAATCTTTCCGTTACGGAAGTGTACGATCCCGCCATCGACCGCTGGGCTCGTGCCGCGGATCTCCCCACCGCTCGCAGTGGCATCACCGCATCTGAGGTCGGCGGACGGGTCTACGTGTTCGGTGGCGAAGGCGGCGAAGGCACGTTCCGTGAGAACGAAGCGTATAATCCGGTCCGTGACACCTGGCAGACTATGGCACCGATGCCCACCGGTCGCCATGGCCTCGGATCGGCTGTAGTGCGGGGAAGCATTTACGTCATCAGCGGCGGGCCGACTCCCGGAGGCTCTTTTAGCGATCTGAACGAAGTCTTTACTCCACCAAGCCAGTGACCCCTTCGGTCTGCGTCGAAGGGCACAAACGGTATGCTGTCGAGCACCGCCAGTTCCGCCTGTAGAGATTCGCGCAGCGAGGGCAGTGAATCCCACAACCCGCCCATCAGCTTTTTTTTTGACTCTTGAGATATATTTGCTAAGGTTTATGGGGTATGGAAGAGCTAACTCTCCCCAAGCAGCAGGAGGTGCGAGATGAGAAAGTCGGTTTGGATCATTCAGGCCTCCTGCGCCCTGTGCCTCGGGGTGCTCTCAGGCTGTGCGAGTCTCTTCCCTCCTTCTCCGTTAGCCCCCGTGTTGCTCGTGGATCCCGCTGAAGGCAAATTGATTGAGGCCCTGGCGCACGAGCAATACACGCGAATAGAAAGCTGTGAGGCACGGAAATCCTGTCCCCAGGACCAGTACACGCGGGGACTGATCGCCCTCTTCCAAAGTCGAGAGCGGGCTCTGGAGTCCTTCCAACAGGTCCGGGCCCTGGCCCCGAACAGCCGCATTGCTACCATGAGCACATCCTGGATTGAGCTGCTTCAGGCAAGTGGAAGCGGCCGCAGTGTCCTCAACGTCCACCAGGCTGGCGTCCCGAAGGTCACTGAGGACTTTGTCTGGGAGGCGTTAGAACGCGAGTTCGAGGGGGCCAACGAGACGGTGCGCGGGTTGTTCAATGAGCGAGCTAAACGAGTCGGGGGATTGATGGACCGTCGGCCCGTCATCAGCCAGGACCAGGCGACGAGTCCCAAAGAGCCGGATCAGGCGGCGACGATTCAGGCCTTACAAAAGCGACTACAGGAGCGGGAGCGGACCCTCGCACAACGGGACCAGCAGATGAAAGTCATCGCCAGTCAATTAGAGGACCTGAAGCGGATCGAGAAAGATACCCACGACCGGCGGAAGGCCGTGCGCTCCTCAACGATCGTGGCGCCGTAAGGTGGGGAGGCGGACAGGAAAAAAGGGGCCTCGTATCCGAGGCCCCGCTGAAGTCATCGGCTGGTTCTACTCGCGGTGGTGTACACCTTTTCGGATGTTCCCAATTTATCGAAATCTGCTCAGGGGAGTGGACGCATCCGGAGCGTGTGATTCTGATCGGTGACTTCCGCCTCGACATGATCACCCTGCTTGGGCTGTCCCATCATCTGCGTGGTTTTATCTGCATGCAGACGCACTTCCCTGCCGTTTTTCTCCTTGACGACATAGTACGCATATTCGATACGCATCACATCACCCGTGATCGTCCTATTGCGAGTCAGGTCATTAGGGGCCTGCGCGACCGCATGGGACACACTTAACAGTAAGACCATGCCACACAGGATGCTACTGACTTGGGGAATTGATATCATGGAACCTCCTTGGATTAGTGTGAATGCCGTTTAAGCCACGATACGTGTGCACTGTCGAATCCTCGTTCATGGATCTTTTCTCTGTATCCTTGCCCATGCCAGGCCCAGGACGCCAAGCGAACAGAGGTACAGCGAGCCATTGATTAACACCTCGTTTATCATCGTCATGGTGTTTCTCCTTTCCAGAGTGTTCACGATCCTCGAAGTAATGCGTTGTCTTGTGCTTCTAGGGGTCAATAACTGCACAGGCCGTGCCGCCCCAACTCTATTCAGCCGCTCGGTCGCATCCCATTGACATATTAGGCTTGCTCGTGGTCCGTTCTGAGACCAAGTCAAGAAACCCTCAGGTCGTGCGCGATGGGTCGCGCCCACTCGCGAGCTCAGCGCACGACCGATCGCGTCTTGCTCCTTCCTTGAGGGGGAGCAAGATCATGCGGGCCGAATGTGTGGGTTCTTCCGCTAAGCGCTAAGAAGGAGGTCGCGCGAGGTGCGGAGTTGCTGGAAGAGAACGAGAGGACATTCTTGAGAGCGTGGGGACTCCATCAGGATGGGAGGATTTCTAATGCCATATCAGAACTATACAATTACTGAATACATAAGTGAGCAACAAACCCGTGGCAGATCTCATACGAAGTACCAGCGAATGCTCCTTTATGTCTCATTGGTGCTCTTTGCGGCAGGATTGGTCACGCTGTACTTCGGTTTCATAGTCGTCACAGTTCTTGCGCTTGGTATAGGGGTTATTTTTCATCAAGGCTCCTCTCAATATATGCAGCTGAAAGACCAGATGACAGAACATCACTATTTGGCGATGCTTATTGCCACTCAGCAGTCCGAGTTGGTTGCCCTTCGTTCGGAGGTTCAAAGAATGATCCACGAGAAGGACCATCCATGATCGCGCTATTGTGGAAATGTTAGGGCTTTATCTGTTGACGCTTGTATTCAGTGTGGGACAAAGCCTTCTCCCTCGACACCGTGCCACCCGGCTCGAACTGAGCTGTTTTGAACAGATTCGACGCCTCCGAAATGAGAAGCTTTCTGCCAGAACCATAGAGCATTCGCACCACCTATTAACAATAGTAATTTGGAGGGTTACGCCATGATGAAGTACAGAACCGTTACACTCACAGTCGTTGGGCTCTTCTTGTCCGTGTCATTCCTTGCCTCCTCCGGTGTAGCCGCCGAGAAGGATGGCGTCATGATGAAGGATGGCAAGATGACGATGATGCAGGATGGGAAGGAGGTTGCCCGGATGGATCGCGAGACAACCCTCTCCGACGGCACGAGGGTCATGATGAACGGCAGGATGGTGACGAAGGGCGGGAAAGAAATGCAGTTGAAAGAGGGTCAGATTGTGATGAAGGACGGGAAGATGATGGGGGATGACAAGGATGTGAAGCTGGAGAAGACGGACAAGTAGATTCTCAGAGTCATCAGGTCTGACGATTCCCGGCATACTGGCGGCCTTCACTGCCCTAGGGATGAAAGCCTTGGATTCCCCTTACCTATCATTGTCTGGACCGACTCCCACGCCCGACCCCCCGTTGCCGCCCGATCCATCACCGTTTCCCGGCCCTCCATTGCCTGAACCAGCTCCCACGCCTAATCCTCCCCCGCTGCCCGATCCGTCGCCGTTTCCTGGTCCTCCGGTCACAATAGACCAGTTCACCCGCCTACTGTCCTAGTATCCTAGAAACGCCGGTTGAGGCGCACATTCAAGCGCACAGTGCGGAGCCGAAATGTTTTCAACTCAAGGTTGGGAGACAACATCCCTAGGATAGGATAGCGATCCCATTTGAGGTTTTGAAATTCGAATAACTTCGCCATCCTGTAGGGGTTTTCCTCATCGCCGTATGTGTTCTCCTACACGCGCCACTCCAAACCCCCACGTGCGTACTTACCGAACTGTATGATTTTCCAACTCCTGATGACCTGGGCCCGCTCGGCATGCAGATTGCTTACGTACCCCTACGTACACCGGGTGCGCTGAAGGAGAGACTCTACGGCCATGGCCCCCTTGTTTCGGAGCCGAGAAGATTTCCCCGTCAAAGTGATCGATCCCCGACGGAGTGCTCGTAAAGTAGTCCGCATTCCCATAACCGTCGCAGACGAGCACAGGTTCGCCAACGGCGTGGTGACGAACCTCTCCGAGGAGGGGTGTGAGCTGCGACTGGACACACCCTTCTTCCCCGCCCATCACCTTACCCTGAAGCTCTATCTGCACGATGGGACCACGGCGTTGCAGATTACCCTGGCGGAGATTCGATGGGTCAAAAAGGAATGTGCTGGTGTCGAATTTGTGAGCCTGCCGCCGGAGGACAAGGTGAAACTCCAGCGACTCTGTCGTGAGCCGTTCGCTCTCGCCTGGGGGGACTCGATGCCGATGACGCTGGCCCCCGGCGTATCTGTCGAGGAAGTCGATCCTGGCGTCCCGGTGATGCCAGAAGTTGCCAGAGTGACCTCGCGGAATGCGATCGAGCAGTGGTGTAGACAAGAACTCTGCAGGCTGGCGTTTCTGGAAAACGTGCCCAGAACCTGGGGCCAGGTCGTTCAGAATCTTCATGGGTTTCTCTTGGCGCTGTGGGCGAGAGAGATCTTGAAGGGGGCGAGGGCGAAAGAGGCTTTTTTTGTGAAATGCGACCTGACCACGATGACTCCAGAGGATCTGAGCGACGGCACGTTGACGTGTTTGGTTGGAATGGCTCCCATGAAGCCTGCTGAGTTTATCCGCTACCGAATCCGCGTCCGACTGAACGTCCGATAGTGGTCCCCTCGCCATGACGTGACAAGCCTGCTAGCGGGCTGTTGAAAAAGTCCGCAGGCAGGGTGGGGGTAGCCTGGTCGTCCTCCTGCTCGCGGAACAGAGGACGGGATGGAGAAAACGAGCAAGCGTGGAGGGAGCATACAGATCGTTCGACGCGCGCAATCGAGGATCGACCAGGCCACCCCCTGAGCGAGATATGGAATGTGAGTAGCTATTTATGTGGAGACCTGCTAATGTGTAAGTGTTTCATGGCGGCGGGCCTCGCGTGAAACATCACATCGAACGGCCCATTACGGATGTTGTTGTTACCGAGAATCTGATCGGAAGTCTGACCTAAGTCGCCTCGTTGTTTGCGTCTTCGGCCCTCTCCTTCCCCTCGTGAAGCTGTTCTCGCGTTCCCCACAATATCAATTTTCAGAAGGAGGACCCCCATGGGTTCAAAACTTTATGTTGGCGGGTTGCCCTATGCGGCAACTGAATCACAGTTAACCACCTTGTTCGCAGCACACGGGACTGTCGAGTCCGCGCGTGTGATCACCGACAAGTTTACGGGACAGTCGCGAGGCTTCGGCTTCGTCGAAATGGCCACGCAGGAAGAAGCGAAGGCAGCGATTACCGGCTTGAACGGCACAGAGATGGACGGACGCCCGTTGACTGTGAATGAAGCCAAGCCACAAGAACCCCGCACCGGCGGTGGTGGCGGTGGACGTGGCGGCAACGATTTCGGCAATCGCAGCCGGTTCTAAGCACGACGCTACCCAACGAGCGGGGCATCTCATCCGAGGCGCCCCGCCTTCACCCCGAGGGTCACCCATGCCACAGTCTCAGCAGCCAGCATCGCCGCGTAAAAAGGCCACCATTAAATATCAGACCACGGTCCTGTTCTGTCTCGTGGCTTGTGGCGCGATGATTGGAGTCCCGGCCTTTGCCTACACATATGGGTTCACATGGCTGGACTGGACCATGTTTGCCGTGCTGTATGTCGTGACCGGTTTGGGCATTACCGTTGGCTATCACCGTCTGCTGGCGCACCGCAGCTTCGATTGCCTTTCTTGGGTGAAGGCAGGATTTCTTATCGCCGGTGGATGGGCGCTCGAAAACTCGGCGCTGAAGTGGGCTGCGGACCATATCCGCCACCATGCGAACTGCGATCAAGAGGCCGATCCGTACAACGCCCAGCGGGGATTCTGGTACAGCCACTGCGGATGGCTGTTCATCAAGGATACCCATGCGGATGACAAATACGCGTCGCGTTTGCGACAAGACCCCATCGTGATGTGGCAGCACCGCTACTACCTGCCCATCGTCCTCTCAGGTTTGGCGCTCCCGTTCGTGGTGGGATTTCTGTACAACGGCTGGATCGGGGGGCTGGGGTGTTTCCTGCTTGCTGGCGTCGGACGAACCTTTGCCGTACTCAATTCGACGTTTTGCATTAATTCTGTCTGCCATCTCTGGGGCCGCCAACCACATGGTCAGGCTGATTCCAGCCGGGATAGCTGGTTGGTCTCGCTCCTGACCTTTGGCGAAGGCTACCATAACTATCACCATAGCTATCAAAGCGATTACCGCAACGGCCCACGCTGGTACAACTTCGACCCGTCGAAATGGCTGATCTTCACGCTCTCCCTCCTCGGCATGACCAACTCGTTACGTACGGCCTCCACCGACAACAAGTAAGGGCTGGAGATATAAACGGGGCCATTCTCCTTTTCCGGCAGCGCCTAACGGTTGCTTGTGCTGCTGTCCTGGGTGGGGGTCGGCTGACGGTGGGAAGAAAGGTTGAGGCGGAGGTTAAGCTCAGTAAAGAGGCTCGCCTGCCTCTCTTCGTCTACTTTGGTCTGTCTCGTCTGTCTGGTTTCTCTGGTCTGTCAGGTCTCTATGGTGGGGATTCCGATCCGACCAACGAGGCAAACGAGACAGACTAGATAGACCAGTTTCGAATCCCCCTACGGCCACGGCCTGCGAATCGAAGGACGCTGATCCTTCTCTGAACCGCTCCACCTGATCTCATGATTGCTTGACGCCCCGGTCCTACAGCGGCGTATGCGCTGTGATGAGGCCCTCGTCACCGTCGCGCGTGGTGCAAGGAGTGGATTGCCACTCATAGGCTGTACGTTAATATCTAACCCAACCTCGGCTTCCTACGCTCTGTCAACACCCGATCTGAACGAAGGAGGGCATTTCGCATAAAAAGCGTGTTCGTTAGACAGTTGTCGTTGCTTCGCATATTCTGCAGCAATGTACACGCGATACCAGGTCTGCCTATGCCAAGTGAGGTGCCATAGCATGGCAACCCCTAGCAACAACTCCATGGAATTGAGCAATAATGAACAGAATAAAAAGATGGTAGGTGATAGGAGCTTGCGAGCCAGCGATGACCCCCTAGAGCAGGGCATCGAGGTCGCCGCTGTCATTGGCTACGGCCGGTGACAATGTCAGGGCGGGATGTCCGGAGATCGCCCGGATTGGGCGTATGATGAAAAGAGGCGTGTATGTCGGGACCTTCGATGCTCCTCGTTCCGACGGTCAACGTACGGACATTCCGTCCGGCGAATGTCCGGCGTATCCTTTGCGTTTTTCCCGCCTACACAGAGGCCTTCGGCACTTCCGATCATGCCTTTCCCCTGATGGGGCCCGTCAAGGCCTTCATGCCACCCCAGGGGATTCTCCTCATCGCGGCGCTCATACCCCGGGAATGGGAGGTCCGGTTCGTCGACGAAAACATCCGCCCCGTGGAGGCGAGCGAGTTCGCCTGGGCCGACGCCGTCCTCGTGTCGGGCATGCACATCCAGCGCAGGCAGATTCTCGACCTCGCCCGCCGTGCGTACCGCGCAGGCAAGGTGATCGCTCTCGGCGGGCCCTCGGTCTCCGCGGCGCCCGAGGACTATCCGGAGATTGACCTCCTCCACTGCGGCGAGGTGGGCGATGGGACGCTCGATCTGTTCCGCCGGCTCGACGAAACTGTGGCGCGCCCCGAACGGCAGATCGTATACCGCACCGTCGACCGCCTTCCGATGACCGAGTTCCCGACGCCCGCCTATCGACTGATCGACGTCCGTCAGTACCTGCTCGGATGTGTTCAGTATTCCAGCGGCTGTCCCTTTACCTGCGAGTTCTGCGACATCCCCGCGCTCTACGGGAGAAACCCAAGGCTCAAGAGCCCGCAGCAGATTCTGGTCGAGCTCGATGAGCTCGCCGACGGCGGGACGCCGTCGATCTACTTCGTGGACGACAATTTCATCGGGAATCCCCGGGCCACGCTGGATCTCCTGCCGCACCTCGTCGAGTGGCAGCGGCGCCGCGACTATACGGTTCGCCTCTCCTGCGAGCTCACGCTGAACGTCGCCGAGTACCCGGAGATCCTGAAGCTCATGCGCGAGGCGTTCATGACCAATGTCTTCTGTGGCATCGAGACGGTGGATACGGATGCCCTGCGAGCCATGAGCAAGAGGCAGAACCTCCGCACCCCGATCCTCCAATCCGTGGACACGATCAACAGTTACGGGATCGAGGTTGCCGCCGGGATTATCCTCGGGCTGGACACCGACACCCCTGAAACGCCGGACGCGATCCTGGAATTCATTGAGGCTTCCCAGATTCCGATCGTGACGCCGAACCTGCTCGTCGCCCTGCCGCATACCCCGCTCTACGAGCGGCTCCAGAAAGGGGCCCGTTTGAACTCGGGCGAGGGGCGCGACTCGAACATTGAGTACCTACAGCCTTACGAGACTGTGGTGGCGAACTGGAAGCGGGTGATTCGAGAGACGTATGAGCCGCGAAAGATCTACGCGCGCTACGCCACGCAGGCGAAGAAGACGTACCTGCACCGCAAGCGGCCGGTGCGCCCGCTGGACCAGCTCAGCTGGGCCAACGTCCGGCGCGCAGTCGAGGTCTTCTCGCGCACCGCCTGGCGGGTCGGGATCTGTAGCGATTACCGGAGAGAATTCTGGAAGATGACCTGGCGGGAACTGCGTCAGGGT
>JACAFD010000061.1 GCA_013388555.1 Nitrospirota bacterium | reverse complement strand
TAGCCACCCGTTCCACAGTGTCACTGGCCATCGGGCAGGAAATACTCGAAGGTCGCGGGGTCGACGGGTGCGTCTTGTTGGACTTGCGGCACCTGGGACGTCAGCGCATCCTCGATCGGATCCCTCAAATCAGAGCACTTGCTATTGAATTCGCCGGCCTCGATCCCATCGAAACTCCCATTCCAGTCCGTCCCGGCGCTCACTATCAGATGGGTGGCGTCCGGACTAATCAATGGGCCGAAACCCATATCCCCGGCCTCTATGCTGCAGGTGAATGTGCCTGCGTCAGCGTGCACGGGGCCAATCGGCTCGGAGGCAATTCACTCCTTGAAACAATTGTGTTCGGTCGGCGCGCCGGAATCCGAGCCGCAGAGTATGCTCGGGCTGTTGCGCCACGGGCACTCACAACAGACCAGCTCTCAATCGAACAGCATCGCGTCCACCGTTTACTGCGACAGGAGGGAACGGTCCGTGCGTGGCAGATTCGGGAACAACTCGGCCAAGTGATGAGCCTCAATCTTGGCCTCGTTCGGACTCACGACTCCATGTCTACTGCAATCTCGGCGCTCGCAGCACTGACTCATCGGGCTGCCGCTGTCACGGTGCAGGACAAAGGACAGGTATTCAATACTGAACTCGTGCAAGCCTTCGAACTCCAGTGTCTTCTGGACGTCGCGGAAACCATCGTCATCAGCGCACTGGCTCGACAAGAAAGCCGGGGGGCCCACTACCGATCAGACTTCCCTGCCCGCAATGATCAGGATTGGTTGAGACACAGCCTGATCCAGCAGACTCCGGAGGGGCCGGCCTTGACCTATGGACCTGTGACGATCACGCGCTTTCCGCCGAAGTGAAAAACTGGTCTTTTTGGTTTGTTTAGTTTATCTCGTTAGTTTCGTTCAACCAGACAAACTAAACAGACCAAATCACCAAAGCATCGGACCGTCCCCACAGCCTGCTAGACAAATTTTAGGCACAAGTTTGCTATAATCCTCCATCGACAACCATGCGTATTCTTGTCATTGAAGACGAAACCAAGGTCGGCTGTTTCATCAAGCGCGCGCTTGAAGAAGAGAGCTACGCCGTAGACCTGTGCGAAGACGGTGCGAAGGGGCTTCAGATGGCACTCATCACCAATTACGATTTACTGATCGTCGACTTGATGTTGCCGTCCTTGCCCGGGTTGGACATTCTCAAGGGAGTCCGCCAGGCAAGGATTCAAACTCCGATCCTGATTCTGACTGCCCAATCGCAAGTTGATCAGCGCGTCAAGGGCCTTGATGCGGGAGCGGACGATTACCTCACCAAACCCTTTGCTATCGACGAACTGCTCGCCAGAATTCGCGCCTTGCTTCGACGCGGCTCCACCGAAAACCCGGGTGTGCTCCAGATTGACGATTTGGCGTTGAACCCGGCCACACGCGAGGTGACCAGAGGCGGCCAGCGGATCGAACTCACCTTGAAGGAATATGCCCTGCTCGAATATCTTATGCGCCATACGGGACGCGTGTTGACCCGCCCCATGATTTCAGAGCATGTGTGGAACCAGGACTTCGACACATTCACCAATGTCATCGATGTCTACGTAAATTATCTCCGCAACAAGATCGACCGGGGACGTTCCAAGAAGCTGATCCACACCATTCGCGGAAGCGGATATATGCTGAAGGCTGATTGATGCCGCTTCGTGTCCGCCTCACGCTTTGGTACGGCACAGCCCTCGCGCTCATCCTGATTATCTTCTCAACGATCCTGTATGTGGTCACCGCTCGAAGCCTTCGCGATGCCGTCGATGAGTCGCTGGCGGAAACCGCCGCCGCGGCTGTTCGGTCGCTGGAAGAACGCGGGTTTCTCCCACTCGTCAACGAAGACGAGCTCATGTCACAGTTCCCCGAACTGGCACGCATCGATAAATTCTTCCAGATCTTCAGCCCATCCGGCACCATCACCATTCGTTCACCGAACGTCAAGCAACATGAGATGCCCCTGAGTCCCAAGGCCTTGGAAGTCGCCTTGTCAGGCCGCACGCTTTTCGAATTCGCGAGATACCCCAAGGAACCGCCGTTACGCATCATTTCGGTTCCCATCATCTTCCGGGGCAGCCTGCTCTACATCATCCAGGTCGGCACCTCCATGGATTCCGTCGAAGAGACTCTAAACCGTCTCCTGCTCGTACTTCTCGTCAGTATGCCCATAGCGGTGGCCGTGTCGCTCGCCGGCGGCTGGTTCATGGCCGGTCGAGCCCTGCGCCCGGTGGATGCCATTACGCTGGCGGCCCAACGCATAGCCGGAGGAGATCTGACACAACGACTGGCTGTCCCGGCTTCGGCCGATGAAATCGGCCGCCTGACCAAGACGTTTAACGACATGATCGACCGGCTCGAAACTTCCTTCAGGCATATCCGTCAGTTCAGTAGCGACGCTTCGCACGAATTGCGCACGCCGTTGACGGTGATGAAAGGAGAATCCGAACTCGCGCTTCGGCGTCCTCGCGAACCCGACGACTACAAAGTCGTTCTGGAAAGTAATCTGGAAGAAATTGACCGGATGACGCGCATAGTGGATGAGTTGCTCTTTCTCTCCAGGGCCGACATGGGCGAGGTGAAGATGGATCGCCTGGTGGTCTCGCTGGACACACTCATCGAGGACCTTCACCGGCAAGCCTCTCTGCTGGGGCATGAGCGGGATATCCAGGTTGTTCTGAAAAGCACCGCGCCGGCGGTAGTATTGGGAGATGAACTACGCTTGCGCGAATTATTCCTCAATCTTCTCGATAATGCGGTTAAATACTCCCACCCCAGCGGCACAGTCGAAGTCTCGCTAACGAGTGAGAAGACTCAGGCACGGGTAACCGTGACCGATCATGGGATTGGGATCGCGCAAGAAGATCAGTCTCGGATCTTCGACCGCTTTTACCGCACCGATAACGCGCGAACCCACACTAAGAAGGGCACGGGCCTTGGGCTGGCCATCTGCGCGTGGATTGTCGAATCCCATCACGGTCACCTCAAAGTCCAGAGCAAGATCGGCGAAGGTTCGACCTTTACGGTGATGCTGCCGTTGGCTCCTGTGCCGGCATCAACAAGCAGGTCACTAAAACCCTCCTACCCCTCCTCTCATTGATGACGTTAATGGTTTTACCCTTCCTTACCGTGCTCGACGCGAGGAAATCTCTTACTGCCCGGGTAATGTTTTTGCCCCCATGCGATTATGGCCTCCAATACCGGCTCTAGTCCCTTCCCTTTGTTTGTCAGAAGATATTCATGGCGTGCGGGTTTCTGCTGGTAGGGCCGTCTGCTTACAAGGCCCGCGGCTTCCAGTTTTGCCAGTCTGTCTGCAAGGATGTTTGAAGCAATCTTTTCCGGAGAGGATAGGAATTCCTGATACCGTCTCTTGCCCAAGACCAGATCTCGAATAACCAAGAGCGTCCACTTATCTCCAAGGATATCCAGCACAATAGTGATCGGGCAGCATGATCGTTTAAATGTCATTTTGTCATTCATTGTTGACGGTCGTCCGGTAGCACTTACCACCTGCCTACTTAGGGATTGCTGAGTTATATGAAATACTCTAATACTGTCACTTGCATTTTGCAATAGACTGAGCTACACTAACTTGCGATATGCAAGTTAGTCATGACACATGGCAATTCGGCGTTCCGAATAGAAAGGAGGACTGACCGATGGATCATTAGCCCCTAAGAGTCGACGTGTCCTATCCGGAGATAGACAAGATTATAGTTCTTCATAGTCCAGACAAACTCAAAACAACAAATGCCGAACCAATGAGGAGGGACACGATATGCCGTTATGGAAAGTTTATCATCCTGTCGGAGCGTTCTCTGCTGAAGACAAAAAAAAGCTGGCCAAACAGGTGACGGAGGTGTATGCGAGGGTCCCGATCCCTAAGTTCTATGTCGTGTTCATTTTTGAGGAGATAGCCAAGGACTCCTGCTTTGTCGGTGGCGAGCCGCACAATAAATTTGTTCGGTTCAAGGTCGACCATATTGCAAGGACGTTACCTGGTCCGGTCCTCAGAGAATGGTGGGTCAGGACACTTGATCAAGTCATTGCTCCCTTCGTAAAGGACAGGGGGTACGATTGGGAGATTTCCATTGACGAGACACCTGTCGATCTGTGGTCCCTTCAAGGGGAATTGGCTCCGCCATTTGAATCCGTGGCTGAGAAGCGGTGGGTAAAAGAAAATAAGGCGAGTTCC
>JACAFD010000199.1 GCA_013388555.1 Nitrospirota bacterium | reverse complement strand
GCGCAAGATCGACGAACGGCTGCGCCTCCGTGCCATCGCAATTTTTACAGAGCAGGTTCAAACCACGGACCCCGATCTTGGCGCCAGGGTGGCCGGCACAGCCACACGGACAATGGAACGTCTACGATACCCTGTTGTAGCCCGTCAAACCGGAACAAGCGGCGTCGACCGAGCCATCGGTGGTGATGTGTGCCTGGGTTTTCCGCGGAGCTTCCAAGAGATAGGACAGCAGGAAACGTAGCAAGAGTGGAGTGAACGCCTCTGCTGGGACAATTTGGAATGAGCACACATGGTGCGCAAATCCTCAACGCCGTCTGGCCATCCAGCGATACTTCACCCACGGCATTCTACCCCCTTGCCAGATAGTAGCGTATAAGCTACACTTGCCGATGTGGAAGCGACTCCCAAAGAGCTTCACGTCTATGTCACCGAAGATGGCCGCGAACCCTTCAGTTAATGGCTTACATCTCTCCGCGACAGCAAGGCTCGCGCAAAGGTCCGGGTACGGTTGGATCGAGTTAGTGTAGGCAATTTGGGGGATTGCCATGCAGTAGGTGAAGGAGTGCAGGAACTACGAATCGATTATGGTTCAGGCTATCGCGTGTATTTCGGCCAAGAAGGGGCAACGATCGTGCTGCTCCTTTGCGGAGGCGACAAAAGCACACAGAGCAAGGATATTGAAACGGCCAAACGGTATTGGAACGAGTACAGGAGGCGGTTATGAAAAAGCGTACAGCCTATCACCCGGATTTGATCGAAAGCCTGCGCGATGCAGGCGAGGCGAAAGAGTATTTGAATGCGGCCCTGGAAGAAGATGATCCTGAATTGTTCTTACTGGCATTGAGAAACGTGGCCGAAGCCCAGGGGGGCATGGGGCAACTCGCCGAGAAAGCCAAGCTCAACCGTGAAAGCCTCTACAAGATGCTCTCAGAGCGTGGGAACCCCGAACTCAGAAGTCTCGATGCGCTCCTCCATGCATTAGGGTTCCGCCTCGCCGTCACGGCGAGGCGTTAGGCCTGAAGCGTACGGCATGGGGCGCCTGACCATTCAATGATCGGCAAGGGACAGGGAGTACCGTTTTGGCAGGTGCCGGTGATGGAGGTACAGGATCCGGCGGACCATTGTAGACCGGTACACCTCATGGCCCTTGAAGCCTCTGCAGACGGGCCAGTACCAGATCGCCATTCAGCAACTCGAGTGTCCCATCGACGATTCGCCAGCGACTGGTGGCATCGAGGGCCTTCAAGAATTCCGTTTCGACTCCCCCCTCAAGATCGGTACATGCCCTCCTGGTCGCACCGATCGGACCAAACCTCAACGCCTTTCCGTTCAATTCATATCCACCAAAGAAGCGGTTGCAGCCGGCATAGCCGCTGGCCTGTGTCTTCGCTGGGTCAAAGATGATGAACGGCTGCTGGCGATCAACGGATGATGCGACTGCGTGACCGGAGAGTTCACTCACATGCCACTCGACACCCGTCAGATTGTCTGAATCCAGCGACTCTCCCCTGCCAGCCCCTTCCCACGCAAAGATCAAGGCAATGGCTACAATCAAGACTGACAGCCACGTTCGTTTCATGTCTCGCCAGTTTCGACTCACTTGTTTTCGGACGGAAAGACGGTCTTCCAATCCTGCTTCATATCCACCACCGTCCAGCCCTTCGCCTGCGCTTCGTAGCGACCGTCTACTGAAGCAAACAATTCATGACTGCTCCTCCATTATTTCGCCTGTGTATTTCTGAACGCCACGCGTATTCAACCGCCGGTGAACATCCATTCAAACAGTTCCGCTATTCCTCTGGCGGCTCGCATGTGAACTCGACCCGCATCATGCAAGCCCGCCAGGCAAACTTCTTGGCCCAATAGGTATAAGCCGCTTCGACATCACCCCATCGATGCAGTGACTTCCAGGCATATTTGCTGCCTCCCCGGCGATCGACGGCGGCGGCCAGCAGTTCACCGGTCTGACTATCGGTCGCTTCCGCTTCAATCGTCGCCTTGCCGACAAACGGCTGAATGCCGCCGAGAGTTTTGTTCCCATCGGATAGCACCATGGAGACCGGGGCGGTGAGATTATCCAGCACTGGAATGTTTTTACCGGCTTCGGTAATGCCGACACGCAGTCGCATCACGCCAGGCCCTGGCTCCTGCACCATCATATAGTCCTTGCGGAGTTCTTCGTTGAGGCGTGACCAGAGGAATTGGGACAGGTATGTGGCATCCGCCTTGTTCAGATCCTTTGCATCAGACTTTTCCCCACGCCAGACCTGCACCGGCTCCAACCAGATCTTCGTGTAGGATTTGAACTTGGCCTTGTCCGGCATGAAATACAGCAACGTCGAGTCGGTCTCGTTCGCCGCTGCATGGAGCTTCGAATAGTCTTTCAGGAACCCGGATGGTTCGGCCTTGTCATAACCGGTGGCATGCTCCGAATGCGCGCAGCCGGCAAGAGCCGCAATGCAGATGGTACCCATCAGGAGGAATCCTCTTGCAATCACTTCAATCCTGCATATCTAGGTTCATTGCCACTATTAAGGGGATGGAGGGGGTGTAATGCTTAGCAGAGGATTCTTGCGTTTTCAAGCACAAAATTAGACCGATATTCGATTCGAACCAGTCGCGCAGGCTACTGCCACGCAAATTATGCGCTAGTTAGTTCTACGCCAAGGCCTAGCGGACTACTCCATTCGTAGTAATGAGGAAGTACTGGGCGGACGTTATGGAATTGTTGCCGAAGAATTGCAGGGCTGTTACTTTCGCGGGAAGACCCTTATCCTGCATTATTCATGACGGTTCGTCGCGAAATGGCGGAGTGGCGCGCGACAGGCACAAGGAGCGCCACTCCGTGCCGAGCCAACGCTTGCGATAGCCAATGTTTGCGCAAATTGAAAAACACGGCACGCGCACCGGAGAGCCATCAGAGTTTCTGCCCCTTGGCAGCTTGGCCTGCAAGCAAGAAGGTCTTCGGATATTTTCCTTCGCCGCAGATTTTGAATGAACCGAAGTCCTTGTACCAGAGCCCGTCCGGCGCGTTAGGACCCGATTCTCTCCACGCTTTAACCCACATTATTCATGATGGTTCGTCGCGAAATCGCTGAGCCGCGTCGCGAGACCGGCGCGCGGAGCCCTGAGGACCCGATGCGTACTCGCGCAGTACGGTGAGGGT
>JACAFD010000021.1 GCA_013388555.1 Nitrospirota bacterium | reverse complement strand
GGGACTCTTGTCGACGCTCCTGTTCACCCTGTGGCCTCTGTTGAAGACTCGAGAAGTTCGCCCTGGTGCGATTTTCAGGCAGGATGCGGAGCTGGCGACGGTCAAGCAGGGAGCCCCTCCGCCACAATGGTGGGTGAAATGGGGACTAGCCGACCCCTGGAATGTTGGCACGGCGGGCGTGATCATTCTCGGGTTGTGCGCCCTCTCTGTGTGGCAAGCAGGTTCATTGTCGGTCGGCTTCCTGTTTCTCGGTTCGTTGTCCCTTGCCATTGCCATCCTCTATGTCTGTGCGAGGCTGTTCGTGTTGGGGCTGGCCTCCATCCACTTGCCTCGCATCTTGAGCCTCCGTTATGCCCTGGGTAATGTCGTGCGGCCGGGGAGCCAGGCTACCGGGATCATGGTGGCCATCGGCATCGGCGTGATGGTGATCGTGACTGTGTCATTGGTGGAGCGGGCGCTGCTCCAACAGATACAGGAGAATCGTCCGGCGGATGCCCCAACATTTTTCTTTATCGATATACAGCCCGACCAAGCGAAGGGATTCTTATCGCTGGTCGATCGACAGACCGGCTCAGGCCGTCCGGAGCTCACGCCGCTGGTGCGTTCGCGACTCCATGCAATCAATGGCCATGCCGTCACGGTAGATGAGGGGGCGGAAAAGCGCGACAAGAGCGGGGAGGGAAAAGAGGGACGGGGTCAACAGTGGTACTTCACTAGGGAATATGTGCTGACTTTCCTCGACAACCTCCCGAAAGACAATAAAGTGGTCAAGGGGGAATGGTGGAAGACCGGTCAAACCTTCTCAACTCCACAGGTGTCAGTGGAAGAAGACGCGGCCATGCATTTAGGTCTCACGATCGGCTCAACCGTGGAGTTCGATATTCAGGGGGCCACGGTGTCAGCGGAGGTAAGCAGTATCCGCAAAGTCGAGTGGGGAAACTTCTCGACGAACTTCTATATGATCTTGTCCCCCGGCTCGATTGACGGGGTGCCGTTAACCTATGTGTCGACGGTCCGGGTTTCGCCGGAGAAGGAAATGCCGTTGCAGCAGGCGGTCGTCGCCTCATTCCCGAACATCAGCGCGATCCATATCGGTGACGTGCTCGATAGTTTTGCAAAGGTGCTCGATCGTCTCTCGCTGGCGATCAGGGCCGTGGCGTTATTTTGTGTGGCGGCCGGCGGGCTGGTCATGGCGGCGGCACTCGCAGCGACACGCTACCGGCGCCTCTACGAATCGGTCATTCTCAAGGCCCTGGGCGCAACTCGTGGCCTGATTGCCCGCGCCTTCGCCATGGAGTATGTCCTGCTGGGCGCGGTGGCCGGATTAATCGGGCTGGCCCTCGGAAGTGTCTTGTCATGGGCACTGATGCGGGTTGTGTTCGACCTTCCCTGGGACATGCAACCATGGGTGCTCGGCATCGGCCTCCTCCTCACGATGTTGCTGACGCTGCTCGTCGGTTTCGCAAGTACCTACCGGATTCTCGGCCAACGGCCGCTGGCCGTGCTGCGGCACGAGTAAACGATGCAGCCGGCAAGATGCTGAAAAAGGCCGCCAGCTTCGTTCTCGACTCATCGAAATCCTCAACGTACCCCTGAGGGTACGCCTCCGGTTTCGATTCGCCTGCGGCCTTGCTGACGGTCTTTTTGAGCATCTTGTATGACATGCTCGTACAAAAGGAGAGAATACGGGAATTTAAGAACCGGTCGGGCGCGCACAGTTGAACACAATCGGTCTGGTTGTTGAAACGAACGAAGAAGTAACAAGGGACAAGGGACAATCAGATGGCATGGTCGGAGAGGCGCAAATCGAGGAGACGGCGGAGCCGCCGTTCCTCCGAACGGAGGAAACTGGAAAAACGCAGGCCGATTCCTTCAGCAGTGCGGGAGCGCACAAGGGCGCCGTCGACCATGATGGGATCATCGTACTCGGCAGGATGAAATTCCAGCATCACCTGGCAGCCTAGCGGAATACGCTGCTTCGTGAGCACACGGCACCCCCGTAAGGATAAATTGGAAAGCATCCCTTCGACAACGACTCGTTGGCTGGGATCATGGACGGGTCGAACCTGTGCCGGATACTGGACCGGGACCCGGTCATAGTTGCGGCGAGGGTTGGCTTTGAGCTTGCCGAGGAAGGTGGTAAAGCGATGGGTACAGAGCTGACAGCGAAGGGGATAGATCGTCAGGATGCTGAGGAGCCGATCGGTCACACCAGAGCGGGGAGCGAGTCTTGTCTTCACGGTCCCGCATTGGGGACAACTGTAGCTGCGCATGGTATATGATGGCTCCTCCGGTAAGCGGCTCCGGGAGCCAATTCTACAAATTCACGAAATGAATCGGCAACCCCCCTTTCGAGAGGTTAGGAGCCTGTCCGACATTACCGTCAATTGGAGACAAACTTGAACAGCCCGCCTCCTTGGGTCATGAGATAGAGTTCACCCGCCGCATCTTCTCCAAAGCTTGTCAGAGCGCCGCCGGGCGGACTGAGTAAAGGCCACTCAGTCTGCTCTGTCGGTTGACCATTCTGATAGCGGAAACTCCTCACAAAGCCCGCACAAAAATCTCCATAGAAATAGGTGCCTTGCAGCGCCGGCATTGCGGATCCTCTGTAGACATACCCGCCCGTCACCGCACAGGCTCCGTCGTCATGAGGATAGTCGAGTACTGGCAAAGTAAGGTTGCCAGGATTGCAATTGGAAGAGGGGTTGAAACAGAGAAACCCTTCCATCAATCGCCAACCGTAGTTGACCGCTCGTCCTGCGAACGGACCGGGCGACACGTTGATTTCCTCCCGTGCCCCTTGCCCGACATCCCCGATATACAGATCGTCTGTTGTCCGATCGAAGGAAAATCGCCAGGGGTTGCGAAGGCCCAAACTCCAGACTTCGCTTTGTCCAAAAGGGTTGGGAATGTTATTGGCACAGGGTCCGCCTGTGGCGGGATTGATACGCAAGAGTTTTCCGAGCCTGCTGCTCACAGTCTGCCCATTGTCCGTCGGGTCTCCGCTCCCTCCTCCATCGCCGACGCCAGCATAGAGGCAGCCATCCGGACCAAACGCCAGCATGCCTCCGTTATGGTTTGACAAGTTTGGATTACGTTGAATGGTGGGTGGCAGAATTACTTCGGTAGCTGGATTGGCAACGTCCGACGTCGCTCTTATATAACGAGCGATCACAAGATCGCCGTTCTGATTCGTGTAGAAGACATAGAACTGACCATTCGTTATGTACCCGGGATCAAAAGCCAGCCCCAGAAGGCCCCGCTCTCCTATGGTTGAGATGCGGTCCCTGAGATCAAGAAAAGTATTCAAGGATGAACTGTTCCTGTTGAAAATCCGGATGAGACCTCCCTTTTCGACAATGAACAGACGGACGTTGTCGTTCGGAGCCGCGGTCATAAACACAGGAAAAGTTAGATTCGTTGTGACGGGTTGGAGTGTCACACTGGTAGAGGTAGGAAGTTCAGAGTCTTGTTGGTCGTCGTTTCCCGAGCAGCCGGTCAGGAATGCTGTAATGACAACGGCCAAACCAACCAACAGGCGGGAAATCGGCTCCATCAGCCCCTCCGCGTCATAGCAGGCTGTACGGCCTCAGCCTACTATAGGGTACGGAGTTGGCGCAAGCAGCCCCGTCAGCAAGCTACCGATATCGAGCGAGGTACGTGCGCAAGGCGTGGCTGTCTCGCTCCCTGACCGTGACGGTGATCCGCAGTTGTTCGAGATTTTGGTCGAGCGTCTTCCCTCCCAAGTCAATCTTGCGAGATTCGAAGAATTTCCGGACATCGCGTTCCAGTTCAGGCGTGGCAAGGTTACTGATCCCGCTGCATAAGCGGCGCATTCCTTGTTTGGGGAATAGTTCGTCCATCTTCTCCCAGTTCGTTTTCACAAAATCCCAGGCCAGTTCTCTGCCATAGACATTGCCCAATACGGCGGTGACAAGAAACGGCGCGTCTTGGGTACGAATTTCTCCGCTGATGGTGCGGGCGAGTGTGCGTTCGAGTAACGCTCTAGGTTGGAATGCCGCGAGCGAGAACAGATAGCGCCGTTCTTCCTGCGGTGTCACGGCGGTGCGGAACTTATCGTGAAATTCGTCGTATCTGGTTGCATCGCCCGTATGCGCGAGAATGGCGACGAGTGAAGGCACCACATTCGGATCAACGGCTGTCGCGTTGAGGCGATAGTCCCCGTAGAGTTCGGCTGCGCGCTGTTGGATGGCAGAATCATTGCCGAGCTTTCCCTGGGCTCCGATCAGTTCACCTCGTAATTGCTTCGTGCCTTCGCTCTCGCCGCTTTGAGGTACCCAACCCAACGAGGTCACGGCGGGGCTCACCCGACTTCGCACGAAGGCTTCGAGTGCCGGACGATCCTCCGTGGTGACAATCCGGTTGAGGAAGGAGAAGGAGTCCAGTATCACAGCCCAGACATTCTTGTCCTGCTCTGTCGTGAAGCGGGCGGTCAGGTCAAGATAGTCCGTGAGGGGCATGAGGCCCGCGATCGTGGTGGCCCAGGCATCGTTGATGAGGTTGAACCGCTCGGTGACAGCGAGTCGTTCGAGGCCGCTCTTCAGAAGCCGATCCATGAGATCTTGCGCATAACGCACCCGATAGAAGCCATGGCCTCCCTCGTTGATCAAGATTGATTCCCAATGTTGGGGGAGCGGGACTGCCGTATCGTTTTCCGTCAGCAACATGCGGGAGGTGCTGGTCTTGCCGCCGGCTGTGATCCGAATCTGGAGTGGAATCTGCCATGTGACGGGTGGTGAAGGATGAGGAG
>JACAFD010000044.1 GCA_013388555.1 Nitrospirota bacterium | reverse complement strand
GTGGGCCGTGTAGGGGTCGAACCTACGGCCCGCTGATGAAGAGTCCCGACAAAGACCTACCTCAGGCCACTCAGCAAGAGGAATCATCAACAAAGCGGGAGGATTCGTGGTGGCTCAGATCATCATGGGTCATGGTGTGTCTTGCTATTTTGGCACCAGGTTGGCACCAGCCCCACGGACGTTTAACGCGGCTAGAACTCTGACCTGCGGTTTACGAATTTCAGATAGCCCTACCTCAGACAACCTAACCCCACAAGAAACCACAAACCAGGATGCTCCGGACATGGGGCCTGATGGGGCTGGGTTGTCGTGTCCTGGTAGCACCCAGGTAGCAGATTCCGAGATTGCGAAGGTGAAATTTGAAAACCTTACAGCCAAAGAGACTAAAGGCCCCGATCATAACACCTAGTCTTGTTCTCTATCACTTATAGTTGACTCTGAGGTAAGGAAGAAACCTGTCAAACCAGATGGAACACGATAATTCTGTGACAGTTTAGCTATAACTATAGCCGAAGGAAACGTGGGTCAAAAACTCTAGAGGCGAAGCCTCGGTATCATCTCAATCTTAAAGGGAGATTTAAGTATCATTTCGACGGCTCAAACAGAACAATATTTGGACCACATCAAGCTTTGAAAGACTCTGAACTCTGTGACCGCGATGAGGCCTAATTCTTGACTCGACCGTTTTAGTCTTTCGCGGACCAGCCAAAGACGATCACCCCCATACCGACTAAGGCGATTCCCGCTCCAGTCCAGTCAAAGATGGAGAGATCCTCGCCGTCCACAACCTTCAGCCAGACGAGGGCCGTTGCTACATAGACACCGCCATAGGCCGCATAAACTCTTCCGCTGGCGGCGGGATGGAGCGTGAGGAGCCAGGAGAAGATAGCCAAACTGAGCGCTGCCGGAACCAACAACCAGATTGATCCATCCTTGCGAAGCCAGAGGTACGGTAGAAAACAGCCAATAATCTCCGCGAGGGCTGTGAGAATAAACAGCCCTGCGGTTTGCATCAGGAACATAGGGAGGTTCTCCTTTGTGTGGCACCCAAGTTACGGATCATGGCGGACCTTCTCAACGATGTTGATATTAACGGCACTGGTGTTGACACAGCGTACTACCTAAAGTAACTTGAGGTGCAAGGAGAAAAATATGCTCGTTTCTCATGATATGAGTATAGGTAAACTTGCCGCTTCAACCCGTTGCACCATTCCCACCATTCGCTACTACGAGGAAATCGGGCTCTTGCCAAAAGCCAAGCGGCGTGTGAATAAGCATCGGCTCTATGGCCATACCGACCTCCAGCAGCTCACCTTCATTCGCCGCTGCCGCGATTTTGGATTCCCGATCAAGCAAATTCGAGAACTGGTGGCGCTCGTGAGATCACCGGAACGTGACTGCACAGCGGCCCGAGAGGTTGCGAAGGTGCGTCTCACCGAGGTGGGCAGGAAGTTGAAGGAACTACAGGCGCTTGAACGCAGCCTCAACCGGTTTGTCAAAGACTGCAGCGCCCAGTGCGCAGGCGGACCAGCGCGTGAATGCATTATTCTTGAAGATCTTGCCACCTTGCAGCCGGCATGCTGTGGGGGGCAAAAGCATCGGTCGTGACTTGTCCTCCTTGAATTCCCTATTTACAGCCTCAGCCTAACGACGTTGCTACCGATGCCCTAAGTCGTCGCGATGACCTGCGATTTGTTAGTGTGCTGCAGCTGACAATTGATTGAGAAGGCAAGAGGTTAGGGAATCCTGCTACCACATGGCTACTGAAATGATCGACGAGTAAGCGGCGAAGAAGCCCAAACGCTATAAGACGCAGCACCAATTTATCTTTCTTCATCAGTTTCAGTTGGGGGGAAAGCCCCCGGAGGGCCGGAGGCTTCCCAGTGAAGCGGCTCAGCGCTTCAAGGCATGACCGGCAATCCAGTCCTTGGCTTCACGCGCGACGGTGAGTAGGGCCTCCAGGTCATTCAGACCGAATGAGGCCCCGTTGCGCCACACGCCGGACTGATCCTTGAACGGCCGAGAGAAAGTCGTTGAGAAGAACGGACCCTTCTCGCTGGTGTTCTCCCAGATTGTCGCTTTGATTTTGCCGCATCGCAGCGTATTCGCGGGTTGTTTGTTGGTAGCCATCTTGGTTCCTCCTTGTTGAAATGAAATTGGCTCTCTCACAGGAAAAGGAGAGCCAATGCACATTTCACGGAGGAAGCGTGAGGCCGAGGCCGTGGCCGGCATGTCGGAGAGGAACGAGCAGCAGAAGTGACAGTCTTACTGGCGCGAGTGGTGCGCCTCGCAGGTGCTAGCCGCTCGGCCTCTGCCGGAGGCTACCGCAACAACACGATGGGATGCTCAGGAGTCGAACCTACGGCCTGCTGATTAAGAGTCCCGACAAAGACCTACCTCAGGCCACTCAGCAAGAGGAATCATCAACAAAAGGGGAAGATTCGTGATGGCTCAACTCATCATGGATCATGCTGTGTCCTGGTGTTTTGGCACCAGGTTGGCACCAATCGCCCTGACCTGCAGTTTACGAATGGAAGCAAGACGATTTTGAAAAGACTCGGTGTTTCAAATGGTTTCCCCGTTTTTTATTTGTATACCAAGACTTAGGAGTGTTCTAGCGACTCTGCTGATTTCAATGGTTCTCATCTATTTAGATAACTTTTAGCACAAATTTAGCCCGGCAAAAGGGAGTCTCCAGAAGGCCACCCAAGCACCGGTTCGTTCTCTGGATTCCATGGATGACAACAAGCAAAGGCGTTGAAACTTGCTCCTGCGACCCAAGTGGTGTAGCCTGAGTTTTCTAGAAGATTACAAAGACCGAGAGCGGAAAGGTGTTGAGCGTGACGCGAGTCCGTATACTTGCCATATTCTGGTTGACCACGTGGATGCTCGTGGTCCCGTTCTTCCATATCCATCCCGAAGCCGATCATCATCATGGTGATGCGAGCCATGCTCATGGTGGCACGATCCATACTGTTTTCTCCCCAGATCTCGAGTGCGAGTTCACGGAGACTGTCCACGATTCGACCTGTCCTGAATCCGCGCATCAGCATCTTCAAACTATTGGGCATTTCGGTCATGCGCTCAATCACGCTGAACTCGATTTTTCACTGCTGACCGTTCCGATCGATCGTCCACAGCCAAAGCCAGGAATTATAATTGCTGAATTGCCATCCGACGGCAGTTCAACGACCAATCAAGCCATTGTCGTGGCTGCATTGCAGCCCGACACCCCACCCAACATTCTGTTTCTCTCCACTGCCATCCCACTGCGTGCCCCTCCCTTTCAATCCCTCTGATCCATTTTTTCGTTTCTTGATAATCGAGTAACGCAGCATATCGGTGTCAGATGTCGGTTAGGGGCGATGCCCTTCCCATGTTCTGACCTCCGGGGATCGCGATGCCGTCCACTTTGAGCCCTCCGGCTTATCATGGATGGTCCGAGCGTATCGCCTGCGAAGAGATTCAGATAGGAGCCTGATCTATGAGAACCAAAGGGACCATTTGGAGCGGCTCATGCTTGCTCGCGCTGTTCCTGTCTTTCACGGCGTGCGGAGATCGCAGTAGCGAACCTGCATCATCGGTGGCGAAATCGCCACAATCAGGCGCTCCTCGCATCAGCATCATTCAAGCTCCGGCGGCCGTGCGGGATCGAGTACGGATCGACACGGTCGCCGTGCACGTCGTTCCAGAAGTGGTAACGGCCCCGGGCGAAGTCGCCCTCGACTTGAAGCAGGTTGCCCAGATTACGTCCCGGATTGAAGGACAAGTCGTGAAGATTCACGTCCAGCTCGGTGATCGGGTCAAGTCAGGTCAGCCACTCGCGGCCATCGGCAGCTTGCAGTTCGATCAGTTGGTTGAAGAGTACCTGGTGAGCAAGGCGCAGGTCGATGTCGCAGAGAACAGCTTCCGGCGAACGGAGAAATTGCGAGCCGAAGACATCGTGTCCGAGCGGAAGCTCATTGAAGACAAGGGCCGATACCTGGAAACCAAGGCGAAGTTCCAGCACGTTCGCGAGAAACTGCTGAACATGGGCATGACGACAGATGAATTACATCAACTGGAGCATGGAAGTCACATGGAAGGGCATCGCTATACCCTCACCTCGCCCATCGACGGAACCGTCGTCGCACAACATATTGTGCGGGGGCAGGGAGTCGCTCCTGGAAAGGAGCTGTTCGAGATCGTCGACACGAGCCGGGTCTGGGTCTTCGCGAACCTGTCGATCGAACAGGCCCGACAGTTCAAAGAGGGCGATGTAGGAACGATCCTGCCGAAGGGCGGTGAGCCGGTCACGGCTCCGCTCACGTATCTTGCGCCGGTCGCGGATGCCTCCACCAGGACGATTCGAGTTCGGTTCGAGGTCGCGAACCAGCAGCAGCGCCTGAAGCCACGAGAGTATGTGGATGTTCAGTTGGCCATCGCCAGCCCACCGACCTTGGCGATTCCCGTCTCAGCTGTGACGACGGCGGACAACGTGCGTGGCGTCTTTGTTCAGCGAGAGACTGGGTATGCCTTCGTCCCGATTGACGTCGGTCGCGAAGGTGGGGGGTGGGTTGAAGTGCGCAAAGGGCTGACAGCGGGCGAGCAGGTGGTGATCGACGGTGCCTTTGACCTGAAGAACGTCCTCCTGAAAGAACACATCGAGTCTGGAGAGGGAGGGTAGGATGGAAAAACTCTTCACCCTCTCGCTGCGCTACCGATTCTTCACTCTGGTGGCAACAAGTTTCGTGATCGTCATCGGCCTGTGGTCCTTCTTCCACCTCACCATTGACGCCATGCCGGATCTGACCCCGGTTCAGGTCCAAATCCTGACCCGCTCCCCCGCGCTCGGCCCGGTTGAAGTGGAACAGTTCATCACGTTTCCGATCGAGGCTTCGCTAAATGGATTGCCCGCCCTACGCGAACTCCGCTCTGTGTCGCGCTATGGGCTCTCGGCGGTCACCGCAATTTTTGAAGATCGGACGGACATCTACCGCGCGAGACAGTTGGTGGCCGAACGCCTGGCCCGTGCGATGGAACGTATCCCAGTCGAGTATGGCCGTCCGATTATGGGACCGTTGACGACCGGATTGGGCGAAGTCTATCAATTCACCGTAAAAGGAGACGGCTACAGTGCCATGGCGCTCCGAACGCTCCTCGAATGGGAGATCGGGATGCGCCTGCGGGCGGTGCCGGGCGTGGTCGAAGTCAACATATGGGGGGGAGAACCTCAGCAGTTTCAAGTGGTGGTCGATCCCGCGAAGCTCCTGTCCTACAAACTGTCGCTTCGGCAAGTGTTTGAGGCGCTCGAACGGAACAATGCCATCGCCGGAGGAGGCTACATTGAGCGTCAACGCGAGCAATTGCTCATTCGTGGTGAGGCCTTGGCGACCCAGGTGGCCGACCTCGCGAGGATTGTGGTGGCTCGCGGCTCCGGGGGCGTCCCGATATTCATTTCAGACCTCGCGGAGGTGAAGGAGGCGTCGGCACTCCGCATCGGCGCGGCGACGGCGATGGGAGAGGGCGAAACCGTCATCGGCATGGTCCAGATGTTGGCGGGCGAGAATGCGCAGCAACTTGTTGAACGTGTCAAAATCCGCGTGAGTGAGATTGAAGCGATTCTCCCTCCTGGTGTGACAATTGAACCCTACTACGACCGAACCATCTTCGTCTCGAAGGTGATACACACCGTGCGCAACAATCTGCTTGAGGGCGGACTCCTCGTCATGGCCGTGCTGTTTCTCTTCCTCGGCGATCTCCGCGCCGGCGTGATCGTGGCGGCCGCTATTCCGTTATCGATGCTGATCGCCTTCAGCGGGATGATGCAGGCGGGACTTTCCGGAAACCTCATGAGCCTCGGTGCCATCGATTTTGGGCTACTCGTGGATGGTTCGGTCGTAATGGTCGACAACATTCTCCGTCGATTGGCAAAGAAGGGGGTCATGAGCCAGGACGCACGGCTGAGTGAGATCCAGGCGGCCAGCCGCGAGGTCCTTCGTCCGATGACCCTGGCCGTGAGCATCATCATTCTCGTATACGTGCCGATCCTGGCGCTGACCGGGATCGAGGGAAAGATGTTCCGTCCAATGGCACTAACTGTCATTCTGGCTCTGGCTGGATCACTTCTCCTCGCAGTGACGGTCATCCCCCTGCTCGCCTTCTGGTTTGTGCGGGCTAAATCCGGACATGAGCACACGCCGGTGATCAGCATGCTGCGCCGTGCCTATGAGCCCTGTCTCAGATGGGCGATCGCGCGCCCGGTCTGGGTAGTGACGCCGGCCATTGGGCTGTTCGTCGCGAGTCTCGGAATCACTGGGTGGCTCGGCATCGAGTTTGTGCCTCGACTCGACGAGGGGGACATGGCGATTCAAGTGTGGCGATTACCGAGCGTGTCGCTGAGTGAGTCGGTCCGGAATGCCTTGGACGTTGAACAGGTACTTCGCAGATTTCCTGAAGTCGTGCAGGTGGTGACCAGAACTGGGAGTCCCGAGGTGGCAACCGACGTGATGGGAGTGGAGCTGTCCGATGTATTCGTCATTCTTAAGCCGCAGTACGAATGGACGACGGCTAGTACTCGTGAGGACCTGATCGGCAAGATGAAGCCCGCCATTCTCGAAGCAGTTCCGGGCGTCGGCCTCGGCTT
>JACAFD010000167.1 GCA_013388555.1 Nitrospirota bacterium | reverse complement strand
TTTCAACATCTTCGAATGTGACGTCAGGTTTGAGCCTGACGGTGTTGAACAGCATTTTGGCTCCGAACGGGATGGTAATTGGACCGAACATGTCATCCTCCTAGCTGGCTGAAGCAGATGAGTGGATGGATTGATTGTATCGAATGGCGATGGCAAAGTGAACGGTAGGAACCGTTTCGCCTCCTCCGCGCGCGGGTGGAGAGAACCTTTATCGAAGCGAGGATCAGTTGGAATTGGCTAGCCGGACAGTAGTTGCATTCCAGCAGAGTTTTCGCCTAGGCTAGACAGAATAAACTTCTACCCCATCATTGCGCGACTTCTGCGGAGGGAAGTCCCCGTGGTGATCATTCCAGCACACATTGTGGTTGCACGAAGCATGTCCTGTCGGATGATACCTGCTATCTGAGCGGGTAAAGGAGGGTATGATGGCGGATTTGATTCGAACTGCTCAATATTTCAAGGTACAGATTGCAGATAAACCTGGAACATTAGGCGGCATGCTCGCTCCACTGCGTGAGGAGGGAGTGAATCTGCTGGCCGTTCATGCCTTTCCTCGGAATCGCCGCACACAGGTCGATGTGGTGCCGGAAGATCCGACCGCGTTCAAAAACGTGGCGAAGGCGCATAAGTTAAAAGCGCAGGGACCCAAAATGTGCTTGCTGGTGGATGGCGAAGATCGTCCGGGAGTGCTGGCTGACCTGACTGATCGCCTTGGTTCAGCCAGGATCAACATGACCGCAGTGACCGGTCTCGCGGCCGGTCAGGGGCGCTTCGGCGCCATTCTATGGGTCAAGCCGCAGGATGTGAAAAAAGCCGCCAAAGTCTTCGGCATCGGACTGAGTTAGCGACGCACGTCACCTACTCTGGCACGTGCAGCCTGCACGGATCCGGCCTCGATCCCTCTTGCCGACCACCAGTTGTAGAACGTTGCGGCTCGCTGGTACTCCTTCCGCCCTTGATCCGTTCTCCGTTGATCGTTCATAGTCGTACGGTGACGGCCTTTACTTCTGTGTAGAGCTCCAGCGCGGCGTGCCCCATCTCGCGGCCCCATCCGGATTGCTTGTAGCCGCCGAAGGGCAGTGCAGCGTCAAAGATGTTGTAACAGTTGATCCAGACAGACCCTGCGCGTAACTCGGCCGCGATGCGGTGGGCTTTGCCGACGTCGCTGGTCCAGACCGCCGCAGCCAGTCCGTAGATGGAGTCATTCGCTGCCGGGAGCACCTCGTTCAGATCCGTAAAGGGCATTGCGCAGACGACGGGACCGAAGATTTCCTCCTGTATCACCTTCATGTCTTGTGTCGTGTCGACCAGCACGGTTGGTTCCACGAAATAGCCTCTGTCGCCCAGCTTGTGGCCGCCGACCACTGCCTTGGCGCCTTCGGAAAAGCCCGATTCCAGATAGTCGAGCACCCGCCGTTGCTGCTCGTCAGACACCAGCGGACCCATTTGGGTGGCGAGATCCATGCCGGGCCCGACCTTGATCTTCTTTGCATCCTCAGCTACGCCTGCTACGACTTCGTCGAAGATACTCTTCTCGATGAAGAGCCGTGAACCTGCGCAGCAACACTGGCCCTGGTTGAAAAAGATGGCGCTCGAGACTCCTGGTATACTCGCCCCCACATCGGCGTCTTTACACACGATGTTGGGAGATTTTCCTCCGAGCTCCAACGACACTTTTTTGAGATTTCCCGCAGCAGCCTTAAGGATGAGTTTCCCCACTTCGGTAGAGCCGGTGAAGGCGACCTTGTCTACGTCTTGGTGCGCTGCCAGTGCCGCACCGGCTGTCTCTCCGTATCCGGTCACGATGTTGACCACTCCGCCCGGGAATCCTGCTTCGCAGATCAGTTCACCGAGTCGTAGGGCCGACAGCGGTGTCTGTTCGGCAGGCTTCAGGACGATGGTACAGCCGGCCGCCAATGCAGGGCCTAGCTTCCAGGCAGCCATGAGGAGTGGAAAGTTCCAAGGGATGATCTGGCCCACCACACCGACCGGCTCACGTAATGTGTAGGAGAGATACCGAGCGCCGGGCGTATAGGGCACCGAAATCGGGATGGTGTTGCCTTCGATTTTTGTGGCCCACCCAGCCATGTATCGGAAGTGATCAACCGCCAACGGCACATCCGCCACACGGGCCACACCGACCGGCTTCCCATTGTCGAGGGACTCCAGTTGAGCGAATTCTTCCAGATGAGATTCGAGAAGGTCGCCGAGCTTCCAGATCAGCCGTCCACGCTCAGAGGCCGTCATCGTGTGCCAAGGGCCGCTCTCGAAAGCTGTTCGTGCAGCAATGACGGCCCTGTCAATATCGATGCTGTTGCCTTCGGCTACTTGAGCCAGGACTTCGCCTGTGGCCGGGTTATAGGTGGGGAAGGTCTTTCCCGATGCTGCCTCGAGCCATCTGCCGCCGATCAGCATCTTCCGGGGCGCCCCTATAAAGGCCAATACTTTTTGATCAATCGGGATCTCCATCGTTGCTGGATTCATGATGTTCCTCCTCTCTAGACAGATTGTGCGGCCATGTCATTTGCGGAGAGAGCTGAGGGTAGCCACCTCCATTATATATGCATGAAGGGGGAGTGGGCGATGGTTGTGAGAAGAGGGGATGTAGTGGATCTGTGGAGGACCCGTTCGACCACGACGAAACAAGGCTCCCGTGCGGATGGCCGATCGCCGTGCGGGAACAGATGCTTAGGCACCGAGTGTGCGCGCATCCGTCAGTTGGTCTTTGCCTCGCGCCAGTGCCGGATAGACCGAAAAGATGGGCGTATTGGCAGGAACGATAGCCGTGGCGGCGCCCGGGAGCAGTTGTAGGTGCAGGTTGATGAAATTGAAGCTCAACCCCCGTTGCCAGGGCTGGCTGCCGACGCCAGCGTAGGCGGCTGTTTTTTCTGAGGCGTAGGTTCTGGTCAGCAAGCCGGCCCCGCCTTGCAATCCGTATTCGTGAAGATCCGGAGCGCCCTGGATGAGGAGACTCACGGCAGTCGCATCGAACCACGCTTTGATGTTACAGCTGACTTGCACGTAGGGCCCGAGTGTGTTGGTGTTTTCGAGGAACGCGCGAGGCAGACCGATCTCAAAAGGCACATCCGAGGCTACTGCGCGATCGACCTTCCCCAGATCCTGTTCTTTTAACGGAGACACAGAAACAAACAGGAGAGAGGGGTCGGTCATCTCGATATCGAGCACCTGATCGTCGTAATAGCTGCAGAGTCGCCCCATCTCATAGCGCAGGGGAAACGAGTAGCCGATCTTTGCGTACCAGATCCGCAAACCTGCGTCCAACGGGTCATCCGGCGTGCGGCTGATCTTCAGATCGAATGGCAGCATCACATGCCAGGCGTTGGTGCGTGATGCGACAAAGGGAGTGCAAGCGCCGGGGAATTCTTTGTGCACCGCCAAGGTGTTTGGTTCAAACCGGCGAGTGGGGCTGGAAAAATGCTGGGCGATCTTGGACTCTTTCGTGAGGCGGTACTTGTCCTGATAATAGGCGGCAGCCCGCTGTTGTGCGATCGAGAGAAAGTAGTCCGGCATGTCGGTCTCGATAATGATTCTTGAGGTAGCGGTGGTTGGTTCAAGGTCTGACCGCTCCGGCTTCATCGCCGCGAGATAGAGTTCTGATTCGGCTTTGAGACGCTGAATTTCCTGCCGGATCTGTCGTAAGAGGTCGGGATCGAAAAACCTCGTCGTCGGCAAGATTTCGGTGGCTTTCTGGAGGCATTCCATCTTGTGGCTATATCGCTTCGGTTCCTCGGTAAAGGCTTCAGCGACCGCCACGAAAAGATTGAACTGTTCTTCCGGCGTCAAGCCGATGGTCGGGAACTTCTGATCCTTGACGAAGGCAAATGCCATAGGGCCGAAGGATTCGGCCTTTCGAATGCAGAGAGTCAGGAGGAAGTTGTAGTGAGCCCGCGCTTCTTCAGGTGTCATGGTATGTTATGCGGGACATAGTAGCGGAGTCTTGTTGGGAGGGGCAAGAAGGTGTCAGATGCGAGGCTCTTCGGTTTGAAGCTGCTCGGCTAGCGCCTGCACCGTCAAGGGCGCGTTTCCCTCCGATCGATTATTCACCAATACATAGGCCTGACGGTTCTCAGCCACAGCTTGTTTGACCAGGCGAACTGTCTCCCTCCGCATATCCGGTAGCTCGCCCACAATCTTGGTATAAGGTTCGGCCCGCTTCTTTGCTGCCTCATAGGACATGTTCAACGGAGTGAGCAGACGCAGCACGGTGAAGGGAGCTGTGAATGCCCCCATGCGCTGGTGCTGATCCAGCAACGGCGGCATGTAGGACCAATGGTTGTAGACGTGGGCCACACCACGCCGGGCCAACATATCCTGATAGAGCGGACTGAGCAGGCCTGCGTTGCGGATCTCTACGGCATAATGAAAGTCCTTCGGAAGTTGGCCGAAGAATCCATCGAGCTTGCCGACAAATTCTTCGGCAGACATCCCGTGGCGTTGAAACTCGAACAAGAATGGCCCGGCATGCGGCTCGAACCCCGCCTCACGATAGGGGGTGAGGACGAGATCGTTGAAGAGTTTCGCGTCGAGAAAACGTGGATTCGGCTGCCCGGCTCTGACGCCATACCGTGCCTGTTGTGCATAGCTGGGGATCGTGATTTCTTCCCACACCTTGCAACACATTTCAAAATCTTCGGGGATCTGGTTCAGGTAACGCCGGAGCTGATTTGCAGTCGGCGGGCGGTAAAACGTTGCGTCATTTCCCACGGTCCTGAATAGTGGCTCATGGTTGTATTGATACTGGCAGTATTCGCCGAGGCTTTCCTGGGCAAACCGGCTCTTGGCGTACTGTCGTCGGTACACCTGGCCTTGCCAGCCTTCGTAGGTCCAGGTGGAGGTGCCAAAGCGAACGAGGGAGGAAAAGGGCATAGAACAAGTGTACGGTTCCCCGACGTCTTCTACAACTGGATGGACGACGGGCATGTTCGCCTCTTGCACCTTCCATCACACCGTTCCTAGAATGAGCTTCGTTGCCCCGTCACGTACGATGCCGGCCTTTTTCAAGGACAGGGTACTGTCTGGAATCTTTCCTGTACCGGGTGGCGGCTCTCCGGTGACCTACCCATGCGACCAGGGGAAATCCTTTCGATCACCGTCACGTTGCCGAATGAGCAACGCATCGAGATTCCTGAAGCCGTGGTGCGGTGGTCGAGAGGACAGGAGTTTGCGGTGGAGACCATAGCGATCGAGTCCCACACCCGGGCGCGACTGAAGCACTATGTGAAGAGGTTAGTGCTGAACCTGACAGAGGGTTCTCGTCTGGAAACCGGCGATAGCAACCGTTCCAGACGATAGTATCAAGTCATCTGAGGGGAGCGGCTGGCTTTGTGGACAAGGGTGAAAGGCAGGTGAGCGATGCGGCGTTTCCTCTTCGCGGTCTTCCTGGTCGTGGCTAACGCGACAGGTGTGGCAGCGGGGTCCTTTGAAGATGGGCTCTCTGCGTATGAGCGTGGTGACTATACCCAGGCGATGAACCTCTGGCAGCCGCTTGCCGCAGAGGGTGACGCACCGGCGCAGTTTAATCTGGGTCTGATGTATCGCCATGGACTGGGTGTCCCGCAGGACTTCCAGGAGGCCGTGAAGTGGTACCGCAAGGCGGCGGACCAGGGACATGCCTGGGCACAGTTCAATTTGGGCGTCATGTATCGCCATGGCCAGGGCGTCCCTCAAAACGCCCAGGAAGCCGTGAAGTGGTACCGTAAGGCGGCAGAGCAGGGATATGCATGGGCGCAGAACAATCTTGGCATGATGTACGACGTAGGCCAAGGTGTCCCGCAGGACTACCGGGAAGCGCTGAAGTGGTACCGCAAGGCAGCAGAGCAGGGCGACGTGCCTGCGCAGCTCAATTTGGGTGTGTTGTATGACAAGGGACGTGGCGTCCCGCAGGACGTTCAGGAAGCGTTGAAATGGTATCGCAAGGCGGCAGAGCAGGGTGACGCATCAGCGCAGTTCAATCTGAGTTTGCTGTATGACAAGGGGCAAAGCGGACCCCAGGATTACCAGGAAGCGGTGAAGTGGTACCGCAAGGCGGCAGACCAGGGGCATGCACGGGCACAGTACAATCTAGGTGTCATGTATCGCCATGGACAGGGTGTTTCGCAGGACTACCAGGAAGCGCTCAAGTGGTACCGTCGGTCCGCAGAGCAGGGGCACGCATGGGCGCAGAATAATCTGGGAGTAATGTATGAGGTGGGGCAGGGCGTCCCCCAGGACTTCGTTCGCGCCCATATGTGGTACAGCATCGGTGCAAAGGCGTCGAGTGGCGATGAGCGAAAGATCTCTTTGGAGAATCGAAACAATGTTGCATCGCAGATGACAGCTACAGAGATCGGGAAAGCGCATGAGATGGCGCGGCGTTGTCAGGACACGAAATTCAAGGAGTGTGATTGACACCGCCCCACCGGCTTCTATCTCATCAATACTCCCCCTGTAGTCTCTCTCATTTCACCGCCCAGCCTTGCACCTCTTGCACATCCTCCCTAGAATGGGCCTCCTTGCGAGGCCCTGATGCCCTTTATCATTCGCCCCTTCCGCCGCTTCCCTGTCCAGTGCCCCGTCAGTTACCACGTCGGTCCTTCCCGAGGCCAAGGCACCCTGTGGAATTTCTCGGTGAACGGGTGGAAACTCTCGGGTGATGTGCCGCTGCAGGTTGGGCAGATGTGCTCCTTGACCGTCACCTTGCCGAACGAACCCAGCTTCGTGGTGTCGGCGGCAATCGTGCGTTGGGCTCGGGACAAGGAGTATGGCCTGGAAACCTTGGCGATTGACAAGCAGGTCCATAGTCGGTTGGAGCAGGTAATCGAACAGTTGGAACAGGAATCCGGCGAGAGTATTCCCTGAATGAGCGACTGTCTGCAACGTGCGGCGCGTGGCTGCGATCATAGAGGTGTGATGCGGTCTGTCGTGATGGCGATTGTCATGACTCTGACCTGCTTGGACCTGAGCTTCGCTCAAACGAGGGATCAACAGCAGGAATCGCTTCGGGGGCTTCCGGGGGGCGAAGTAGTCGTCGAAGAAGTTAAGTCAGACGGACAAGTGGACGGCTTGTCCCAAGAATCGATTCGCGCAGCAGTCGAACTCATTCTCCGCTCCAAAGGGATACGAGTCCTTACCCAATCCGAACGATCGGAGACGCCCGCCAAACCCTATCTGTACGTGTCTGTTGGCACGGATAAAGAGGCATCAGGTCAATACTCGTTCAGCGCAAGGGTGGAGCTGTATCAAGCCGTATCGTTGGTGCAGCGACCGCAGCACATAATGCCTGCGTTGAGTGGTTCATCCCTGGCAGGCTCCGAACAGTCGGCCAGCAAAACATAAGGTTGTGGATCATCAATTCTATCGAGCCGCTCGTCAGAGAATTTGCCAACGACTTTCTGGCCGTCAACCCTCGATAGCATCGTGCTCGGCACAGGTTCTCATACAGTAAGAACACATCAACCTGCTGGTCCACGTCGAACTGGTGTCAGGTGTGTCCAGCAGTCGTTTCGAGTTGCTGGATTGTGCCTTCCAACCGCTCCTGATGGGGCGAGGCGAGGGACCGAAACTCAATACCGATGCCGTGCCTGCCGGACCAGCGCACAACGGCGCCTTGAATGAGGATCGGGGTCCCTCCTTCATGGACGAAGAGTAGAAGATCCACATGCATTCCCGCGATGGCCCGAAGGGAACTTTCAAGCCGACAGCCTTTGCGCGAGAGATCCAGCGCCTTACTGATCTCATGGAGTCGATTCTGGTGGACGAGTGTGCCGGAAAAGGATGCGGCAAATCGGGGATACTGTCGGACTACCATGACTCAACTCTTTTCTGCGGTCCTGCCACGGGATGGGCATACGAACGCTCTAGGGTAGTATGCAGATGTGATGCCATCGGGGTTCCATAACTCTTGTCCCTTGGCCCACGATTTTGCTGGCTTGAAGTTCAATGATTGAGATGTCCCTGTCCGTTCATGACCACAGGTGAAGGCAAGCGGAAACGCCGTATCAACGTTGGAAGTGGACTGAAAACAAAACGAGATGGACGATTCACACTCCTCGTTCTTCGTTTCAGGTTGAAGATCGTTTCGGCAGCGTGAAACCTGGAGCGTGCTCCTCTCCCCACAACCCCTGCATCATGCCGGCATGACCACATTCCACGCGGTTCATCGCGATTGGTCTGTCTGTAGGTCTGTAGGCCTCTGCCGAGAGGTCTTTTACTTAATGCCAGCGAACGAGTCGTTCTTATGAAAACGGGGATCGAAGGTTTTTCTAACAGATAGACACTTCCCGAGAGCACTGAGGCTGAACGGTATGGCTTATGCTCATCTCAGTGAAATTGAACGGCAGGAGATGCTGAAATTCTTCCGCGCTCCCTATAGCAGAAGACCTGTGCATTGCGGCCGGGCTGTGTGCATGGGTCGGAGAATAGAAGGAGAAGGACTATGATCATGAGACAAACCCGAATGCTCCTCGCAACGCTCGTCACGATGCTGATCCTGACTCCCACCTGTGTTGTCCTGGCGGACGGATTTTCCGGCGGGATCGAAGACACCTTTGGGCCTCGCTTTAGAGCCGATCCTAATCGTGCCCCGCGTGGCCCGGTTGATTCGCGCCGTCGGCCACGGCCTCTGGTCGATGCGGCAGGCTCGGTCCAGCGTTGGAACCAGATCGCGATCGATGCGACCGGGCTCGACCATACGCCTGTTACACCGGGGGAGAGTCGGGTCAAATATGCTGAGCAACTCGGACCGGGGCGATCGAGCCGTGCGATGGCCATCGTCCATCTCGCCATGTTCGATGTGTTGAACTCGATTGAGGGCGAGTACAAGAGTTACGCAACGGTGGGGCCTGCTCCGTTCGGCACATCGATGAAAGCCTCGATAGCTCAGGCTGCCCACGATTCGCTGGTCGCGCTCTTTCCCGCGCAGGCTTCGAACTTCGACGAGGAGCTTGCGGAGGATCTGACTGAGATTCCTGACGGACGGTTGAAGACGAACGGAGTCGCGCTGGGGAGACAAACGGCCGCAGCTGTTTTGGCTGCGCGAGCCGACGATGGCGCACAATATTCTGAGCCGCAGGTCGGTACCGGGCCGGGGAACTATATAACGAGCAACGATCCGGGGAAATGGCGGCAGGACCCGATTAGTATGATTCCTCTCGCATTGGGTGCCTATTGGGGCAACGTCACACCCTTCGTCCTCGAACGGGGCGATCAGTTCAGGGTCCCGCCGCCGCCTGCCTTGGATAGCCGGGAATATGCGATCGCCTTCGATGAAGTAAAAATATTGGGAGGAGATGGGATCGTGACACCGACTACGCGCACATCGGAGCAGACCCAAATCGGGATCTACTGGGCTTATGACGGGACGCCGAGCTTGTGTGCCCCGCCACGGCTCTATAACCAGATCGCCATGCGTATTGCCAAAAAAATGGGCACGGACAGGAATGCCCTGGAACTTGCGCGGCTTCTGGCCCTTGTGAATGTCGCGATGGCGGATGCCGGTATCGCTGTGTGGGATTCAAAATACCATTATCAGTACTGGCGGCCTGTCACCGGCATTCGAGAAGCCGATGAACAGACCGGCCCGACCGGGCGCGGTGACGGCAATCCCGCGACGGTAGGAGACAGATTCTATTCACCGCTCGGGGCGCCGGCCAGCAATCTTAGGGGGCCGAACTTTACCCCGCCGTTTCCGGCCTATCCGTCCGGGCATGCCGGCTTTGGGGGCGCGCTCTTCGAGATGCTGAGGAATTTCTATCGAACCGATCGCATCGCGTTTTCTTTCGTCTCGGACGAATTCAACGGGGTGACGCGGGACAACGCGGGAAATGTCCGGTCGCTCGTCGAGCGGAGATTCTCCTCGCTGTCGCAGGCGGAAAAAGAAAACGCCCAGAGCCGCATTTACCTTGGCATCCATTGGTCGTTCGATGCGACCGAGGGGATCAGGCAGGGCAACCGCGTGGCCGACTACGTATTCAAGCATGCTCTCCACCCGCGGTATCAACGAGGCAACGGGCGGTGAGCGTAGAGGCTCACGCCAGCAGGCTGTTGGAGTGCCGGGCCTGAATTCTTGCCCCCTTCGCGTACATCGATTCGTAGATCGATCCTCTGTATCCTACTCTCGTTGACAGATTGGAACGCAGGCGGTAGCCTGCGGCTCCTTTCTCGTACCTTGTGGAGGGTCGATGACAACCGTTTCCGAGATTGCGCCGGACATGTTTCAAATTTCGACCTTCGTGCCGGATCTCAATCTACAGTTTAATCAGTTCTTGGTGCGTGACGATGAGTCACTGTTGTTTCATACCGGGCCGCGCGCGATGTTTACAGAGATTCGGGATGCCCTGTCGACATTGCTTGATCCGGCGGTAGTGAAGTGGATTGGGTTCAGCCATTTTGAAGCGGATGAATGTGGCTCCTTGCGTGAGTGGCAGCAGCTTGCGACGAAGTCCATGGCTGTGTGCAGTATGGTCGGCAAGCTGGTGAGTATCGACGATTGCATGGCGGTCAGGCCTGCGTTGGGAATGAAGGAGGGGGAAGTTCTGAAAACCGGTAAGTATCGCTTCCAGTTTCTGCACACCCCGCACGTACCGCATTGCTGGGAAGCAGGGCTATTGTTCGAAGAGACACAGCGCACGCTATTGTGTTCCGATCTCTTTCATCAAAACGGGGACGTCGAACCGGTTACGCATTCAGACGTTCTAGGGCGGTGTCGACAGGTGCTCGTGGATTATCAACAGGGACCGCTGGCTAACTATATGCCGTATTCCACGCTCACGGAGCCGACACTCCATCGGCTGGCTGCGCTACAGCCGAAGACCTTGGCGACGATGCATGGATCGGTCTTTGTCGGGGATGGCGCCAGGGCACTTTGCGACCTGGCAATCGTGGTCAAGGAAGTACTTGGGCCGAAATAGCGCGAGGATCTGAATGTATCAACACCCGGTTAAGGGCAGGTGGTAAGGAGGGGGTGTGCGGCTGAGTTGCCCCGGTGTCGGTGGAATTAGGGTCACCAGCACCTCAGAGCCCTGTGGGTCGGGAGTCTCTTCTCGTCCGCTAGGGCAAGTGAGACTCCCGACCGTTTGATCGCACGGTTAGTTCAGCGGTGGAACCACTCCGGCAAATGTTAAGAGATCGGTGATGCGAAAGTCGCCTGGTGTTGCAGAGGGCAACACCGGTGTCCACTTCGGCCGAGCGGCCAAGTAGGACAACTCATCGGCCTTCAGCAGGCCGATAAACACTTCACCAACGATGCGCCCGCCCACCGGTCCTAAGCGGAGACCATTTTCCATGAGTTCTGCTTCTTTCAGAATGTAATACCAGAGCGGCGTGCTTTTCTCCATATCAAAAGGCCTGAGCGCGTCCAGCTGTGCTGGTGTCAATACGGGAACGCCCATCCTCCGCGCGATCGCCTGGCCGGACGGGATTCC
>JACAFD010000117.1 GCA_013388555.1 Nitrospirota bacterium | reverse complement strand
CCTTCAGGCTGACGGTTTTCCCAGTTCCTTTACAGATGGCTGCGCCGACGTCCCGCGCGACTTCCATGGAGGTTAGGGTCAAACGTTTGTCGGCTCGTTTCGCCGACACGCGAAAGGTAGCAAAGGATTCCGATCCGAGGGACTCAATGATGGCCTTGCTGAGCGTTCCCAGGTCCGGCTTGGCCAGGTCGAGTGGCAACCCGTGGGCCATTGAAAAATTGGCGATCCCGAAGATCCGGGTGAGCCGGTCGATCAGGGACTGGTCCGGAACAGTGTCAGGCAGGATGACACGAATTCGGCTGCGCAGATTTTCGACGCGTCTGACGCCGAGGTCTTTCAATGTCCATTGGATATTGCGTACGAGCCGCTGCTCGAAGTATTCACGGTTACGGCCTTTGAGGGCGAGTTCGTGGTAGTGGACGATCGCGCATCTCATAGCTTGCGTCGCTCGTCGTTCGTGAAGCGTGAAGCGCAACCGGCTCTGTACGTCGGGTTCATTTTTGTTTGCGAATGAGGCTTCACGCGCCGAGGGCTTCCAAGAATCGTTCGGCGTCGATAGCGGCCATGCAGCCGGACCCCGCGGCTGTCACGGCTTGGCGGTACACAGAATCCTGCACGTCGCCGGCAGCGAAGACGCCTGGCACATTTGTGGCGGTTCCCTCTGTTGTACGGATGTACCCCTTGGCATCAAGGTTTAATTGGCCGCTGAAGAGACTGGTGTTGGGGCGGTGCCCAATCGCGACGAAGACACCAGCGCAAGGTACCTCTGTAACCTTGCCGGTCACGAGGTTCTTCACCCGGACGCCGGTCACCACGTCATTTCCAAGAATGTCTTCGACGACGGAGTTCCACACAAACGCGATCTTCTCATTTTTCACCGCACGGTCTTGCATGATTTTGGAGGCCCGCAGTTTGTCGCGCCGGTGGACGATCGAGACCTTGGTTGCGAACTTGGTCAGGAACGTCGCTTCCTCCATCGCGCTGTCACCCCCGCCGACGACAATCAGCTCTTTCCCTCTGAAGAAAAATCCATCGCAGGTCGCACAGGTTGAGACGCCGTGCCCGGTCAGCCGCGATTCATTCTTGAGTCCAATTGGAATGGCCGATGCGCCGGTCGCGATGATAAGTGTCTTGGTGTGCAGGGTCTTTTCGCCATCGACAGTGACGGTGAAGGGGCGCTTCGTGACATCGACTGAAGACACATCGCCGGTAAGGAATTCAGTGCCAAAGCGCTCTGCCTGCGCACGCATCTCCTTCATCAGATCCGGGCCCATAATGCCCCTGGCAAAACCGGGGTAATTCTCGACCTCGGTAGTTGTTGTGAGCTGCCCGCCGGATTGCCAGCCTTCAATGAGCAAGGGCGAGAGATTCGCCCTCGCCGCATAGACCGCGGCTGTGAGTCCCGCAGGTCCCGAGCCGATGATCACGACGTCACGCATGGGCGGAAATTTAACACAGGGGGTGGAGGGAATGCACGGCGGGGGTTAAGCGAGAAGGCGGAGACTTTTCGATAGCTGACCGACTTGCTTGCGGAGCGAAGGACGAGGGAGGGTTCCATCTAATACGTGATCGGCTCGTTGGATCTTCTTTCTCAACGGCATTTGGCTGTCGATGCGACGGATTGCTTCGGCTCTGGTGAGCCCGTTCCTTTTCTTGAGGCGAGCAATCTGGGTTTTGCGATCGGTAGTGACGACGATGATGTTGTCGACACGTTTGTCTACGCCGGCTTCGAAGAGGAGCGGGACATCATAGATGACAATGGCATCGGGATTCTTGCCCGTGCTTTGTTTTGTCAGCCGGGCCTGTTCGCGTGCGACGCGGGGGTGAATGATTCGCTCAAGGCGGCGCAGCTTGACTCGATTTCCAAAGACGATGGCACCCAGAGCCCGTCGATTGATGGTGCGATCGGGGTTGAGGACGGTTTTACCGAACGTACTCACAATCTCCCGCCATGCCGGTTTGCCGGGTTTGACGACATACTTTGCAAGTTCATCGGCGTCGATGACGATGGCGCCGCATTGTTTGAACATCCTGGCGACGGTGCTCTTGCCGGTGGCGACGCCGCCTGTGAGGCCGACCACAATCATGGGTGCGGAGCATAGCATGAGGGTTCTCACGTCACAATCGACGGCCCTGATTGACTTCCGGCGGAAAAGGTCTGTAAGAGATCCTGCATGACACAGCTTGTGAGCAGGATGCTGAAAAAATCCTCCGGTTTCGACTCGCCTGCGGCCTTGCCGGACGAACATTTTGAGCATCCCGTGTGGGGCTACTCCTCTTGTCCTCGACGTGTCGGTCGGCAAATCGCTACTATGCCAATCTGGTTTTTCTGCGGCCTGATCGGTTTCATCACGTCGTTTGGGTTCTGGGGCTTCGGCTCGGTATGGGCTGATGAAGGGTCGCTTCCCGATCCTCGGACCCTCGTGGTTGCGCTGGATGGAACGGGGGACTACAGCTCTCTTCAACAAGCGGTGGATGCTGCCAAGAAAGGGGATACTGTCTTCGTCAAGGCTGGCCAGTACCCCCAGGATGTGACCATTCACAGCAAGGAGAGGATCAGGTTCGTTGGGGCTGGAATGGGCCAGGTGACGATTCTGGGGCGCGAGATCGTGGTGGGCGCTCTCCATGTGGGCAAGTGGCCCTATGGGGCGACGGATATTGAAATCAGCGATATGACCATCAATGACCGTGGCGGCCATGCTGTCGGGCTGTTCAATGGGCAAGGGATCGTCCTGCGTCGGGTCAGGATCAATGGCATGGTGTTCAGCCAGCAGGTCCAGGATGTGCGAATAGAGGATTGTGTCATCGGGGGAAGCGAGACAACCGGAGCTCAGTTTGCCGATTCGGAGGCGATCCTCACGGGAAATTTCATTCATGATAACGATCACGGGGTCTCGATTGCCGGCAAGTCGAGTGTGCGGTTAGAGCGAAACGTCATTACCCGAAGTCTTTTTGACGCCATTGTGGTCAGCGATCATGCCAGAGCCGTGCTGGTGAGCAATACCCTGGTTAAGAATGGGGGAGGCGCATCGTTTCTCGGGCAATCCCAGAGCGATGTCACCGGCAATGTCGTCGGGCTCAATCGTGTCGGTTTTGTGATCGCCCCATCTACCCAGACCAGTACTGCTTTCAATGCGTTCTACAACAGGGAGGGTGATTATCTTAGGCCGGGCGATCCAAACCAACCGGCACCGGAACTCAAAGCCCGGTCAGATATTACCGGGGACCCGTACTTTGTTGACCCAGTACATGACGATTTTCGCCTGCGCCTGGACACACCGCTTCAAAAGATCGGTCATTTCCCATATCTCGGAGCCCTCGCACCTGCCTCGCCACCTGCACGTCGATCAGCTGAAAAGTAGCCTTGAATCAATAAGATGGTCTACTTTACCAGGGGCACGGATATCCATGTGCTATGCTTCCTGTACGCCGACAGTCAGATAGGTGAAAAGTCTCTGGCGTAGGAATTGCTGGATATTCCAGAGAAACAGGAGGCAAGCGTGGCAAGTTACCGACAAGAGTTGGAGAAGCGTGGATCTGATGGAATTCCGTCGCTCGATGAAGTCGAGTCAGGCAAGCTGGTGGGTGCCGTCCTTCCCATGTCTGAAAAGGCGCAGATCCAGATGCGTAATAGCATCGAAGTGATCGATTACCTCCTCAATCAAGAGCGTGTTGTCTGGAGCTGACGACCGCAATTCTGCATTTTCTAAATACCCCAAACATCGCCCCCTTGACAGTCCTCTAGCGCCTTCGTACGCTCCTTTCCATACTTCGTTCTTTATTACCAGGAGACACACCAATGGCATACTTTCACCTGCATCACAGGCGTTCTGTCCCAATGGCATATCGGCTCATGATCGCAACGGCGTTCATGTTATTGATGCCTTATACGATACAGGCTTTTGATGAATTGCCAAGAGAAGCGGTGTTGCCGATAGGGAAGGCCACCAAGGCGATCCAGGCATCGCTGGATACGTGCAACAAAGATGGTTACCGGGTGACTGTGTCGGTCGTGGATCGAGCCGGCGTGCTGCGCGCTATGAGCAGAGCAGATGGGGCCGGGCCTCATACGGTTGATAGTAGCAGGAAGAAAGCCTATACAGCCGCGAGTCTCCGGCGTCCAACTACTGAGCTGGCTGAGTTGCTCAACAAGGTCCCGACCCTGCAAGCTCTTCGTGAGATGAACGATCAGGTGCTGATACTCGGGGGTGGACTCCCTATCGAGATCGGCGGTGAGATCGTCGGAGGGATCGGCGTTGGCGGAGCACCCGGTGCGCACCTCGACGATGCCTGCGCTCAGGCAGGGCTGGAAGCGATTGGCGCAGCGCCGAAAGTTCCGGTAACCAAGTGACTCGGACGAATCCCACAAGGTACTTGGCTGGCCTGTTCCTACTCCTGGTGGCCTGCAACAGTGATGAGCCTGTGCCGGCTTCTGTCGAATTCCCGGCTGATCAGGTGCGTCTCACGATCACCAGAGTCGCCACGGATATGTTCCTCTCCCGGCACAATCTTCGGCTCACAGTCACAGGGCCTGCGGGCTGCTCGATTGAGGATACACTGTTCCCCAATACCGGGTATGTGAGCCGACGGAATCTCTATCAAGCGGGAGCGGGCTTGCTCTACGTGGTGGGCCAATTCGATGCCCGAGTCGTCGACCCTTTTCACTGCACGATCACACTTGCCGAGTTTCGCACCCTCGATCGATACGTGACATTCCTTGGCAGCTTCGATGAAAATGAACAGAAGCGGTGGACCTATTTTCCAGCCAGTCAGAGGTCAGAACTTCCCTTTGAAAAACGGAGCTGATCGAGCCGTGACGTGCGAGACGCGGATTGTTTATTTGGTTTGTTTGGTTGAACGAAGATAATCAGATAAACCAGACGAGCCGGATCAACAAGTCCCGCCTGTGTCGCGCGGGAATTGAGAGCGGCGGTCTTTGAAGGTCAGTTCAGAGATAGCAGACTTGTCCCATTCGCCTTTGCCGAGCGCGACCAGTCGCAAGTATTGATCGTAGGTTGCTTGAGCGAGCGGGATGGTGACCCCTGCGGATTTCGCTAATGCGAGGGCGATACCTGAGTCCTTGGCTGCATGGGCCGCCGAGAAGTAACAGTCATGGGTCCGGTTCTGCATATCTTCGCCGTCCGTCTCTAACACGCGCGACGCGGCCCCTGTTTGGGCAAAGACGTCTCGCAACATCGTCAGATCGAGGCCGAGTGCTGCTCCAAGTCCAAGCCCCTCTGCCAGCGCTGCCGTATTGCAGTTCATCACCATGTTGACGAGCGCTTTTACCTTCGCGGCCTCTCCTGCCGACCCGATATAGCGCAGGCGAGCGCTCAATTTTTCCAAAAGCGGCTTCGCTGACTCGAAGGTATCCGGACGCCCACCACACATAAGATAGAGCGTGCCTTGGCGCGCCTGCGTGATGCTGCTGGCCATGCAGACTTCGAGGCTCCTGCCTCCACGATTCGTGATCAGCGTTTCGACGTCGATGTGCACAGCCGGAGAGAGGGTGGCGCAGTTCAGGAAGAGCCGATCCTTGGCGTAGCAGAGAAGGCTCTCCCTGTCCGTCGCGGAAAAGATCTGGTGCATCGACGCGTCATCTGACACGACGGTGAAAATGACGTGCGCAACTTCCGCAACGCGGGCGGGCGTCGCAGCCGCTTCACACCCTAGCTCAGTGGCAAGATTGGTGGCCATGACCGGATCCCTATCGTACAGGGCGACGATTGCTTCCTGCTGATCCCTCAAGCGCCGGGCCATGTTGGCTCCCATCCGACCGACTCCCACGAAGCCGACCCTTGGTTCAGGCTGTCTAATCACGATTGCTCCTCCGTTCGTGTTAGCATGCGCGCGAGTGTAGCATACCTCGATAAAGTGATATGGGGGAGGTTCGCGGATGCATCAATCCATTGTTGGATATCACTTAGATGAATATGGCGATTGGGTGGCCGATCTTCAATGTGGACATGGTCAGCATGTGCGTCACCAGCCGCCGATGACGAATCGGCCCTGGGTCCTGACAGAGGAAGGCAGGGGACAGCATCTCGGTGAGACCTTGAATTGCAAGAAATGTGATGAAGGGAGCAGTTGATGTTGCAGGGTGCTAAAAAGATCCACAAGCGTTATTAAACGGTGTACTCCTTGTTATCCCGGTCGCTCAGATCCTTCGTATTGAATACGATTGTCCTGAAGGTCGGAAGTGCTTGAATTTCATCTCGCCGAGCACCCCAGCAGGCATCGTCGGGGAATCGGCATTGACACCGGACACATATCGTCGTGATACTGACCCCTTAACAAAACTTAGGCACGTGACTCTGTACTGGCGCCGCCCTTCTTCCTACAAGGTTAACCACGTGTATGGGTAATCAGTCGGGTAGTAACGCCATTCGTCGCGTGATGGTCGGCACCGACCGCTCCGAAACCGCCGATCGGGCCGTCCGCTGGGCCGCCGAGTTCGCCGGACGCTATGGTGCCGAGCTGTTCGTGGTCCAGGTGGAGGTATCCCACAATCCAGCCACCACAGAGTTCGGCGCGGCCGAACGCACGCGCGCTGCTGCCGCCAACGATGAACTGGCAGGCTATGTGCGGCAGGTCGCTGGGGAGCGCGCTCATGCCCTAGTTGTCATCGATCGCGATCCGGCATCGGCGATCATCCGAGCCGCTGAGCAGGAGGCAGTCGATGTCCTCGTGGTCGGTAATGCAGGCATGGCGGGGCGAAAGGAGTTTTTGCTCGGCAATGTACCGAATCGCATCAGTCACAATGCCCGCTGCAACGTGATCATCGTGAACACTTTGCCATCTGTCGGTGAGCAGGGACCGGACTCCTGGCAAGGCGCTCGCCGGCCTGAAGGCGAAGTTCCGCCTCATGAGCCCCAGCTCCTCTCGCGCGCGGCGAAAATCACCACCGTGATGGCGAAACATGGACTCAAAGAGCTCTTCGACCAATCCGGCGAACGGGACACCACGATCCGCCGTCGGCAGGCCAAGCGTTTACGCGAGGCCCTGGAGGAGTTGGGCCCTACCTTTTCGAAACTCGGTCAAGTCTTGTCGACCCGCCCGGATCTCCTTCCGGTCGAGTACATTGAAGAACTGGCTCTGTTGCAAAGCCATGTGCCGCCAATGCCTGAGAGCGAGGTTGTCCGGGTTTCAGAGCAGGAATTGGGAGTCCCGTGGGAGGATGTGTTCGCGTCGATCGATCCGAAGCCCCTCGCCGCGGGAACCATTGCTCAGGTCCATCGGGCCACCCTCGAAAACGGCGATCGGGTCGTCATCAAGGTTCAGCGCCCTACGGCGCGCGGCGAGATCGAACAGGATCTCGCCCTGCTCGAAGTGTTTGCCGAAAAAGTGGGAAAGCGTCCCGCGCTTAATCAGGTGATCGATATGGAGGCCGTGTTCAAGCACCTCTCTACCTCGCTCCACCGTGAACTGGACTTCCGTCAGGAAGCCGGCAATATCGGGCGGATGCAGGTGGTACTCGCAGAGTATCATCGTCTTGCCGTGCCGGCGGTGCACCGGGATCTGTCCACGTCCCGATTGTTGGTGATGGAAGAGATCCAGGGTATACCGATCAAGCAGGCGCCGGCAGGTTCAGAGCGCATCGAGGCTGCCCGTCAACTGTTGGAGAGTTACTACAAACAAATCATCGTCGATGGCTTCTTCCATGCTGATCCCCACCCGGGGAATCTGATGTGGTGGAAGGAGCGCGTCTATTTTCTCGATTTCGGGATGGTCGGTGCGGTAGGAGCCGAGTTGCGGGAGCATCTGCTGCTCTTGTTGATGGCGCTGTGGCAGGAAGATGCCGCGTTTCTTACCGATGTCACGTTGATGATGACCGGCGCCGTGAATCGCAGGGACCTCGATGTGTCGAAGTTTCAAAGTGAAATTGGAGAAGTGATGGCAAAATTTCGCACGGCCTCGCTTGCCGAGATGCAGATCGGGCCGGTGCTGCAGGACATGAGCGCGGTCTCGTTACGGCATGGGGTACCGCTACCGGCCTCGATCACGCTCGCTGTCAAGGCGCTCGCGCAGGTGCAACTGGCGACCGCTGAACTTGATCCGACACTCGATCCATTCGACGTCGCCGGCAAGTTCTTGATGCGCTCGGTGGTCAAGCGCATGGGCACCGTCCTCAATCCAAAGACCCTGGTGTACCAATCGCTCAAGTTCAAGGTACGGGCGTTGCGGGTACTCGAAGCGGTCGAAACCCTCGTCGGGGCCCGCTCCGGTGAAAAGCTTGTGGTGAACTTCCGGGCGAATACGCTGGAGGATATGGTCCACCACACGGGACGGCGTCTCGTGCTCGGTCTGACCGCTTCGGCTAGTATTTTGGCCAGTGGACTCACGGTCACGTCGACGGCTGTTTCCGGGTGGGTCCCGATCACATTTGGGATCACCGCGGGCCTACTGACCATAGGCCTGGTGATCGATTTGCTGCGAGGACGTTGAAGATGTGAGTCGGTAAGGAGGCAGGTCGATCCCGTCACGAAGGTTTCGTGCCGCTGCGTCTGATCGAACGCAACATGGCTTTCTCCATCAGGTAGGCCATGACCGTCATCGCCAGGCCGACCAGCCGGCGTTCCATCCGGCGCATGAACGGTCTTGTAGAGGTCGTATTCGTGGAAGCGCTGTTCGTCATACTCGACCGACCGTACCCTAACTCAGACTGGAATGTCCACCATCGACGGTGCTCGTGATGGACGATCGTGTCTCATTGTGGCTGGAGAAACTTGGTTTCGGGACCTACCGTGAGGTGTTTCAGCAAAATGCGATCACGTGGGATGTCCTCACCGAGCTGAATCAGGGCGATCTGGAGGCGCTGGGGGTCTTACTGGGACATCGAAAAACACTCTTGCGGGCGATCGCGCAATTGTCGCCGGGCGCGGACGCGCCGGGAATGGGGACGGTCTCCAGCGCCATCAATCCCGAACTGCCGCCACTCTCTCCCGAACGAGATCAAGCAGAACGTCGCCAGCTGACGGTGCTGTTTTGTGATCTTGTGGATTCGACAGCCCTGTCTCGCCGGTTGGACCCTGAAGACCTCCAGGATGTGATCCGACGGTTCTTAGACGCCTGTAGCCAAGCGATTAGTCGGTTCAATGGCTATATCGCCAAATACATGGGGGATGGGATGTTGGTCTATTTTGGGTACCCCCAGGCCCACGAACACGATGCGGAACGTGCTGTACATGCCGGACTGGCTATCCTGGATACAGTGACGACGCTTCAACAAGATAATCCCCATCCAGAGTTTAGTATGGCGGCACGAATCGGGATCGCGACGGGTCACGTCGTGGTCGGCGAACTCATGGGACAGGACACCGCCAAGGAACGGTCAGTGTTCGGCGAGACCCCGAATCTTGCTGCCCGCCTCCAAGCACTGGCACAACCCAATCAACTGGTCATCGATCCAGTGACGAAACGCCTTATCGGCAATGCGTTCGAGTTCGTGGATCTTGGCGCTTTTTCTTTGAAAGGGTTCGACACACTAGTCCACGCCTGGCAGGTGCTGAGTGCTAGATTGTCGGCCAGCCGGTTTGAGTCCTATCGATCCAGCCACTTAACCAATTTCGTCGGTAGAGAGCAGGAGATCTCACTCCTGTTGGGTCGCTGGCGCGAAGCCGTCGGCGGCGAAGGGCAGGTTGTGCTTCTGTGCGGGGAGGCCGGTATCGGAAAATCGAGACTGACCCATAGTCTGTGTGACCGCCTCGTCGAGGAGCGGTACCAGACAATTCAATTTCAATGTTCACCGTACCACACCAATACGGCATTCTATCCGGTGATCAACTTTCTGCGTCAGGCAGCGGACCTGGCCGATCAGGACATTGCCCAGGAGCAACTCAATAAGCTCGGCGTCATTGCTCGCGAAGGCGGAATCGAGAACCAGGACACGGTGTCATTATTGGCGGATCTGCTCTCGATCCGCGGAGATCAGCGGTATCCGCCGCTTGCAGTGTCCTCTGAAAAACGCAAGCACATGACGCTGGAAGCCCTCGTGCATTATCTACAAGGGCTGGCCGGTCACAGCCCCGTGTTGTTCATTGTGGAAGATGCCCATTGGCTTGATCCCACAACCCAGGACCTCCTGACGAGAATCATTGACTGCATCCGGCAAATGCGCGTGTTGTTGCTGATCACATTTCGACCCGACTTCAAGCCGGCGTGGGCGGACTATAGTCACGTGACGTTCCTGACGCTGAGCCGGCTTCCACGTCGACAGAGCGCCGAACTCGTGGCGGCGATGACAGGAGGGAAAGCGTTACCGCCCGAGGTGCAGCAGGCGATTCTGGCGAAGGCCGATGGCGTGCCCCTCTATATCGAAACGTTGACGGAAAATGTGTTGGAATCCAGGCTGCTGACGGAGGGCAACGACGCATTTACCTTGAAGGCCACATTAAAGGAATTACCCATCCCGGACAGTCTGCACGCGTTGCTCATGGAACGGGTGGACCGATTAGGACCGGCCAAGGACATTGTCCAAACCGGGGCGGCCATCGGGCGTGACTTCACTTATGAACTGGTACAGGTCACGGTCGAAATGCCGGACAGCCAGTTGAGGCAGGCCCTCGACCTGTTCGTCGCGTCCGGTCTCGTGTTCCAAGAGGGCGAGATTCCCAATGCGACATACCACTTTAAGCATGCGCTCGTGCAAGAAGCGGCCTACAGCACTCTACCCAAGAAACCTCGCCGATTACTTCATGCGCGCATTGCCAAAGCACTGGAGAGTCGGTTTGCCGAGCGTGTCAAGATGGAACCGGAACTTCTGGCGTATCATTATGAACAGGCAGGACTGGCCAGGCCGGCGGTGGAGTATTGGTTTCGCGCAGCTCGGAGAGATGCGGAACGATCAGCCAATATCGAAGCGCTCAATCATTTTCATAAGGCGCTCGAGCTGCTCAAGGATCTGCCGCAAGGCCCGGAGCGTGATGCCTTGGAGTTGGAGCTCCTCATCGCACGTGGAGTCCCCTTGCTTGCCATAAAAGGCTATGCCTCCGATGACATGGGAGAAAATTATCGAAGGGCGAAGGATTTGTCACAGGAGCACAGCGGGTCTCTGCATCAGTTTCGCGCCATTCGTGGATTATGGGTCTTTCATCTGGTCAGAGGGCAACTCACCAATGCTCGCGGCCTAGCCGAAAATCTCCTCGCTCTGGCTACCCGCGAGCAACGCGCGGATCTGCTGGTTGAGGCTCACCGGGATTTGGGTACGACCTATTTCTACCTTGGCCGGTTTGAGGAAGCCAGAACCCATCTGCTCGCCGCAAAATCCCTGGATGATCCGAATCAACACCGCTCACAGGCCTTACGCTACGGCCAAGAACCCGGGATCACCGCGAGGACTTACTTGGCCAGGACATTATGGATATTAGGTGAAGTTGAGCCAGTTGACACACTGGCGTTGGAGGCCATCGGCATGGCGAGGAAGTTGGAACACCCCTACACTTTGGTTTTTACCTTGGTGTTTCTTTCCTGGCTCTACTCCACTATGCGCGACGCGAAGAGAACGCTGGAGCTCGCCGACGAAGCCATTGCGGGTTCAACAAAATACTCATTTGAATTGGGTGTGGCGTGGGCGACGTCCTCTCAAGGCTGGGCGTTGGCCCAGAATGGGCGAGAGGAAGGGCTCGGCACGTTACTACATGGGCTTGCCGCTACTCGGGCCACAGGGGCACGTATCCACGACACGTGCACCTTGGCTTTGCTGGCAGAACTATATTTACGAAAACAACGCATTGGCGAAGGCTTGGGTGCCATTGAAGAAGCGCAGACGCTTGTCGTACCTGGGGGAGAACTGTTTTGGCAAGCGGAACTGCTTCGCCTGAAAGGCGAACTGCTGCTCGGACAATCCGACCAATCAGTCCATGCGGCAGAACAATGTTTGTGCGACGCTCTGAAGATTGCGCAGGATCAGCATGCCACCATGCTGGAGCTTCGTGCCGCCACCAGCCTGGCGAGATTCTGGAAGACGCGCAGTAAAGTGGACGAGGCTAGACGCATCTTGAATGCTGCGTGCGCCAAGTTTCATGAAGGCGCCGACAGCCTTGATTTGAGTGAGGCGAAAACAGTTCTTGACCAGCTTCGGGCATGACGTCGCTGTTGTCGTGACCCCATTCCCGTAGTGAGGCTCCAGTGAAGAAGTGGAACGTTCTGTCTCAGGCCGGACTATCCATCGTCAGTGTGATCCATCATGAATGATCGTGTCTCAGCGTGGTTGGAGCACCTAGGTCTCGGGACCTACCGTGAGGCATTTGAAAAAAATGCAATCACGTGGGATGTCCTCCCCGAGTTGAATCAGGGTGACCTAGAGGCGCTGGGTGTCTTACTGGGACATCGAAAACAGCTCTTGCGCGCGATCGCGCAATTATCCCCACACGCTGATGTGCTGAGTGCGGGGCCTCTCCCCAGCGCCGTCAGTCCGGACGCGTCACCAGCTCCCCCCGAACGAGATCAAGCAGAACGTCGCCAGCTGACGGTGCTGTTTTGTGATCTTGTGGGTTCGACCGCATTGTCTCGCCGGGTGGACCCTGAAGACTTCCAGGATGTGATTCGGCGCTTTCTAGACGCCTGTAGCCAAGCGATCGGTCGGTTTAACGGCTACATCGCCAAATACATGGGGGATGGGATGTTGGTCTATTTTGGGTACCCCCATGCCCACGAACACGATACGGAACGAGCCGTATATTCCGGACTGGCCATTCTGGATACGGTAAAGGCAATGAATCAAGATAACCCCCATCCAGAGTTTCGTCTTGCCGCCCGCATCGGGATCGCGACCGGTCAAGTCGTCGTCGGCGAACTCATGGGGCAGGACACCGCTAAGGAACGGTCAGTGTTCGGCGAAACCCCAAATCTTGCCGCCCGGCTTCAAGCACTGGCACAACCCAACCAACTGGTCATCGACCCGGTGACGAAACGTCTTATAGGTAATGCGTTCGAGTTCGTGGCTCTTGGCGCCGTGTCCCTGAAAGGGTTCGACACACCGGTTCACGCCTGGCGGGTGTTCAGCAGCAAGTCGTCGGCCAGCCGGTTTGAGTCCGATCGGTCCCTCCAATTAACCAATTTCGTAGGTAGAGAAGAGGAACTCTCACTCCTGCTGGGTCGCTGGAGGGAAGCCGTTGGCGGCGAAGGACAGGCTGTGCTTCTGTGCGGGGAGGCCGGCATTGGAAAATCGAGAATGATCCGTTGTCTGTGTGATCGTCTCGACGATGAGCAATATCGGAGGGTGCAATTTCAATGTTCCCCGTACCATACGAATACCGCGCTCTATCCGGCGATCAGTTTATTGCGGGAGGCCGCGGGCCTGACCGGTCAGGACAGCGCCGAGGCGCAACTCAACAAGCTCGAGGCCCTGAGTATCGATAGCGGCATCGATAGGCACGACACGGTGGCGTTGTTTGCGGATCTGCTCTCTATCCGCGGAGATCAGCGCTACCCGCCGCTCGCAGTGTCCTCTGAAAAACGCAAGGACATGACACTGGAAGCACTGGTGCATCATCTGCAAAGGCTGGCTGATCGCTCCCCCCTGTTGTTCATCGTCGAAGATGTCCATTGGCTTGATCCCACCACGCTGGATCTCATGACGCGCATCATTGACCGCATCCGGCAGATGCGCATGCTGTTGCTGATCACATGCCGCCCCGATTTCAAGCCGGTGTGGTCGGACTATAGTCACGTGACGTCCCTGACGCTCAGCCGGCTTCCGCGGCGGCAGAGTGCCGAACTCGTGGCGGCGATGACCGGAGGGAAAACCCTGCCGCCTGAGGTGCAGCAGGCCATTCTCGCGAAGGCCGATGGCGTGCCCCTCTATATCGAAGCGTTGACGGAAAATGTCCTTGGATCCGGGCTGCTGACTGAGGACCATCAGGCTTTGACCTTGAAGGGCCCGCTAAAAGGATTGCCTATTCCGGATAGTCTGCAAGCCTTGCTCATGGAACGGGTGGACCGATTGGGGCCGACCAAGGCCATTGTCCAAGCAGGGGCCGCGATCGGGCGTGACTTCACCTATGAGCTGGTGCGGGCGACGGTCGACGCGACGGACAGCCAGTTGAGGCAGGCCCTCGATTTGTTCGTCGCGTCCGGTCTGATGTTCCAAGAGGGCGAGATCCCCAATGCGACGTACCACTTCAAGCATGCGCTCGTCCAGGAAGCGGCCTACAGTACTCTACCCAAGAAACCTCGCCGATTACTCCATGCGCGCATTGCCAAAGCACTGGAGAGCCGGTTCGCTGAGCGTGTCAAGCTGGAACCGGAACTTCTCGCCTATCACTATGAGGAGGCAGGACTCGCCGGGTCGGCTGTGGAGTATTGGTTTCGTGCGGCCCGGAGAGATGCAGAACGATCAGCGAATAGCGAAGCGCTCAATCATTTTCATAGGGCGCTCGAGTTGCTCACGGATCTGCCGCAAGGCCCGGAGCGTGATGCCTTGGAGTTAGAGCTCCTCATTGCACGCGGCGCCCCGTTGCTGACTGTAAAAGGATATGCCTCCCACGAAATAGAGAAAAATTTTCTCAGGGCAAAGGAGTTGTCACAAAAGCACAGCGATTCTGAGCATCACTGTCTCGCCATTTGGGGATTATGGGTCTTTCATCTGGTCGGAGGACACGCCGACACGGCTCGAGGATTGGCCGAAAATCTCCTCGCACTGGCCGGCCGCGCGCGAAACCCGGATCTGCTGATTCGAGCGCACGAGAGTGTGGGTTCGAGTTATTTCTTTCTTGGCCGGTTTGACGAAGCAAAAGCCCATCAGCTTGCCGCAAAGGCCCTGTTCGATCCGAATCAAAACCGGTCGCATGCCTTGCCGTACACTCAAGATCCCGGCATCACCGCGAGGATCATCCTGGCCTGGGTATTTTGGATACTGGGTGAGGTTGACCAAGTCGAACCGCTGGCGCTGGAGGCCCTTGCCATGGCGAGGGAATTGGAACACCCGTTCACTCTGGTGTTTGCGTTAACGTCTCTTTCCTGGATCTATTCCACCACTCGGGATGCGCAGAGAACACTGCAGCTCACCGACGAAGCCGTTGCGGTTTCCACAAAACACTCGTTCGAATTGGGTTTGAGCTGGGCGACGGTCCTTCAAGGTTGGGCGTTGGCGGAACAGGGGCGAGAAGAAGGTCTCAGGAAACTCACACAGGGGCTCTCCGCTGTTGCGGCGACAGGCGCAAGCCTCAACAACACGTTTATTTTGGCGCTGCTCGCCGAAATATATTTACGACACAACCGCATTGACGAAGGCTTGGGTGCCATTGAGGACGCGCAGAAGCTTGCTACAACATGGGGAGAGCTCTTTTGGCAAGCAGAACTATTCCGCCTGAAAGGGGAGCTGCTGCTCCGGCAATCCGACCAATCGGTCCATACAGCAGAACAATGTTTGTGTGAAGCCCTGAAGGTTGCACAACATCAGAATGCCAGAATGCTTGAGTTGCGAGCCGCCACCAGCCTGGCGAGACTCTGGAAGAAACTCAATAACGTGGACGAAGCCAGACGGATCTTGCATTCGGTATGCGCCAAGTTTCACGAAGGCGTCGACAACCTCGACTTGAGTGAGGCGAAAACAGTCCTTGAAGAGCTTCGTGCGTGAAATCCCTAAAGAGGGCCATGTGTGCCATTGAGAGCCCTGCGTTCCATACCCCGATATTTTTCTGCATTCTATTATTCGATGGTGGTAACGCTTGGGAGAGGCTCAACGTCCATATCGAGGCCGGAGCCTGACCAGGGTTGCAGGCGTGGACCTGTATATCGATAGCCACCTGTGACGGGATCGCTGGCCAGCAAGAGCGGGGTGTCGAGGTCGAGTACTTCGAACCCTCCGAGTCCCAGGACCAGGCTAAAAGAACAGCCCATCGCGATGCGTGTTTCGACCATTCCGCCGATCATCAGTTTGAGGCCGGATGCTTTGGTGAAGCAGGCAATCTCTACTGCTTCGGCCACGCCGGTCTTCATAATCTTGATATTGATGTAATCGGCTGCGCCTCGGGCGACGACCTCTTGGGCATCTGCGAGCGAGCGTACCGATTCATCCGCCGCAACGGGAATGCCGGTCTCTCGACGGATTGCCGCCATGCTATCGAGGTCTTCCCGCACGACCGGCTGTTCAAGCAACACCATCCTCCCGCCACAGGATTTTACCCCCTGAGCAAACGTCAGGCAGTCCTGGCGCGAAAAGCCCTGGTTGCCATCTCCGATGAATGAGATACCTGGAAGTGCGCGATGCACAGCCTCCAGACGCGTGACATCGCTCTCGACATCTTTGCCGACCTTCATTTTGAAAAGGCGAAACCCCTGTGCGTACCATCCGCGCGCCAGGGCGACGGTCTTGTCGAGGTCGGTGATGGGAATGGTGATGTCCGTCTCTCGCGCTCGCACATCCGCGCCACCCCAGAGCTGCCACATCGGGATATTCGACGCTCTGCAATAAGCATCGATGACTGCGGTTTCGAGTGCGCAACGTGCGGCTGGAAGGGTAAGCGCTTGTTCAGATAGCTCAAGCCCGATCTCTTTGTAGTCTGCGACCGAGCGACCAAGAACCGTCTTGCAGAGCCGGCGGAGCGCCGTAAGGCAGCCTTCACGGGTTTCTCCTCCGACTTCAGGAAATGGCGCTGCTTCGCCATATCCCTGTGTGCTGTTCGACAGGGTAACACGCAGGAAGACGTTCTCTGCAACCGTTCGTGCGCCTGTGGCGACAACGAAGGGGTTTGTGATGGGTACATCGATCGGCCAGAACTCTACTTTGCATATGGTGACTGACATGTCGTGTATTAGATGGGTCTATCTGGTTGAACTGGTTTGTCCAGATGATTTGATTGAATCAGACCAACCAGATAGGCTAAACAGACGAGATCGACCAGACGGTCTCATCCATATCGGTCATTCTCCCAAGGGAGCGCGCTGTTCGAATAGCCGCGCACTTCCCAAAATCCCTTTTCATCCTTATCAGAAAAGGTGATCTCTTTCACCCACTTGGCGCCTTTCCACGCATAGCGTTTTGGGACAATCACGCGGACCGGGCCTCCATGTTCCTTCGTGAGAGGTTTGCCGTTCCATTTGTATGTCAGGAGCACGTCATGATCGTCGCAGGCTTCAAGCGACAAATTGGTGGTGTAGTCGTCGAACGATTTGAAAAGGACGAACTTCGCTGAAGACAACGGCTTCACTACGGACAGTATGTGCTTGAAACTGACCCCTTCCCACTCGTTGTCGAACCGGCTCCAGCTCGTTACGCAATGGAAGTCTGAGATATCTTTGAATTGGGGTTGCGCTAGAAATTGCCCCCATGTCCAGGTAACAGGGGTGGTCACAAACCCTCCGATGGTCAAGCTCCATTCGGTCAAGGGGACTTCTGGTTTGAATCCCAGATCCAATACAGGAAAGGTTTCGACCAGGTGTTGTCCGGGTGGCAGGCGGGCGTCTCCTTCGTAAAATACTTCCCGTTCTTCACCCCCTCGGCGCGCCTTGGCCCATTGCTCCTTCGTCTTGGTCAGTCTGCTAGGTTCGTCCATGGTGGCCTCCTTATCACAGACTACGTGAGCCAAGGCCTTTCTGACAACTGGCAGTGAAGTCCGCCAGGGTTACGGAAAGTTGACTTTGCTCAACCTTGACCTCGACCTCAACCTTCTTCAGACAGGAAGAAATCTTCTGACAGGAGTAGGAATTCACTTAAGGAATCAGGGGTCTATGAGGCATCATAGGGCCTGATACACTTGAAAGACTTTCGTTAAAGTCGGCCGAGGGAACGACAGTGTTACATCCATACACATGTGGGTTACTCCTAGCTGGGACCTTAGTGATGCTTGGTGGTTTGGGAGAGTCGGACTCGCTTGCATTGGTTGCTTCTGCCAAGCCGAAGCAGGATGCAAAACCGCCAGTGGTCTATCCGCTCGTCCCAGAACAACAGGTTTCAGCAAAGCAACCCAAAGTAGATGCCAAGAAACCGGCTGGGACCAAGTCGAGCAAGACTGTGACAACGGTGACACAGGGGCAGAAACCATCCAAGCGAGTTCCCCGGAAGACCAGTCTCCATCGGAGGGCGGTGATAGAACAACCTTCACCAGCTGTCGTCGAGCCGAAGCCAGACCTCTCGTATCATGGAATACTCGAGCAGCCGCAACGTTATGATCCCAGTAGGGACCGCCGAGCAGGTCGACCGCCAAACCCCCAGGCCGGTGAGATCCTGCAAGATCACTTTCAAGAACTCGACAAGAACCATGACGGAATGATCGATCCGTTCGAGCGTGCCTTCAGCCGGCTCGACATGAATCGTGATGTCAGCAACTATCAGTGGGAATATCCCCCCCCTCCCCGAAAATCCCCCTTAAAAGGCCCCGCGAATCGACCGAGAAGAAGAGCAGTCACCAACACTTTCCGGACCAACTCAAATACGGACTGGTCCGGATGTCATGCCCTCGTCCAGTTTCGGGTAGTCCGGGCCGGTGATCTTCCATACCCTGAATATTGTGGAATCCCGCGGGAGTTCCTGTCGTTTCCGCTGTCTGCCTCCTAAACAGAACCACACCACGCTATAGCGGCCCGAGTCTCTCTCATAAAGACCACCAAGGCCAGTCGAAGGCTCAGGCCAAGGGTTACGACCTTCT
>JACAFD010000116.1 GCA_013388555.1 Nitrospirota bacterium | reverse complement strand
GATGATCCCTCCCTGCATCGGGCCGATTTGACCTGTCTCCCGCCGAGCGCACAGAATCGTTTCACCCTCTTGCTCGCCCATGCGCCGAACATCCTCGACCAGCTGGAAGACCACCACGCCGTCGACCTGATCCTCTGCGGACATAGCCACGGAGGCCAATGGCGCATACCAGGCGTGCCGACATTCTGGCTCCCGCCTGGATGCAACGGCAGGATCGATGGGCATCATGGAGAGCCCGGTCGCAGGCTTTATGTCAATCGCGGGCTCGGATGGTCGTTTCTTCCTCTACGATTGAATTGCATACCGGAAATCGCCTGTATTGAATGGGTCGAGGAACAGGTGCAGCCAAAAGACTGAAGACTGAAGGCCGATGGTCAGGATTCGAAGTCCCAATACATCAGCCTTCAGCCTGCTTCACCCGTTCGAACGATCTTATGACTGTTTGATCCGCTCCAGTGCCTCCTTCGAGCGGCTCCTGACTGTTTGATCCCAATCCTCCTCCATGACAGCCGTCAGTTTTTCCCTCGCCTCACTGGCGCGCAACCGGCCTAATCCCAACGCCGCGCTGGAACGTACATAGGCATGATCGTCTTCCAGCGCCTTCAGCAGAAGTGGAATGACAGTTTTGTCGTTCAGGACACCAAGGTAGCTGGCCGCCATCCCGCGAATCCGGTGCTGCTTATCACCCAGCGCCCGCTGCAGGGTCGTCGCAAAGAGGTCTCGTAACGCTGGTATCACGGACTCCAATCCTACAGCCCGATACCCGTTCAGCTCGATCAGGGCAAAAGCGATCTCCAGCTTCTTCTCCTGTACCGTGGCCCGTTCGAAAGCGGCCAACAACTTCGCACGTTCACGCCGTTGTCTCCTGCGCCGGTTGATCGCCCGAATCAGAAATCCCAGGCCTATCGCAACGACCAACACCGCAAATGCGACGGGGACGGCTTGATCGATCACGTACTCCTGGATATCGAGCGACAGACGCTTCCATATCCAGACACCGGCAATCACAACGCCGAGGACAACCCCAATGGCAGCCAGATTGGTCTTCCCCGATTCAGAGCGAGTACTCATAGGGGCAGCATCTTAGCAGGATGAGGGAAGGAGCAACCAGGTGGGGTGGCGGGAACGGCACCCGCGTGGTCCCGTGCTCCCGGAGCGCGCACGATCGGAATGTGTTCGCTCGACGGGCGCAGTTGGACCACTACGGATGCCATTCCCAAAGAGGTGAAACAAGCAAGCTTGGAAGAATCACATCAGAAAGGTGCTCGCGCAACGCGCGAACACAGGAGATCATCAGCCTCCATTCTCTTCCCCCTTGAATCTTCGTCCTAGTGCGGACTATCCTCTCTGCATGGAGCTACCAGATCTCAAAGATGATCCCTACTTGAAAGTGTTGAGACCGCTGGTCGAGGCTTATCTGGCCTTCTGGCGCATCGACATTCGCCATATCAAATCGCTGCGGCTGACGCCCTCACAGTTCGACGTCATCGCTACGTTGGGTGATACAGAAGGCATGACCTGCTCGGAACTCTCGACCCATACGCTCGTCACCAAAGGCACGCTCACCGGCGTCCTCGATCGCCTTGTCTCCAAAGGTCTGATCCGAAGGGATGCCATGAAAAAAGATCGCCGTTGCATCAAGATCTCGTTAACCGCAAAAGGCGATGCGCTGTTTCGAAAGACCTTTGCGGCCCACTTGGCCTTTCTTCGTCCATTCTTCGCACGAGCCCTGAGTCTCGACGAAGTAGACCAAACTCGAACACTGCTCCTGCGCTTGCGAGACAGCTTCCGCCAAGAAAGTTGAAGTAATCTGACCCATGCGCTTAACCATCCTCGGCTCCGGCACAAACGTACACCCGACCAGAGCAGCCTCAGGCTATCTCGTCCGCACCGACCATACGATACTCTTGGACTTTGGCCCACGCACATTGGCGAATTTACTCAAAACCGGTATGGACCGGCATCGGATTACCCACATTCTCTTCTCCCATTACCACGCCGATCACTTCTCCGATTTCATCACCTATTTCTTCGATGCCATGATCTTTACAAAATACCAGGGAGGAACCCGGCCGCCACTCACGGTGATCGGCCCCCGCGGTACGAAGCGATTTTTCCGAACCCTGTTTACGACCCTGCCAGGCTTCACGCATGCGCCATTTGCAGTTCATTTCAAAGAAGTGTCCGATCGGGCCTTTACGATAGGCAAGACGACCATTATCCCTCGAACTGTGACCCACACGCAGAACCTCCAATGCCTCGGGTATCGAATCGAATATGGCGGGAAAGCTCTGGCCTATTCCGGTGATTCGCAATATTGCGACAGCCTCGTGCGTCTCTGTGGAGACGTCGACCTCGCAGTGCTGGATTGCTCCTTCCCGGCCAGCCGGCCGAACCCGGTCCATCTGCATGCCGGCCAATGTGGACAGGTGGCGAGAGAAGCCGGAGTCGGCCGGCTTGTACTGTCACATTTCTATCCGATTACCGAACGATACAATGTGAAGGAGCAGGCAGGGGAAGCGTTCGGGGGAAAGATTGTCGTCGGTCAGGACTTGATGGCGGTCAAATTATGAGCGCGTCATGCGAGACGTGCGCGACAGGCGCGACTCGCATTTAACCCCGTCTCGCGCGTCCCGCTTTTCTCGTAAGTCTCGCGCATGTTTTACAGTCCCCCTTCGCGATTATCGCACCCGAGGATCTCCATGAATTTCGTCAAGCGGGCTTTCTTGAGCGGCTCATCGAGTTTGGCATAGATGGCCAGGAGGTTCTTGATCATGCGGGATAGAATCGCGCGCACCGGACTTTCTTGAAGGTATTTCTCGTCAAATCCATAGCCGGCCTCGGTAAGAAACCGCTGGCAATTCTTTTCGGTCAGCAAGGCCCCCCCGTTGAAACAGTCGACAAATACCTTATAGCGATCCGACTCGTACTTTACTAAGAAATGCCCCGGCATCCCGATGCCATGAATCGGAAGGTCCAGCCGTTTCCCGACGAGGAGGTACACCGTCGACAGGCTGATTGGAATCCCCGTTCGTCGGTCGATTACACAGTTGAGATAACTATTCTCCAGCTCATAATAGTTCTTCGTGTTCCCTTTGAAGCCCTGCTCGGTAAAGAGGTATCGGTTCAACGTCTTGATCGTTTCCTCCCCGGATGCTCGCGGACCGATTCGATCCTGTACTTCCTGCGCCATTTCATCGAGCTGCCTCGCGTAGGAGGCAACTGTCAGGGCAGGATAGGCGTAGCGGGCAATCAAAAAAGCACCCTGCTCCAGATCCATCTGGCGATCCGGCAGCGCCACCAGCTGCGTCAGTTCATCTTCGAGATCTCCCCCGCGGATTTCCTCGAGCACCGAGACAAGACGGTCAGCCATTTCGGGCTGTTCGATTTCTGCTTCCTGAAGCAGGGGAACTGCGGAGGGGCCGATGTCGATAAGCTTATCGCTGATAGTCTGGACAATCGTTTCGTCCTCATCGGCCAACAGTCGGATCAAGGCCCGGATTTGACTTTCGTTTACCAGCATGGTGGAACTCCGGAAAGATTCCCGCATCAGCCCATTGCCCGACGGAATACTTTGGCGCTCCCGTAAAGACAGAGCGCGTCAAAAATCACCATGACAACCACGACCATCCCGACATGGGGGAGCGCTTCAGCCCAGCCGGACAGAATCAGTGGCCGGACGGCGTCGATCGCCCAGGTCATCGGATTGAAGCGCGCCAGGAACCCCATCCACGCAGGCATCCCTGTCAAGGGCACCAGGGCTGAACTCAAGAAGATCATTGGGAGGGACAGGAATCCCAGGACCGAAAAGAAGTCGCCGTGACTCTTCACGGAAAAGGCCATCGCCATGGAAATCGCGGTGAGACCGACGCCAAAGAGCATCCCGATCATCAAGATCGCGGCAATACCAAGGAGCCCCGTCGCCGGCTGGACGCCGAATAGAAATGCTACCCCGAGGATCACAAGCACTTGGAGTGACGTAATCGTCATCACGAAGATAAACCGGCTCAGGATGACGGAGGTACGGTGGATCGGAGTGGTCATCAACCGTTCTAGAAATCCATTTTCCTTATCGAACAACAGATCGACGCCCCCGGCAAGTCCATTGTTCAGCACTGTCATGATGACCACGCCGGCTGTGAGAAAACTAATGTAGTCCGGAGCCTGCGTCACTTGCCCATCTGCGACCCGCTGAAACAGGTTGCCGAAAAAAATCAGCCAGAACAGCATCGGCTGCACGAGCGTGAACAACATACTGAACTTCTCGCGGCTCAGCCGCCGGACCCACCGCATCGTCAAGGCACTGATCTCTTGCCAGTAATCGCTCATCGCTTTGCTCTATGTCGAATGTTTAATGTTAAATGGTGAATGAAGCGACGCTGGCTCAAGTGAACATCCACCCTTGACCATTCATCATTCCGCCGCATTCGTGGCCTCATCCTGAATGCGGCGGCCCGTATGGGCGATGAACACGTCGTCCAGCCGAGGCCGGTGATACTCAATAAACTCCAGTTGGCAATCCAGTCGATTGGCGGACTCGAGGATGGCGGGTAGAGCCTTCTCGGGTGATTCCACCCGGATATCCAGGCCGGTCGCCGTTGCCTTGACCGCGCGCATCGCTGGTTGTTTCGTCAACGCCGACACCAACGTGGGGATCTTGCTCTGATCCTTCAAGGTCAACGACACGATATCGCCGCCCAGCCCGACCTTCAGCTCAGTGGGCGATCCGAGAGTCATAATCTTTCCCTTATCGATGATAGCCAACCGATCACAGAGCTGGTCTGCCTCGTCCAAATAGTTCGTCGTCATCACGATCGTCATGCCGCGCGCCTTCAACATCCGTACATAGTCCCAAATCCTAAGCCGGCTCTGCACATCCAAGCCCAGTGTCGGCTCATCGAGAAACAAGATCTTGGGATCCGGCAAAAGACCGCAGGCAATGTCGAGTTTTCGTTTCATCCCGCCGGAGTATGTTTTCGCAGGACGGTCGGCAGCCTCTTCCAGTT
>JACAFD010000185.1 GCA_013388555.1 Nitrospirota bacterium | reverse complement strand
TACGTTGAGCCTCTGAGCGATGCGAGAACGCCGCTGGCGGACTTTTTCAGCATCCTGCTAGAGTTGGGAGGGTGAGAATGTGTCTGTTACGGTAATAATTCCGTGCATGACGGGATGGATTCGGCAGAGATACGGGTAGCGGCCGTGGGCCAGCCCTGGAACTGTGAAACTACCATTCGGGAGGACGAGTCCGGAATCGAAGGCGCAGGCGGCTGGATCTTTCAGACAGTCTAAGTGAGTGATTGTGTGTTCGGTCGCGGTGGGATTTTCCCATCTGATGGGGGACCCGCTGGCGACGGTGGCTGACTTCGGGACGAAATAGGGTGACCCGCTATCGATGATGATGGCGGTGTAAGGGGGCATGGCGGTGGTTGGCCAGGCTGTGAATAGTCCAAGCGACAAGATGGTGATGATAATCCGAAGGCTCATGGTCCCCCTGCTGGTTGATGCTATACATGGAAATTTTACCATTTTGGTCAATGCGAAAAGTAGAGGTACGCTGGCGGCACTCTGTGGTTTTACCCTTGACGTCGTGACCCAATTATAGGATTCTCCCATCTGCCGGAAGTCACCAGATGGAACAGGGATGTGAGTTGCAAAACCCATAGGTTCATGCTAGATGGAGAATGCATCGGGCATCTAACAGATGAGAGAGGAGAAATTCGATGGCCAAGAATAAAAAGCGACCGGCAAAGAAAAAAGCGGCGAAGTCTAAGGCTAAACCACAGTCCAAAGTGAAGAAGGCGGTCAAGAAACCGGCTGCCAGGAAATCGGCCACCAAGAAATCAGCTAAGAAGATTGCTAAGAAACCGGGAGCCAAGAAATCTGTTGCTAAAAAGACTGCGAAGAAACGCGTGGCAGCGGCGCCCAAGGCAGCACAGAAGAAACCGGTAGCCTCAGCCTCAGACAAGAAATCCGTGAAGCCCTTCGCAGAAGAGGAACCTAAGAGGTCAGTGTCGCAGGGGCTGATGGGGTCGTCGATGCTGAAAGATCCCGATCTTGACGAGGAACTGGGCGATGAGGATGTCGATATTGCTGTTGAGGCGGATGAAGATGTGGAAGAAGAGCTTACGCTCGACGGAGACGATGAAGACGAGGGGTTTCCAGAGAAACCGGAAGGACTGCTAGACGACGCAGACGAATATCACACCCACTGATGCTCGCAGGGATGCCTCCTCTATTCGACTTGGGCGAACCCTTCGACCGTACGACTCTGTGAGCCTGTCTCGGTAGAATGGCGTTCCTCCCCCCAGGTGTGTCGCCCTCCTGCTGAACCCTCTGCATGAAATCCAATGAGTCATTTTTTGTTTGTGGCTGGGGCCTTGCGTGAGCGGACCTCGGAGGAAAGTGCCGAGCTGCAACTCAGTCATGGCCTCTGGGGGCTCTGTTCCGGACTGATCAGGACGAATCTTCAGACATATCTTGATGCGGAATCCCGAGGGCTTGTGTATGTGCTGAAGGTCGGGATCTATGCCGAGTTTCAGATAGTGCCACCTGCGCTGGACTTTTCCGCGCTGGATGCATTCCTCAGTGACGAGTTCAGAACGGAGGCCAAATTTGGCTTTGTGCGAATCCAGGAGGTACGTCGGTTGGCCTGTTCGTCTGCAGAGAGTCAGGTCTTATTGCTTAATGTACTACAGATCGCTGATCAGACCGAACTCGCGCGACGATTGAGATTGGGCATGCATCGGTTGACGCAAGCGGAGTACGACGGGATCTTGAGTGGAGCCATAGGAGAGGCGACGTAGCAGGATGCTCAAAAAGTCCGTTCAGCGAGGCCGCAGCGAGTGAAGGACCGAGGCGTACCCTTTGGGTACGTTGAGGTTCTGAACGATGCGAGAACGAAGCTGGCGGACTTTTTCAGCATCCTGCTAAATTCGTTGGCCTGTCATGAGCATATACGCCTCATCGATTGTATCGACTTCCCTCACCGTCACATTGAGCTGAAATCCCAGTTCGTTCAGATTCCACCGCGAGTCATGAATCTGTCCGCGAGGAACTAATATGGTGCGATACCCTTCTCGCGCAGCGGCACGAATCTTATCCGGGATGCCGCCCACGGGGCCGATTTGTCCACCCGGTTCAAACGTTCCGGTCAATGCGATGCCTCGCTGAATGTGCTCCCCCTTGAACATGGCAATGAAGCCCACAGCCATGGCTGCGCCGGCGCTTGGCCCGTCGCTGCCTGTCGGCTGATAGGCCACCCCTTGCACTGATACGGTCCCGCTATGCTGGATTGAGGGTGTGCGTTCGACCGCATAGGCAAAGGCTTGAGCCATGGCACCCAAGTGAGCGTTTCCCAGTCGTACGCCGCCGAGGAGCCATTGCAACTGAACGGGATTCGGTTCCGGTTTCTTGTCCCACCACATCATGAGGATCTCAAACACCCCGAGATTGTTTTGACGAATAGCCGCCAGGACAGGGAGTTCGATGACATTGTCAGCTGAAACCGAGGCAGGAATTCCACAAAGGAGAGCCGCAATTAATATGCAGGTTACGGCAAGGTGGGTCGGCATCATTTTCAACACCAGTGAAGCGTGAATCGTGAAGCGTATCTCGCGTAGGAGTTTCAAGTTTCTTGTTTCTAGTTTCGTGTTGCGGATCGACTCGGTCACTGCTCGAGAAAGTGTAGCAAATCGGGATGAGCAGTACAGTGAATTGGTGCTCCTTGCGTTGGCCCAGGGTATTCCGTATAAGGGCCTGCATGATAAATAGGATTTGTGCATGGGCCTTGATGGGCGGGCTCATTATTCTCTGGCTGCCGCCGGGCGTTGCCGCGTCGAACTGTCAGTTGGAGACGTCTCCTTCCGGGCCTGGAGTGGCATTGACGCGGCATCTGGGTATCGACTGCTCGGAACAAGAGCGAGAGGCGCGAGCAGTGGATGCAATACAGCTGCTGCAGGCGTTCAAAGAAGGGAAGGGGGTTGACCTTGAAGGGGTAGTCATTCGCGGCGATCTGTCTTTGGATCTGTTGCCTGTAGGCAGGCTGCCGCCTGAGCTTGAGGGGGCGAAGGACCTGCAAGGTTTCGAGGTACGCCTGATTCCCGGCTCCATGAAGATTGTCAATTCTGTGGTACGAGGAGCGATCAGATATGGATCGACACAGGGGTTGTTGGTCGTACAGGGTCCTGTGTCGTTTAACGGGACCAGGTTTGAGCAGGTGGTGGATCTCTCACGATCTGTATTCCTTCAGCCAGTGACTTTGTCAGGCGCGCAGTTTTTGCGGGAGAGCTATTTTGTGCAGGGGCGGTTTCTGCGCGGCCTGTATGCTGAGAAAACGACGTTTGGCCCGCATACGAG
>JACAFD010000141.1 GCA_013388555.1 Nitrospirota bacterium | reverse complement strand
CATTCTGATTTTCTTGACGTCTGACTCGAGCAACAGTCAGCAACAATTCAGAATGCCCCCATTTCCGTGCCCCCAACAATGCACTCCAGCCGACCGCTCAACCGCTGCGCGGTTTTGTGTCGGCTGAGCTTGGGTGTTAAACACGCAAATGTGTACGTAAGAATGGCGGTCGGCAAAGAATAGGTTCAAGCGAAGAAAAGAATTCACGAACCGTTGATTGCTCTGAGCGCTGGCATGTTGCCGCGCGACCTCACCGGGAGGAACGGGGACCCACCGAGGCGCGGCTAGCGCGCATGATTCATGGGGGGCTCGTGACGAAACTGGGGACTGAAAAATTTTCCAGGAACCATTGATCGGTCTTGGCGTTTGCGCCGCGGCGCAATGCGGACGTTAGGCGGCCGTGCCGATGAGGCTTTCGAGCGGAATTTGTAGTTTCCCGTGCAGTCGACGAATCATCTCCAGGGATAAGCTTCTTTTCTTGGTCAGAATTTCCGACACCCGCCCACGCCCGCCGAGCAGCGCTTCAAGGTCTTTGCGTGTCATGCCAAGTTGATCCATCCGAAACTTGATAGCCTCTATGGGATCTGGCGGGCAAATGGCGTGGTGCTTCGCTTCATAAGATTCGACGAGTGTCGTTAAGATGTCCAGCTCATCCCCTGCTTTGGTGTCAAGCTTGGCATCCATGAGTTGCTCGATGCGATGCAGAGTGCGCTCATAGTCTCGTTTGGTCTTGACGGGAGAGATCGTCATGGCGCCTCTGGAGCGTCGTCAGATGGTTGTGGCATCGATTGCGTCAGAGTCTGCGTGAGTTCCGATGAAACGGATGTAGACGATTCGATACGGATAGTTGATCTTCACGATCAAGCGATATTGATTCCCTGCTATGTTGAACACCACTCGGTTATCCTGAAACACGCTCGCTGATCGAAACTGGGCTTTGACTGCCGAGGGGGTTGCCCAGTCAGCCCTCGACACTTCTTGATGCCAGGCTTCCAAAGGACCTTTCGCTTTGGGGTGCCGTTTCCAGAATGTGCGAAGGGTCCGTTTGGCAATGATTCGCACGGGTCTACACTATCACGATCCCAATATGGGAGCAATAGGGTAGATAGACAGGAAAATGTACCGGGAGTTTTTTTAGCATTAATTCGCTTTCTCTACCCATCTACATCCACTCCGAGCGCTGGCATACTGCCGCGTGACCTTGCCGGAGGAACGGGGACGCACTGAGGCTTGGCTGAGAAGGAAAGCTGGAACTGACTGAAGTACTGCGATCGAATGATCGCAGGTGAATGAATTCCAGAAGGCTTCCGCTCGGCCGAGCCCGGAATGGTCATTCTGGAAGGTGGATAGCAGCGGCGGCTATAGATGACAGGCGTGTCTGACCGATCGAATCCTTGATTGACAGAGAGATCCGTATTGGTATAATTTTTATACCAATGCTGAATTTCGAGTTTGATGTTGCGAAGAGCAAGACCAACCGTGAAAAACATGGAATCGATTTTGTGGATGCGCAACAACTGTGGGAGGATGAGGACCGGCTCGAAATCACAGCGAGAACAGAAGACGAGCGTCGATACGTTCTCATTGCAGCCCTCAGTCAGAAGCTATGGTCGGCATTTTTCACCTATCGGAAGGGAAGCATACGGTTGATTTCAGTCCGAAGATCCAGAAATGAAGAGAGGGTATTGTATTATGAAAGCGAAGAATCTCGAAAAGATGTTTGATGAGGGGCAGGACATTACACCTCATCTTGTCCTCTCGAATGCCCGCCGTCCCGGGCATGAACTGAGACGAGTGAACGTCGATTTTCCCAATTGGATCATCGAGTCGCTGGATGCCCAGGCAAGCCGTCTAGGGGTAACGAGGCAATCGATTATCAAGATGTGGATTGCCGAGCGATTGAAGGAAGAAGTGAGGAAAGCCAGCTAACTGCCGGCGGGAGAATTCTGACAAGCCTCAGGGCACTCAGCAGAGCCGGATGCGATGACACCTCAAACGTATCCCCGTAGTCCCAAATCCCTCCTCGGTGGCATTGCCCACTTGGGGCGGTTTATCGACAAGATTCGGTTGCGACATGAAGGCAAGATCCAGGACTACAACTACATCACGGTGGGGTTCGATAAGTATCTGGTCGATTTTCTGCAGATCGATCCGAAAGCCTTCGAGCAACTGGTGTTGGCCGGTGGAACAGATGACGAATTACTTGCCTGGGTGAAGGCGAACAGTCGAAAACCATCCGACCAACAGATCTCGCAATGGAGCCAGGGCCTTCTGTCCTCCGGTCCTAAAGATGATGCCGCTCGCCAGCGGTTTCAGCGTCGTCTGCAAGAAGTGGCGACGAAGCGCGGCGTGCCGGTCGGTTCCCTCCCTCCTGTCTCCACCTGGGCCGACGTGATCGAACTCGACGAAGGGCGATTATAGCTCGATAGGTTCTTTAGCTCCGCTTTTCGCGCAAGTCTCGCGAGTCTCGCACGAATTATGAGCTGATCGCGCTGAGTGTCGATGCCGCGTGGTGAGGGGGCGTATGTATAGCCGGTTGTGGCAGGATTCCGACAAGCTGTGTGACTCGTTCACGGTCTCCCTGACTATACCGAAGAAACTCTACTCCGAATTGGCCGTCTTTACACCAGCGAACCACTGATACCTCAACTGCCAGGGGGATTGGCTCGTGAGCAACGGCAATTTGCAGCGCGAGATAGGCTCCTGCATTCAAGGCAATGTTGCTACGCATCTTGCAACCAGTGGGTGAGAGGTCGAGCAAGACCGCCTCTCCGGCAGCGGTATCGCTTTGGATATTGGCGGGGTAACCGACTGGCACTCGCGGGCGACATCGTGGCTGCATCGCTAAAATCTCCTGTTCCAAGTACTACAGGACATATCGGTCGAGACAAGGGAAACTTAACGAGGGGATAACAGGCTGAGGAACTTTGCGTGTGGCTGTAGGCTAATCAACCCATCCATCACCGACTTTCGGAATTCCCGGCTGGCTCCCTGCCAGGCTTGCGATACTCTCGGCCGAAGGCGGAGGAGTCTGAAGTGTCTGTCGCACGAGTGCCACCATGGCTCCCTGCTCGAACGGTTTGGGAAGGAACGGGAGGTCTCCCCGGTGTATGCCGTACCCGGCCAAATCGTGGTCAATATTGCCGGACATGAGGATCACGCGCAGGTCTTTTCTCATGCGGAGCGCACGGACAGCTAACTCGTGGCCATGCACGTGAGGGAATTGATTGGAGCTTGAGGCCAATTGAAATCCCGGAGGGGGGAGGATGAGGTCTGTGAGCAACAGATCGATGGGCCCTTGGTGCTGTGCGCAGATTTTGAGGGCTTCTGAACTGCCATCGGTGACGAGAACCGAAAAGCCAGCCTGCTGAAGTATTGCCTTGCAGAGCTTCGTGATGGACGGTTCATCATCGACCACCAGAATGGTCGGGGATGCGGATTGGGGTGCGATGCCCTGCTGTTCTGCCATAGTATGATAACTCCACTGAGAGAATAGTACTTAGCAGAGTCTATGGCGAGATAATAGACGTTTTTGGCAGCTACTCCTGAACCGACCGGGTCTTGAGGGCATCCAGCCGTTTCTTTTCAAGATTTACGTGCAGTGACTTTTCCTGGGTGACGGTAACGGCTCCTGGCGCCTGGCCTTTCGCCTTTTTGACCCACTTGCGTCTCGTATAGATGACCTCGCCTTTGCCGCTTTTCTTCAAATCGCTGTAGAGCAGTGCTAGGGTGGCAGCGTCTCGTATCGTCTCGAGTGGCGGATCGCTGCCTTTCTCCAAGCGCACCACGACGTGCGAACCGGGTGTGCCGCGGGCATGCAGCCAGAGGTCGTCGCTCTTGGCGAGGCCGAACGTCAGCGCGTCATTCTCGCGCGCGTTTCTTCCGACATAAATCGCCAGACCATCTGCTGAAGTGAAGCGGCGGAATGGACCTTGACGTTGTTCCTGGGGTCCTTTCTCCCTGCCTGCCCGAGTGAGGTTTCGTCTGCGCGTGATCGGAGGGGGCTCCTCAGGCGCCTGCCAGGTTCCCTGTTCGATTGCGGTCAATTCTGCCTGCAACAGCTCCAGTTCCTTCTGGCCTGCTTCGATGCGTGGGCGTAGCGCACGTTCTGCCGCCAGGTGTTTCCGATGCTTTCGGAAATAGTCGTCCATGTTGCCCTGGGGAGTTTTGGATTGGTCGAGAGGGATTGTCAGGTTGGGAAGCTCCTCATCGAAATAATCCACCACGATTACTTCGAGTTGGCCCTTGCGGATAGTTCCAAGGTTTGCCTTGATCAATTCGCCATATCGATCATAGGTTTTGTACTGCTCTGCCTTTGCGAGATCTTCCTGCCATGCCTCAATGCGGCGGCGGAGCTTCTTGATGGATCGTCTCAGTAAGCTTGCCCTGGCATTCCGCGCGGCTTCGACAGCAGAAGTGGCTTCCGTCGAGAGGTAATAGGCTTCGATCGCAGCCGACAGAGGGAATGGTACTTCCGGGATGTTCTGCGTGAATCGTGGGTGATCGCCGGCAGATCTTTTTTGTTGGCGATGAGTGGGAGGAACATACAACTGTCCCACACAGTCCTTCGCTCCGTTCAGGTCTCGTCGGATATGCCCCGCTGCATCGAGCAGGAGAAGATTCGCTGTCTTCCCTGTCAACTCTGCGACCAACCGGCAAGGGCCTTCCTTGGCAGTCAGTGCAAGCTGAACGATTCGGTCCCCCTGAATCTGTTCAGCCTGGTCGATTCGCGCCCCTTGCAGGTGAGCGCGGAGAAACTGGCATAAGGATGGAGGTGCCGGCGGGTTCTGAAATGTTGAGGTGGTGAAGTGCAGGCGGGCGGATTCCTGGTGGCAGGAGATGAGAAGCCGGTGCGTCCGTCCCGGCGCGCGAATCTCCAGCACGAATGTCCGATCAGTTGGCTGGTAAATTTTTTGAATCCAGGCTCCGACTAAAACGGAAGCAATTTCATCTATCACTTTCGAAATTTCTGTCGCGGTGAGTGCCATAGTTTGCTCGGGATTGGCCCTTGTATTTGGGGCGAGTGGCTTACATTAACAATGAAAGAGAGAGTTCCCGCTCAGGCCATCCGGTGGCTCGGCTCATTCGCCGACACATTTTTGCCGCATGGAACCAAAGTGTCGCAGAAAGAAGCTGTTTAGCTCGGATGCTTTTCGGCTCCACTCTACGATTCACTGCCAAAACACGCAAGCAGTCGCAATGATGGCCGTGGCACTGCGCTTGCTTGAGGATGGAGGGAAACGGCCGATCACGCGTCTGCTACGCTTGGTAGGCTGCGGAAAAACTCAGTTTATCCAGACGACACCGCCGAAATCTCACAGAATGGCGCTGATGTCACAATAGCTCAGGATGCTCAAAAAGACCGTCCAGCAAGGCCGCAGCGCTGGCGGAATTTTTCTAAGCATCCTGTTAGAAGGGAAGTGGGCCCTGGATTCCGCGTGGACAGGAGGAGAGTCCTATGCAATGCACCAAATGTGATGGTCTGATGGTGAGTGATAACCTGCTGGACATCAAGGAGAGCGGTATCCCAATGTGGATGAAAGGATGGCGATGTGTGTCCTGTGGAAACATTGTCGATCCGCTCATCCTGAAACATCGGATGAGCCAACAGGTCGGAACCTCGCAGTTATTGGAGAAGGAAGCGGCCGTGCCGCGGCTCCGTCGCGTCGCTTAGAGCGACGTCTTTACTGTTCAATAGGATTTCGGTCCGGTCCCCGCATCTCGCGCGTATTCCTACCCTAGCTTTCAGCGTTCCATCTTGTTCGCTCTCTGTATGTATTGAACCAACTGCTCAATGGGACTGCTCAGGGCCTAATTGTGCTGCCCTATAGATAACCGTAAATAACTCGACATGTTGGACGTGCCGTGTGAGCTTCATTCCAGTAGGTACTTCTCTTGCTGAAAGATCTCTTTATGGCATTCGCTTCACGGGGAAACAACTTCGATCGGGCCGCGGTTAGAGCCGGTCGCCGGCATGGTTGGGTACGCGTCATGACCCTCGGTCTGGTTGTGGCCTGGTCCCTCTTGTTGCAGGGTTGCCTCGCAGGAGCCTGGGTGGCACTGCTGGCAGTGGATACAATGAGAAACAGTAACGTAACCGGTGGGTCGTTCGAGCAATCCTGGGTGGGACAAATGGCAGTGAATACAACGAGGAGCAGGAACGTGACCTTTGGGCGGTTTGAGCACTCCTGGGTAGCAGGGCAGGACCAATCGGGTGACGCGGTCAACAATTCAGGGGTGACGAGTGTCGCGGTTTTTCCGGTTGAGGGCGACCCTGAAATGGGTGCGCGGCTTGCGACCCTGTTGCGACAGGAAACCGCATTGCGCGTCGAGTCACCGGCGACCGTCACGGCGGGAGTCATTGCAGCAGGTCTCCATTCAGGAAACACCGATGATGCAGAACGCAGTACTCTGGCCAAAGAGGTCACGCGGGATCTGGGTGTCGATACCATCTTGATCAGCCGCGTAACCGAGTCCCCTTCTCATCCGGGCGACTGGGGGTGGAGAGCCGAGGGGACACGACGGCTGTATCTATACCTCGTGAATAGCGAAGGCCAGCTGCTCTGGAAAGATGAACTGCCCTTCACGCTGGTCAACGGCCCCCACCCTCCCCTGGACACGTCCGTACAGACCGACCTTACCCATCACGTGATGCAGCATGTCAAAGTGCTGCGCCTTGATGAGCTCGGCTACCTACCGAACAAAGAGAAGCGGAGAAAGTTCAGTTACCCATCTGCGACGTTGCAGACTATCGAGTAACCTTCGTTGAGAGCCCATCACACGATGCAACAGGTCCAGGAACTGCATCCTAGCCCTTCTTGCAGCGCGCCCTCTCCTCCGGTACAGTCTGACTTCTCTAATTTGGAGCATGCCATCTCCATGCCGTTGCTCGATGTGCCCTTGTTGGCTCGTCTTCAGGAGGAGTTTCGCCTGTCGATGAGGCGGCTTCTGGACGATCTCTGCCTGGACCTGGAAAGCCAGTATGCAGACGTCGCGAACTCGTTGGCGTTGCCTGTGGCGTATTTCCGGTTTGTGAGGCAATCCCTCGAACGGGATTCGTATGCCCACTGGAAAGTGGTCGGCTGGATCGAAACCCTCAACGACTTGGTCTATTTCATCGATCTGCTGCAACAGATTCGAGAGGAGCAGAGGCCTCGTGAGTTTGCGGCACAGTTGTTTGCCGAGTGCCAGGAGAAGTTTTTCGAAAACAGTTATCTGGACGATCTATTCCCAAGGGGAGTGTCGCAGGCTTCGGGACTCGAACGGCGACTGCATCAACTCTGTACACGCCTGACTCAGGAGCTGACACAGGAATCGCTCTGTCTCGTGCCGGGGCTTCCGATGCTGTGGTGCACCTCTCACAAGATTCTGTCCTGGGCTGTAGAGGTACAGCTCGGCCACAATGTCGAGCGGGCAGACATCTCGGGAACGATGGCCGTGGGAATAGAGGGCGATGCCTACGAAGCTCCTCCATCGGTGAAGAGAGCCCTCAAGCAATCGTCCGGGCAGGCCACTATTCTTGTTCAGCCCAGGGAGCTGTTTCTGAAGATCGGACGAATGGTGACGCCTCTATGCACGATGAGAAGTAATCGGTTGAAATGGAGCTGGGCGCCTCTGCCGCCGGTTGTGGCAGTGGAGACTTCATCTGGAGCCGTCACGGTCGGACCTTCACTCGTCTACGGGAGAGACCGCCAACCTCGTTCAGTTGCCGTTACCTCACTTGATCAGGTCGCGCGAATCAGGCGGGCCTGGACAACCGTACGAGAGGCCTGGTCGGAAGGAGAAGAGCTGCTTGCGCTCTTAACCACGCGGATTATCCCGCTCAAGGCCAAGGGGGTCGTCAGTTTCAGCTACCCCCACCGGCCGGGGTTATCCTTCATCAACTGCTTCGACCGGGGCAATCTTGATCTGATCGACGATGTGATCCACGAGAATAGCCATCACCATCTCAATCTCTTGTTGCGCAAACAGATTCTCTTTCACGGGGATCGCAACCAGCAGATCTTCTATTCCCCCTGGCGTCGTAGCCTGCGTCCCCTCAGAGGTATTCTCCATGCCGCCTTTACGTTTGCGATGGGAGCGATGCTCTTCGAACGACTCTCGACGTGGGCGTCTGGGCCTGGCGGTCCGGCTCGATGGAGAAGAGCAGGACTAACCTCGCGCGATTTGCAGCGAGCGAGGTTCCGGTGTCTTGAGGAGGTGGAATCCGTCCGCTACTCGATTCAGGATCTGGAGTACGCCGGCCGACACCTCAAATGGCTCACCGGCTCAGGCCGGCGATTGGTCACGGAGTTGGCAGGTGCGATCGAGCGAGTCGAGTACAACATGGCGCCGCACAAAAAGGTAGTCCTCTCCTCCACGTTCGGCCCAGCCCTTCGCCGTCATGTGAAAGAACTCAGGAATGCCCGCCAGACTTATGGGCCAGTGCGACTTGGCACAGTGCCTGAAAAACCCCTGAACGCTTAACGTGTTACGTCTCACTATTCACGCGTGAAGGCGCCCCCTCCTAAGGTAGGATACCGCTCGCCATGCTACCTCGGTACAATTCCACGTCACGGAGGCTGCGATGGCACCCCATCATTATTCTCGGACCTATCATCGGTTCCCGCTCCGCTATCCCGTCATTTACGGTGGGGCTCCGTTTGTCGGCGAAGGGATCCTGAACAACCTGTCATTGATGGGTTGCTCCATCCGATGCGATCGAGAGGTTCTCTGCGGCAGCGAAGTGCGTGTAAGTGTCCTGCTCCCGAATCAGAAGCCGACGCTGTCAATTGAGCTCGGCACGATCAAATGGGTCCAGGGCAAAGAGTTTGGGGTGGAGTTTCTTCGCCTGCCCTTCGAGGCGCGGCAACGTCTCAATAGCGCTCTGCGAATCGAACTGATCAATCTACTGAAGGCCCGTTCTGACAGAAGCGAAGTGCCGGAATTGCTCAATCGCATAGGCTAGGCGTTGAGTCGTGCGTTCATTTCACATGCTGCAATTGGAACAGCTACTGTCGCTCTGTTCCCCAACGGCGATGGAGAAATCGTTCGATCGGAGCGAAGAGCGTTTTATCCACTGCCAGCCCGATGATGACGATGATCAACATGACGCCGATGACTTGATCCATGGCGTTCAGTTCCCGGCCATAATGCAGGAGGTGGCCGAGGCCGAAGCCGGTCAGAATTGTGACGAAAATTTCTGCCGCCATCAGGGAGCGCCAGGCGAAGGCCCAGCCTTGTTTCATGCCGCTCAAGAGGAATGGGAGCGCCGCCGGCAGGACGACGTGTGTCCAGGTGTGCAGCCCGGTCGAACCCATGCTCCGGGCTGCGCGTGTATAAATGGGCGGAATGGTCCGCACGCCGCTGTCGGTCGCAATGATCAGCGACCAGAGGGTTCCCATCACAACGACGAACAGCAGGGAGGCTTCTGTTTGACCGAACCAGAGCAGGGCCAGCGGTACCCAGCAGACGCTGGGGAGTGTTTGCAGCCCTAGTGCGAGAACGCCGATTGTATCCTGGCACCAGCGGGATGATGCGGTGAGCAGTCCTACGGGAAGCCCAACGATGATCCCCAATCCGTAACCGAGGAGGAGTCGTTGGACCGTGACCCATGTGGCCTCCAATAGCGTGCCGTCTTCAGCGGCGGATCGGAGATACCCGAAGACGCTGATGGGCGAGGGCAGCAAGAGGGGAGACCATATGTGTGCCTCCACGGCCAGATACCATGCCGCCAGGAGCAGCGAGAAGAACAGAGATGCCGCCAGCCACCGCGCGATCATCCTGCCACCTCCGTCTGAACGTACCCTTTTAAAACGCGGGTGATTTCCGTCGAGTAGCGAGCCAGGTCTACGCTGTTGATGTCGCGTGGCCGCGGAAGGGGAATGGCGAACTCCTCGCGAATCCGTCCAGGGTTCGGTGAAAACAAGATGACGCGGTCGCCCAAACAGACGGCTTCACGCACGTTGTGCGTGACGAAGACGATGGTCTTACGGTGCTGACTCCAGATTCGTTGGATGTCCCCATAGAGTTGTTCGCGTGTGAGGGCGTCGAGCGCGCCGAAGGGCTCATCCATCAGGAGGACGGTGGGGGTCGGCGCCAATGCCCGAGCCAAGGCGACGCGTTGTTTCATGCCGCCCGATAGTTCGTGCACATTGGAAT
>JACAFD010000092.1 GCA_013388555.1 Nitrospirota bacterium | reverse complement strand
CGAAGAGGTAAGTCGCCAACCATTTACCCTATCCGCGATAGGTTCAACCCGGAGGAACGATTCATGATGAAGAGGAGAGGACAGATTTCGTGTGTGCTCCTGTGGCTTGGAGCACTGGCGTGGTTTCCAACTGTGGTTCATGCAGAGCCAGCTCGTTGGAACATGGACCCTGAACATTCAACAATCGAGTTTCGTGTCACCCACATGGTCGTCTCCAAAACTACAGGTCGGTTCATGGACTATGCGGGGCATATCGATCTGGATGCCGAAGACGGTACGGTGACGGCAATTGAGGCCACGATCCAGGCCGAGTCTGTGAATACGAGTCACATAAAACGGGATACCCACCTGCGGAATGCCGAATTTTTAGACGTGAAACTGTACCCGACGATCACCTACAAGATGAAGAGCTACAAGAAGACCCCAGAGGGATTTACAGCTGTAGGAGACCTCACACTGCACGGAGTGACGAAGGAAGTCACCCTCGCGGGCCGCTATAACGGGTCGATGAAAGACCCCTGGGGTAATACCAGAGTCGGCTTCAGCGCAGAAGGGAAACTCAACCGTAAAGACTTCGGCATGATCTGGAACAAGACATTGGATAACGGCGGGCTTGTCGTCGGCGACGAGGTCCAGATTCGGCTCGATATTGAATGTATCAAGGCGAAACCGTAGCAGGCTGCTGAAAAAGGTCCCCAACTTCGTTCTCGGTTCGTCACAATCCTCAACGTACCCGAGAGGGTACGCCTCCGGTTGTGTCTCGCCTGCGGCCTCGTTGGATGACATTTTTGAGCAGCCTGCACCGTACTCGTCGGCTACTGCGTTACGATTCGTCATCGGTTTATCTTCATGAGGGCAACCGAATGATGAGGGCGATGGTTCTGGATCATACAGCGGACGTGGCAAGTAACCCGCTACAGTTTCGCGAGCTTCCACCGCCTGAGCCAGGCCCCGGGGAGATTTTGGTTCGCGTCTCCGTCTGTGGAGTTTGCCGGACGGATCTTCATGTCATCGAAGGTGAGTTGCCTAACCCTACGCTTCCGCTCATACCAGGCCACCAAGCTGTTGGTGTCGTGAGTCGCGTCGGAGCCGGCGTGACCGAACCGTCGGCCGGTGAGCGAGTTGGGATTGCCTGGCTGCAGCACACCTGCCGCATCTGTGAATTTTGCACGAGCGGGCGAGAGAACCTGTGTGAGCACGCCAGATTTTCCGGTTATCATGTCGATGGTGGCTACGCAGAGTATGCGCTCGTTCCCGCTCCATTTGCCTATCCGATTCCACCGATTTTCACCGATGAAGAAGCAGCCCCCCTCCTCTGTGCCGGAATCATCGGCTACCGAGCCTTGCGTCTGAGTGGAATCCAGCCAGGCCAACGCCTCGGTCTCTATGGGTTTGGAGCGTCCGCACACATTGCCATTCAGATTGCTCGCCATTGGGGCTGCCAGGTCTATGTCAGCTCATTGAAACCGGATCATCAATGTCTTGCGCGGGAGTTGGGGGCCGCATGGGTGGGTGGGTCGACGGACAGTCCGCCGGACAAGCTCCATAGCTCAATCATCTTTGCGCCGGCCGGGGAATTAGTCCCACAAGCTTTGCGTTCATTGGAACGAGGAGGCACGCTGGCCATCGCCGGTATTCACATGACGCCCATTCCTTCACTCGACTACGATCGCGAGATCTTTGGCGAGCGAATCATTCGCAGCGTCACGGCCAATACAAGGCAGGACGGCCTCGATCTGCTGCGCGAGGCTGCTGCGATCCCTCTCAAACCACGCACGGTTCTCTTTTCTCTTGTGGAGGCCAACCAGGCATTACAGGCCCTCAAGTCCGGATCATTTCAAGGCGCGGCGGTCCTTTCGATTTTCGCTTGACGCTGGCAAATCAGCCCCCCCGCTATGGTACAGTGAACGGCAATGTCACGAATCTTCGCGATCTGGCTTATCTCACTGATCGTTGGAATCAACCTGCCGGCTTGGGCGCTGGAGTTCACCGCTGATCGGATCACAACCATCGAAGGCCGCACCGGCAAGGATGCCCTCTTCTATCGGGATGACATGTGGCGGCTCGAGCATCACGCCGCGGGACCGGTCAGCGTCAGCATCGTGCGGAAGGATAAGCGGATCGTCTGGCTCTTGCTATCGCGCATCAGACATTTCAAGACCGTTCCCTACAGCGGGGAGCAGGATCCGATCGTGACCGAGAAGCTGGAGGGAGAAGTTTCGAGGGACGAGATCGGACAGGAAACACGCGAAGGGCACCAGACAATCTTATACGAAGTGACCACGAAACAGGGTGAACGAACGGAAGTGTACTACCAGTGGTTGGCTACCGACATACGTTTTCCGATGAGATTGATGAAGAAGGACGCCAGTTGGAGCGTGGAATACCAGCATGTAAAGATACGGCCTCTGTCGGATTCTCTGTTTCAGCTGCCGATGTACTTCACTCCACTTGAAGAGTAATGACCCGGTGAGGGAAGTGCCTAGCCTTATCAACAAGGACGCATCGTGCAATCGATTCTGACGTGTGTCGCAACAGTTCTCCGGCGCCGTCGTTCCGCGTTGCCGATCCAGTGAGACCCGCTACCCTGCTGTTGCACTTTACGAGGAAAGGCATATGGAGCGAGAATTAACCCTGTTGGTCGACGCGATCCGGAAGGCAGGTGCGAAGGCAGGCGAATTGGTCAGGAATGGATTCGAAGTGCAGACGAAACCAGACCGTTCGCCGGTCACCACTGTCGACCTCGAGGTCAACCACATCTTGCATGAGATGCAACGCCGGGAGTTTCCATTGGATGGATGGCTCTCGGAAGAATCCCCCGACGATCCAATTCGACTCACTCGCCCGCGCGTCTGGATTGTGGACCCCATCGACGGCACAAAGGCTTTGGTAAATAGGGTGCCGGAGTTCTGCATTTCTGCCGCGTTGGTCGAACGAGGGGTACCGGTCGTCGCTGCGATCCTCAACCCTTCGACCGACGACCTCTTCACTGCGGTTCGCGGCGGTGGACTGTTCTTGAACGGCGCACGCGTGACCTCCTCGCCCGCTCACAAGATCGATCCCGTCATCATGGTCAATGCGTGGGAACTCAGGAGCGACCGATGGTCGACGCTCGCCGAGACCGCTCAGTGCCGCCCCATATACTCCATCGCCAACGCGCTGGCCCTAGTCGCTGCCGGTCGCATCCAGGCGACCTTGACTCTCGAGCCGGAAAACGAGTGGGATCTCGCCGCTGGCGTCCTGCTTATCGAAGAAAGCGGCGGCACTGTCTGCGACATGGACGGAAAACCCTTCGTCTTCAATCAGCCGACACCAAGATTTCTCGGCGTCATCGCTGTGGCTGCTACAGCCGACAGAGAATTACGAGCCACACTCCAGACCCATGCAGAACATGCCCGCTCGCGATCGCAGCCAAAGCCAGCGTCCTCATAACCTTCCCCATAACCTCACATCCCTCCAAACTTGTTGCGGATTCCCGCATTCGATGGAGGGGAGGGATCGCTCCCATTTTCGATATTGATTGTACCCAATACGAATGCCTCTATACTTGTGTTGAGACGACTAGCCAAGAGTACGCTGGAATGG
>JACAFD010000164.1 GCA_013388555.1 Nitrospirota bacterium | reverse complement strand
TCTATCGGTTGGCATACTCAGCTATATATGCGCGAGACTGGCGAGACACGCGAGAAAAGCGCGACTCGGAGCTCTGAACTCGAAATCTCTAGAACTTCCAATTCTCTCGAGTCTCGCTTTTCGCGCCCGTCTCGCCTTTCCCGCGGAGGTTTCGCGCTAGTCCCGCTCGTCTCGCGTGTCTCGCTTGTGTCCGCCCTCCTAATGCTGTTTGGTCTCCTGGCGACAGGGACAGCTTCCACGGTTCAAGCCGACGGCGAGACTCTTGCGTTTGCGGTCGTGAGCGAGGCGCCAAAAGATAAGGCGCGGATATCGGCGAAGGTCTCCATCAATGACGCAGTGTCGGATATGAAGCTGCTCGCGTCGGAGACGATCCTGAATAATCTGATTTGGAAAAAGCTCGAAATCTGTCACGCGATGAGGCTTGAGGGATTTAAAGTGACTGAAGGCTTCCAGGTCGTCACAGTGCGCGTGATCGACGCCGGCCTGCTGCCGATGTCCTTGCAGTCTTACGCCGGTGACTGCCTGATTAAAAAAGCGCTCGAGATCGCGCCACTGGTGGACTAGATAGCGCGAGACAGGCGCGACTGGCGGGAAAAGCGCGACAAGCACGAAAGGTAAGGATTCTTCGAGTCGCGCTTGTCGCGCGCGTCTCGCTTTTCTCGCCTGTCTCGCGTGCTAGGAGTGCCGGCATTCCAGGCACAAGGTCGGTTCTTCTGGTGCCTCACAATCCGCTGAGGTCAAGGGGAAGAGATGTTCGCACTGTGTGCATGGGCGAATTTCGAAATAGGCGATGCCCTTGTCATCGATGTCAGTGGGCAGGAGCAGCTCAAGAGGGTCATACCCGACCACTCCTCCGTCGGGAAATTTGACGAGGGCCAGACGGTCGTTAAAGACCTCGAAGGTTCCTTCCTGCCCTTTCCTGGCCAGGACATGGCCGAGGACGAACACCGGTTGTCCCTTGCGCTTCGTGCGGAGGTCTCGCAGGGTGTGCTGGGTGTCTGTGGCACAGGAGAATTGACCTGTGGAGCTGGTTCCGAAGGTTGTAGTCGGCATCATGTGTGTCTACGTGGATAAGAGGGGACTCCTCTATCACACGGATAAAAATGGCGTCAAGGCAGGCTAACAAAAGGAGTGTGAATATGGCTGAGATAACGATCTACCAGAAACCAACCTGTAGTACATGTCGTCAAGCGGTGCAGTTGCTGAAAGAGAGCGGCAAGCCCTTCAAGGCCATTAACTACTACGAGACCCCTTTCACGAAAGCACAGCTGAAAAATCTTTTGAAGAAAGCCGGCCTTTCGCCGAAGGATATTTTGAGAACGAAAGAGGATATCTACAAGGATCTCGGTTTAGCGAAAAAGACCCTGTCGGATGATGAGTGGCTCGATGCGCTGGTGGCCCATCCGGATCTGATTCAGCGTCCGCTTGTCGAAAAGGGTGAGAGGGCGATCTTAGCCAGACCGGCGGAGTCCATTAAAACACTGCTCTAGCAGATACCAGCGAGACGGGCGAGACGCGCGAGAAAAGCGAGACGAGAGGGAGTTGAAAGCTCTAGGAATTTCAAGTCCTGAGCTTCGTTTCGCGCTTTTCGCGCTAGTCTCGCTTGTCGCGCGCCGGAAGGGCTTACGTTCCATACTCTCCACTCGGGACGATTCTTCCTGACTCGCTACGAGAACGCGGCGCCGGGGCGATCGCTGCCGGCCCTCGTTTCACGACATTCCCTCCTGTCCCCTTGGCCTCATAGACCGCCTGGTAGGCTGATTTAATCACCAGGCTCAGCGTCGCACTGTCGTTCAGTTTTTCCGCCACGCCAATGCTGAGAGTGATCGGAAGTTCTCGATCGCGTGCCCCGACTTTTGTTTTCCCTCGGTGCGTCTCCCTGACCCGATCTGACCCCCGGAGGAACAGACTGATCGCTTCCGCTGTTTTCCGAATCGTCTCCAGGGCATGCAAGGTTTCTGTAGCCGATTTTCCGGGGAACAGCAGGGTGAATTCTTCTCCGGTTGCACGGAAGATCTGCCCATCAGAACAAGCGGCCTGAATTCTGGGGGCAACCAGTTTCAATATCTGTTCACTGACAGATTTTCCGTGGGTGTTGGCATAGTGGGTGAGTTGGTCGATGCTGACGACTGCGACGGAGAAACGTTTCCCGAGTTGCCCGATCGCTTCGTCATAGGCCAGGCGGCCCGGGATACCGGTGAGTTCATCCCGGTAGGTCCGTTGATAAAAAGACTGAAGCAGGGTGACAAAGAGAATCAGGCCGGCCGTCATGAAAAAATTCGTTGGTTGCCAGCCATAGCGGCTAGTGTGATACGCCGTGAACACCGCAAGCAATGCCCAGATGGCCCCTCCCTCCAGTGGATCACGGTGTAGGGCGAAGCGTATGAAGTGCAGAAGCAGCGCGATGGCAAAGGCCAACAGCGCCGCCTGTGGAATCGGTGTCCAGTCTGTGTACTGCGAAGGGAGGTACTCTCGTGTGAAAGCGGAAGCCATGTCCTGCTGGCCCGGAAGGCAGAGCCAGAGCAGCAAGGGCTGGCCCAGGACGAGTATGGCACGTGCCATGCCACGGATGGTTAAGAGAGAATCCTCCTTAATGATGGAAAAGGCCAAGAGATTGAGAGGGACGAGAAAGGCTGTCACAGCGACGAGAGTCTGATTGAGTGGCGCCTGATCGGACTCAGTGCTCGGGAACAACACCAGGGCTTGATCGGCAAGTGTCAACACAAACAGGGAAAGGATCATGCGGCTGCTTGAAAAGTACCAGCCAAAGATGAGCCCGAATGTCAGGACGATATACGGCAGAGCTCCGATCGGCTGTTGGAGCCATAGGGGGAATCCCTGGGGGCGAAGAAATCCGATCGCGACGAGAAAAATCAATCCTCCGGGGAAGAGCATTGCAAGTAAAGTTTTCCAAAGCAGTCGTGCCATGTATTGCTTCTGTTTGTTTGGTCTATCAGGTCTGTCTTGTCTCTCTGGTCTATCTGGTTCTTCAGACCAGACAGACCGAATAGACCAGAGAGACCATCCTGGGTTTGCTCGTTTGGTGCCAGATCTATACCCAGCCAGCATCGAACTAGGAAGGGACTCTAGAGAAGTCGATACGGCAACATGACTGAAAATCCATGGCTTTCCGGGGCGAAATTTGGCTCTTTCCGAGCAGGCTGCCGGAAGCAGTGAAGGTAGAGGGCGAGGCAAGGGCGTTTTTGAACAGTCCGACGCAGGAAGAAAGGTTGAGGTTGGAGGTTAGAGGGTGGAGGCAGGAAAAAGAAGGTCGAGGCTAAGGTTGAGGTTGAGCGAAGAAGGCCTGAAGAGAGGTTAATGTTCAGGTTGAGCTGGGAAAGGAATCAGGAAGGTTGTTGAGGTTGAGGCGCGAAGTTGTAATGCCAAGGTTCAAGGTTGCCGAAGTAAATCCTGCGACGTGTTTCCCCACTCAACCTTAGCCTCAACCTCAACCTTCCCGGATCATTCGGAGGGCACCGGAATTTTTGTCTACACTGATTGTGACTGCTCCATCCAATACTTGTAGCATTAGATTTCCGACCAACTGTCGGCGCCAGCCACGGAGAATAGGGATATCGAGGGCTGCTCTATTCTGTTTGCCCTCCACGAGCGTTTGTAGGTCGGCGCTGGTGGCGATCATGGTGGGGGCAATCCCCTCCTCTGCTGCGCGGGCCTTCAACACAGCTTGCAGGAGTTCGACGATGCCGGTTGACTCAGGGTCCGGTTTTCTCTCGCTGGGCACCGCCGGCCATGCCGATGGTGGAAGCGCCAGAGCGGAGGTGATAGAAGCGAGGATCTGTCCTCCGTGTCGATCGATCTCGGAGGAATGGACCCCGCGAAGACCACGGAGGTCATTGAGCGATTTGGGTGGATGGCGCGCGAGTTGGAGGAGCACCTCGTCTCGCATGACGCGCCCGCGCGGCACGTTCCGTCGCCGGGCTTCCGTCTCTCTCCAGGCAGCCAATTCACGAAGGACCGCAGCTCCTTTGGGCTTCAGCGTTTCCCACCCTCGAATTCGTTGGTAGCGTTCCTGCGGTTCCCGGCTCTTTTCCCCCACTGATGTTTCGAGGCGCGCAAACTCCTCATCGACCCACTCCGAGCGGCCGAGTGTACTGAGACGATCCTGTAGATGCGCGTGGATGGACAGGAGGAATTCGACATCTTCCAATGCATATGCGATCTGCTCATCCGAAAGGGGTCTGGCGCTCCAGTTGGTAAAGGTATGGGCTTTGGCCAACTTCGTGCCGTGGAGCCGTTGGACCAGGTTTGCGTAGGCGACTTGGGCTCCATACCCGACCATGGCTGCGGCGACCTGGGTGTCGAAAAAAGGCTTCGGGATCTGTCCTGCATGGGTCGCAAAGAGATCGAGATCCTGCCGTCCGGCGTGGACGATCTTCTCAACCTTCGGATCGCAGATGAGTTCCCAGAATACGTCGAGCGATCCGCCGGCTTGCACGGCGGGGAAGTCGATCACGGCAGCGGTGGTGGGAGTGGCGACTTGAATCAGCTCGAGTCGCGGAATAAAGGTGTCTTCTCCGACGAACTCCGTATCCAGAGCCAGCCGCGGGCTCTGTCTCAACAGGCCGCAGAGAGATTCTAGCGCGCGTTGGTCGGTCACATATCGGGCCGGTGGATGAGATGTCACGTGTGGTTCATTCTGTAGGACGGTAGGCGGCGTCCGGGGACCGCGGTGGCTCGACATTGCTGAGACTCAAGTATTCCTTGAGGAACTGGTAAGCCTCTAACATGCGGCGTAATTCCGGTTCGGCGCTCCGGTCGCCGTTATTCGAGTCAGGATGGAATTGCTTAGCCTTTTGACGAAAGGCCGCAGTGACATCCGCGAGCGAACTGCCGAATTCTACGCCCATCGCCGCATAGGCGTCCATGGCGTTGTTGATGTTGCTCGCTCCTTGGGAAGGGTCGCCTCCTCCCCCACTGGCCGCTTTCAACATATCGGCCAGGCTGATTTTCCTGCGCCGGCGCCGGGGACGCTCTCGAATCTCACTGTCGAAATCATCCCATCGATCTTCGACAAACTCGAGACGGGATTCCAAACGCATGGCGCCGGAGAGATCTCGGATCTCCCCGATTTCATCTTCAATCTGGGCCAGCGACTTGATGATTTCCTCCAGCCCTTCTTCAATGCGGAAGAAACTGTCGACCCGCTCCAGCATCATGGTATCGACGGCGACCTCCAGGCTCTCCTGGGCCTTCGGGCGCAAGGACTCGATCCGCCGTCTCATCCCATTCTGAAACTTGATGAATTTGCGTTGCGAAAAAGGCATAGCGCTTCTGGCTCAGAAGCGTTGGAGGTTAGAGGTTGGAGGTCTGAGGTGGGATGCAGAAAGAGAGATTGAAGCCCAGCCTTCCTGAATTCTGACTGGCCTCAAACCTCTAACCTCACACCTCCAACGATCTCCCGCTGGGGAGGCATTCTAGCATAGCTTGGCCTTGTGCCAGAAGAGCTGAAAACAGGGAAGAAAATGGGAGAATCGCTGGTCAGGGTGAGGGGATGTCGTCAACCGGCCTGCTGCGGCGACGCGCCACGCCCGTTTCTCGCGCTGCTGCTGCCACGGCTTTTGCCACACGCGGGACAACTGCCTTGTCGAAGACGCTCGGAATGATGTAGTCCTCGCTGAGTGCCGAAGAGGGAATGGTTTCAGCGAGGGCCTTTGCCGCCGCCAGTTTCATGGCTTCATTGATGTCGCGCGCCTGCACGTCGAGCGCGCCTCGAAAGAGGCCGGGGAACGCGAGCGCGTTGTTGATTTGATTCGGATAGTCCGAGCGCCCCGTTGCAAAAATCCGGCAGTGCGAGGCAGCTAATTCAGGAGCGACTTCCGGGTCCGGGTTGGCCATGGCAAAGACGATGCGATTTGCCGCCATCAGATCCAGATCTTCCGCAGTAAGGATATGGCCGACGGATAATCCGATAAAGACGTCCGCTCCTTTGAGCGCATCCCTCAGAGTGCCCTGGGGACGGTCTTTGGTCATACAGGGAGCGAGATCTGTTCGGCAGGACCGCAGCTGCTCGCCATCCCCTCGCAGGACGATACCATTCGGCTCGCATCCGACCAGGTGAGAAAGGCCGGCGGCCAGTAACATCCGACAACAAGCGGTGCCGGCTGCACCGAGACCGTTGACCACCACGCGGATATCTTCCATCCGTTTCCCGACGACCTTGAGCGCATTGGTCAAGGCGGCGAGGATGACCACGGCTGTGCCATGCTGATCGTCATGCATGACCGGAATATCCAGGCTGCTTTTTAATCGGCGTTCGACCTCGAAACAACGCGGCGAGCTGATATCTTCCAGATTGATGGCGCCGAATCCCGGGGCGATGGCCTGAACCGTGCGAATAATCTCGTCAGGGTCCTGGGTGTTGAGACAGATCGGCCACGCGTCGATTCCCGCAAACTCTTTGAACAGCATGGCCTTGCCTTCCATCACCGGCAAGGCAGCCTCCGGGCCGAGATTGCCAAGCCCCAGCACAGCGGACCCATCTGTGACTACCGCCACCGAGTTGCCTTTGATGGTGAAGACATGGACTTTGGTTTTATCCTGCGCGATCGCCTGCGACACCCTGCCGACTCCCGGCGTATAGACCATCGACAAGAGGTTTCTTGTTGAGACGGGAAACTTGCTTTGCATGCGAATCTTTCCTCCCAGATGCACAAGGAAAATCCTGTCGGAGGCGGAGAGGACCTTCACGTCCTCCAGCGTTCCGACCCGGGCGAGCACCTTCTCTCCATGGGCTTCGTTCTGGACGTCGATGGTGAGGTCCCGCACCATACGGTCAGCCGTGGCGGAGACGATGTCCACCGCGCCGACGTTGGCGCCTTCCTCAGCCAGGACGGCGACGACCCTTGCAAACACGCCGGGTTTGTTGGCGAGTTCGAGCCGAACTGTTAGGCGGTAATTGGAATAGGGTCCGTTATCAGCCATCTTTAGTCCTTAAACGCGCGACGTGCGAGACGAGCGCGACGAGCGCGAAAAGCGAGACTCGCGAGACTCGCGAGAATTGAAAGGTCTAGGAACTTTGAGTTCAGAGCTTCGAATCGGGCTTTTCGCGCTTGTCTCGCCTTTCTCGCCCGTCTCGCTCCTACATTACCACAGACCGATCAAGAGCTGGAGCAGAACGGTAGTTTGGTTTGTTTTGTTTATTTGGTGCGGTGGTTCGAAGAACGAAAGAAACGAAACAAACTAAATAAACCAAATCGTG
>JACAFD010000078.1 GCA_013388555.1 Nitrospirota bacterium | reverse complement strand
GGATATTCTTGCGCCTGAACAAACGAATGGAATGCCAGCCCCATTAATCCTGCGACGACGATGGCTGGGACGATGGTCGGCATCAGGTCACGATGGATCGGGCGCATGAAAACCTCCTAACAGCATTTGGGAAATCCATGATGGTACGTCCATTATTGAGATGTCCTGTTGCCGTCGGGCATAAGGAATAATCCTGCAGGATGCTCAAACAGGCTGTCCAGCAAGGCCGCAGGCGGAGCAAGAACCGGAGGCGTACCCTCTGGGTACGTTGAGGATTCTTGCGAGCCGAGAACGACGCTGGCGGACTGTTTCAGCATCCTACTAGCTCTTTTTGGTCGTGTGGGCCACGAACGACGTATAGAGTTGCTGCATCTTGCCGCTGCCGCATTTCGGGCAGGTCACCTTGTTGGTTTCATGTTGCTTCAGCGTCAAGACGACCAACGATTCTTTTCCGCAGTCCAGACATTTGTAGTCGTACATGGGCATGCTATCTTGCCTTTCTCGCGCAGCTATCGTCCTACGGGACGATGGGGGATGGACGCTGGACCGTCGTGGCCTGAGGGCCTTTCTCACCCTGTTCAAGGTTAAAGGCGACGTCGGTTCCGTCGGTCAATTCTTCGAACGTGAGACCCTGCAGCGCATGTTTGTGAAAATATACCTCGCCGCCGCCCTCCTTGAGAATGAATCCGTAGCCTTCTTTGGGAAATAGTTTGCAGACCACGCCGCGCAATGGCGGGATTGGAGAGGAACGTACCTCGGTGCGACCCCGCTTCTCACGGTGCTTGCGGAGCTCAATGGCCATGGCGCCGAAGGCGCTTCGGATGGCCTCTTCGAACGACTTGTCCTCCTTGCGGGACGTCTTGGTTTGTCGGCCAGGAAGTGTGACGACGATCAGCGCCTCGGCAACGTTGGCCTGCTTCTTATGGTGAAGATTTTTCGTGAGAGTGACTCGCGCGTGGATCAGGTCTTGATGCTTCTGCTGGAGGTCTGCTAAGCGGGATTCGATCTCATTTTTCCACCGGGGGGTCATCTCGATGTTTCTACTCTCGATTTCCAGCTCCATGCGGCCTCCTCCTGTTCGTTTGGTCTGTTTGGTCTATCTGGTCCGTCTGGTTTCTTAGTGGAACGAAACCAACCAGATAGATCAGACGAACCAGATAGACCAGGCAACCAGCTGCTGGTTGACATCAGCAAGCTGTATGCCGTCCTCAAACCGAGGCATGTGGTGGGAGAATAGGAGGTAGAGGCTGAGATTTCTTGTCCTTGTACCCTGCTGCTTGCTTCCGGTCTAGATGAAGTGGCGCCTTTTTCCCCAGTAGCATTCTTGACAGTGAAGCTCAATGCGACAGCAGAAGGGGGGTAAGGGGTGAGGGGTAAGGGGTAAAAGATTCTTTTCTTCGTGCTTTCGCTCCCTACCTCGTGCCTGGGTGGAGTGGAACATGACTTGCGTGGGTATGGATTGATGTCGATGCTGAGTAAACATTCTCTTGAACAGTATCTCCGGGGTCGCTTCGGTCCCGCGGTCACATTGGTGTCCTACGAAGTGATTGGCAAGGCCAGTTCGAAGGGGGCGCAGAAACAGTATGGCTATGGCACGCCGGTCAAGTTGACGTTCCGCCTGGGCCGGCGTGTGCAGTCTGCCGTACTTGAGACCATGAAGCCTGGGCCGTTCGGTCATGAGCATCCGGCGGACCGGGCTCAGGCGATCCTCTGGGATTATGACTCCTATGGCAGGCTGCCGCGCCACGTAAAGGCTCTCGATCTCGGGGCCTTTACCGAGGATCAGCAGCTGATTTCGGTGGCAGAGGCCCGCGAATTTTTTGTCCTGACTCAGTGGACGGAGGGGACCAGCTACCATTCCGATCTGGAGCGATTGGCCAAAGGCGGAAGGCTCAGGAAACAGGATCGAGAGCGAACGATAACCCTGGCCCGATACCTGGCGGAAATCCATGCCAGAAAATTGCGCGATCCCTCTCTCTATCGGCGCCGGCTTCGGGAATTGATCGGTCACGGCGAGTGTATTATGGGGCTGACCGACAGTTACCCAGACCGCTACGGGTTTATCTCGGCAGATCTCTTACGCGGAATCGAAGAGGCCTGTAACCGGTGGCGCTGGCGTCTGCGCGGGGAGAGCCACCGTCTGTCGCAAGTTCATGGAGACTTTCATCCCTGGAATGTCTTGTTCCGGAAAGGAACGGATTTCTCCGTGCTCGACCGGTCACGAGGGGAGTGGGGGGAACCGGCGGACGATGTGACCTCGATGACGATCAACTATTTGTTTTTTTCACTCTGTCGCTGGGGCACATTACAGGGGCCGTTAGAAGTGCTGTTCCGACTCTTTTGGGACAGCTATGTGGAAGCGAGTCACGATGACGCGGTCATGGAGTCAGCCGCCCCTTTCTATGCATTTCGAGGGCTGGTTTTGGCAAGTCCTGTGTGGTACCCCAAACTGTCGATCGAGGTGCGCCGGACTATCTTTCGATTTATCGAGCATGTGCTGGATGAGCCGCACTTCGACCCTTCTCGCGTGAATGAGTATTGTCGGGATTAGAGGGTCATTAGTCACTAGTCATTGGTCAATGTATAAGCTTGGCTTCCTCTCATGATGCCGATAATACTCAGCCTAGGCATGCTGGCCTTATGACCGATGACCATTGACCATTCTTCCAGCTTTGCGATCTGGATCACCGGCCTTCCGGCCTCAGGCAAGAGCACGATCGTCTTGGCACTGAAGCCCCAGCTCGAAGGACTTGGATTGACGGTCGAGGTATTGGAGTCTGATGAAGTAAGGTGGATCATCACGCCCATACCGACCTACTCAGAAGCGGAGCGGGACCTCTTCTACCGCGCCTTGGTTTTTACCGGGCAGAGGCTCGTCGCACATGGCGTGACTGTGGTATTAGATGCGACGGCAAGTCACAGGGTCTATCGGGACTTTGCGAGGTCCGCGATCCCACGCTTCATTGAGGTTGCCGTGGAATGTCCTCTTGCGATCTGCATGGAGCGGGACAAAAAAGGAACCTATCGAAAGGGTCAATTGGGCGAATCGCTTACAGTCCCGGGGCTCCAATCCCCCTATGAAGCGCCGCTCAATCCGGATCTCCGAATCGATAGTGTCGCCATTTCCTCAGGCGATGCGGCCCGTCGGATCTGCGACCTGGTCAAAGCGAAATTCCTATAGCAGGATGCTGAAAAAGCGGCAGGGTAGCCTGGCCGTCCTCCTGCTCGCGGAACGCGCACGATCAGAATGTGCTCGTTCGACGCGCGCACTCGAGGATCGACCAGGCCACCCTTGAAAATGAATTGGGGATTAGGAATGCGTGCCCAGTTGGGATCATCCCAGCTACCCCGTATAAATGATAGTTCGATGCGGACTTGTTTGGGAAAAGGCGCGGCTCGGTGCAGTCCCTGAAGCTGAGCGTCTCGCTCCTGTTGACTCGGAGGTCTTGGAAATTTATTCTGTGGATGCCTACCAGCCTGCGGAACTTTTGGGTATGATGACCGCTATGTCACTTGACCGGCGCGAGTTTACACCGGCACCCTGGCTCCGCCATCCAGATTTCATGACAGTGCTCCCACTCTGTTGGCCTCGCCGGGCGCTCTTGACCGGAGTCCCGACCGAGTCGCGGCTCTTTACCACCGAGCCGCACACCCAGTTACTTGGCTACTGCCACTGGCAACCTCACCGTACCGCCTGCCAGACCCTGGTCCTCGTGCACGGGCTGGAAGGCTGCAGCGAGTCGCACTATATGCGCGGCATCGCCGCAAAAGCCTATCGCGCGGGCTGCAATGTCATCCGGATGAACCAACGGACCTGTGGCGGCACCGAACATCTGACGCCGACCCTCTACAACAGCGGCTTGAGTCAGGACTATCGCACCGTTGTCCAGGAATTGGCGCATGCGGACGGACTCGATCGTATCTGGCTGGTCGGCTATTCGATGGGAGGTAATCTCGTCCTTAAAGCCGCCGGTGAAATCGGTGCGTCAGAGGCCGCATTGGCCGGCGTGATTGCGGTCTGCCCGACTATCGATCCCCCGCAATGCATCGAAGCCTTGGAGCAGCCTCGTAACCGGATGTATCACAGACGTTTTCTCGTGAAATTGAAGGACCGAGTGCGGCGAAAGGCCGCGCTCTTTCCCGACAAGTGGGATATCACGGACCTCGCGGGCATCGCCTGGATGAGAGATTTCGACGACCGCTACACCGCTCCTGATGGAGGGTACGCCAGTGGCGCCGACTACTACCAGCGGACCGGAGCCCGCCACGTACTCGAGTCCCTCGCTGTTCCCACCCTCATCATCACGGCCCAAGACGATCCCTTCATTCCCTACGCCATGTTTACTGGGCCGCTGGTTCAGCGCCACCCGCAGATTCGGATGATCGCACCGCGCCACGGGGGCCATTGCGGGTTCTTTCACTGGGCATATAACGGAGAGGATGCGTACTGGGCCGAGAATCGGATTGTGGATTTCGTGCTGGAACGAACGTGAGGAGAACCGGCTATGCAGCCGGTGGAGGCTAGGCCGCTCTACCTACGCAGCGTGCAGGAATCCAACCGACGCAAATAGCACACATTTCTGCAGCAGAAATTTCGCTGCTTGTCTGATTTTCGGAAAAAGCATAGACTTCGGTCCTGATCTACCTTCCAGCCGAGGGTCACGATTTTCTCGGTGCGCGGACTCCGTCATGCTGAGGAGCAACATTCTGTGGCTGCGGCCCGAAAAACTTTGAGGAAAACAATCCCCTCCACAGTTCGCGCCAACAACAAGAACGCGAAGCGGCAGCCGGCAAAGGGCGCGCTTGCCTCGGCGAAGCCGACTTCCCTGACCGATCTGCCTCCAGAATCGCCCGGCTTTTTGATCGTCGGGGTCGGCGCCTCTGCCGGCGGGTTGGAAGCCATGGAAGAGTTCTTCCGCCACATGCCTCCCATCAGCGGGATGGCCTTCGTGGTGGTCTCGCATCAGCACCCTGGCCATATCAGTCTCCTGCCGAACCTGCTCAGTAAATGCACCGTGATGCCGGTGGTGGAGGCCAGGGACGGGATGGAGGTGGAGGCCAATGGCGTCTATATGGCGCCGGGCGGCACCAATCTGGCGATCTTGCACGGCACCCTGCACCTCATGGAGCCCCCTTCGCAGGATCGCGTGCCGCTGCCCATTGATTACTTTTTCCGTTCGTTGGCGGAGGATCAGAAGCAACGAGCCGTCGGGATCATCCTGTCCGGGACCGGCAGCGACGGTACCGTGGGGTTGAGAGCGATCAAGGCCGAGTCCGGCATGACGATCGCGCAGGATCCGCAATTGGCCAAGTATCAGAGCATGCCGCTTAGCGCCATAACCGCCGGGGTGATCGATGTGGTCCAGCCGGCGAGCCAGATGGCGGAACCGTTGCACGCCTATGCGCGCAGCCTGACGAAACCGGCGCAATTTCTCCCTGAGCGCGACGCCTCTCAGACGCTGCGCAAGATCTTTATCCTCTTGCGCGATCGGACCGGGAACGATTTTTCCCTCTATAAAGAGAACACAATTCAGCGGCGCATCGAACGCCGCATGAACGTGCACCAGATCGAGAATCTGAGACAGTATCTCCGGTTTGTGCTGGCGAATCCGCACGAACTCGATGCCCTGTTTCAGGAGCTGCTCATCGGGGTCACCAGCTTCTTTCGCGACCCGCAGGCCTTCGAGGTTCTCGAGCAGAAAGTGTTACCTGCGCTCCTGGAGGGCAAGCCCGAGGGCGCGACCCTGCGCCTGTGGGTTGCCGGTTGCTCGACCGGAGAGGAGGCCTATTCGCTCGCAATGTTGTTGAAGGAGTATCTGACACAGAAGCAGCTTCACCTCACCGTGCAGATTTTCGCCTCGGACCTGGACAACCGGGCCATTGAAGCGGCACGCGCCGGGTTCTACCCGGTCGGCATCGCCGGGGACCTCACCCCGTCACGCCTGCAGCGGTTCTTTACCAAGGAAGGCAGCGGTTACCGGGTCAAGAAGGAGATTCGGGATCTGGTCGTGTTTGCCACGCATAACATCCTGACCGATGCCCCCTTTACGAAGCTGGATCTCCTGTCCTGCCGCAATCTCCTGATCTATCTGGGCCCCCAGGCGCAACACAAAATCCTGCCGCTGTTCCACTACGCCCTAAAGCCGAATGGCATCCTCTTTCTCGGTACGTCCGAAACGGTCGGGGAGTTCGACCAGCTCTTTACCGTCATCGACCGGAAATGGAAGCTGTTCAGGCGGACGGCAGAGTCAGGCACATTTCCTCACCTGGAACGGTTTCCGGGCGGATTGATGAGGGCGGCAACCGGGACTCGCGCGGAGGACGGGGTGCCCCTTCCCGCCACGCGCCCCGCCCAGATTTCCGATCTCGTCCAGCAGCTGTTGGTCTCGCGCTATGCGCCGGTGGCGGTCCTCGTGAACGGTCTGGGCGAGGTCGTCTTCACCCATGGCCACACCGGTGCCTATCTTGAACCGGCGCCCGGCAAGCCGACACACCGTCTGGTGGAGATGGCGCGGGAAGGATTGCAACATGATCTGGCGACCGCGCTCCATCAGGCGGCAAGCAAGGAGGAGGAAGTCGTACGCCGTGGTCTACGAGTCAGGGCTAACGGCAGCGTCATCCTGGTCAACCTGACTGCGAAAAGAATTGCCGATCCGGAGGCCCTCCAGGGGTTGTTCCTGGTGACCTTTGAAACGGTGCGGGAGGACAAGCCCGCAGCCAGGAAGGGCGCACCGGCGCGAGAGGCCGCACCGATGAAGAAAGGGGAGCCCAGACTCCTGCAGGAACTGGAGTTCACGAAACAACGGTTGCAACAAACGATCGAAGAACAGCAGACCTCCAATGAGGAGCTGAAGTCCACCAACGAGGAATTGCAGTCCACCAACGAAGAAATGCAAAGCACCAATGAGGAATTGGAGACGGCGAAGGAAGAGATGCAATCCCTCAATGAAGAACTGCTGACCGTCAACTCCGAACTCCAGGGCAAGCTCGATGCGCTCGCGGACGCGAACGATGATCTGCAGAATCTCTTGAACAGTACAGAGATCGCCACGATCTTTCTGGACAACGAGCTGCGTATCAAGCGGTTCACGTTGGAGGCGAAGCGGGTGAGTTGTCTGATCGCCGTCGATGTCGGGCGCCCCCTGTCGGACATCGTCTCGAAGCTGACCTATGACAGACTGTTGGAGGATGCGCAGGACGTGCTCCTGACGCTCGTCGTCAAGGAGCGGGAAGTCCAGGCCGCCGACGGGAGCTGGTTCTTCATGCGGATCCTGCCCTATCGGACCGGCAAGAACGCCATCGACGGGCTGGTGCTGACGTTTCAGGACATCACCAAGTTGAGGAACGCGGAGCAGGTCGCCCTGGCTGCGCGCGGCGTGGCCGCCAGCATCGTCGAGACGATTCGCGAACCCCTGCTCGTGTTGGACGACCAGCTCCGCGTGGTCTCGACCAACCGGTCCTTCTACCGGACCTTTCAGGTGACGCCGCGCGAGGTTGAGCAGCAGCTCCTCTACCACCTCTGCGCCGGGGCCTGGAACCTGCCAGACTTACGCCATCTGCTGGAGGAGATTCTGCCGAAGAACAGCTCCTTCCAGGACTTCGTTGTGGACCAGACGTTTCCTCACATCGGACGGAAGGTCTTGGCGCTCAACGGCCGCAGACTCGAACAGGGTCTGGCGCTACCAGGTCGAATTCTGTTGGCCATGGAAGAGGTGAAGGGGCCTGAGGGGAAGCTTGCGGAGTAGGCTAAAGAGGGTAAGGTTGAAGGCTGAAGGGCGACCGCCTGCCTTAAGAGGGGTGTTGTGATGGCTAAGAAACCAGGCGGGACAATGAAACCCACCGGGCTTCGCCGACAGGCGGAGGAACTCCTCCGGACGACCAAGCGCGACGTCACGGCCATGCCGGTCAAGAATGTGCAACAGCTCCTGCATGAACTACAAATTCATCAGATCGAGCTGGAGACGCAGAACGACGAGCTGCGCCGGACCCAGGTGGAACTCGAAACGGCCCGTGACCGTTATGTGGCTCTCTACGATTTTTCCCCGGCAGGCCATCTTACGCTGAATCTCCACGGCAAGATTGTGGAGGCCAATCTGAGGGCCGGGACAATGCTTGGCATCAACCGGAAGAAGCTGATCGGACAAACATTTGCGACCTTCATAGCATCGGATGATCAGGATATCTTTCACCGGCACTGTCAGGATGTCTTGAAGACAGGCACGCGACAAGCCTGTGAGGTGCATCTCCGGGAAGGGACCGGCGCCTTCTGTTGCGTCTATTTCCAGAGCCTTGCGCTTCACGATGAGACGGGGCACATCACCCATTGGCGGACGGCGCTTCTTGATGTGAGCGATCGCAAGCTGGCTGAGGAGGTGGTGAGTGCTCATCGGGCGCAGCTTGATGCGATCATCTCATCGGCGATGGATGCCATCATCACCGTGGATGAGGGGGAGCGCGTGGTGGTCTTCAACCGGGCTGCAGAATCTATGTTTCTCTGCCAAGCTACCGAAGTGATGGGGCAACCATTTGAGCGGTTCATCCCTGAACGATTCAGACAGGCGCACCACGATCATATAAACCTCTTCGCCCAGAGACAATCGACTTCCCGTTCGATGGGACGACCCGGCGAGCTGTTCGGCCTGCGAGTTAATGGAGAGGAGTTTCCCGTCGATGCCTCCATCTCTCATGTCCTGGTCGGCGGCAAGAAGCTATTGACTGTCATTCTGCGCGATATCACCGAGCGGAAAATTTCGGAGGATAGACTGAACGAAAAGCAGCGGGAGTTGGAATGCCTTGCGACAAAGCTAATCGAGGCTCAAGAGGAAGAGCGCAGGAAGATTTCCCGCGAACTGCACGACGACTTCAACCAACGTTTGGCCGCTCTATCAGTTGACCTGGAGTGCCTACAACGAGACTCCATTGCCTCACCATTGCCGGTCGCGCAACGACTCGCGACGATCCGGGGCATGGTCGACTGTCTTTCCAAGGACATGCACGATCTGGCGTACAAGCTGCACCCGTCCTTGCTCGAGCACGTTGGCTTGGAGAGCGCCGCACGAGACCATGTCGCTCAGTTCGCGAAGCGGACCGGGCTGCCCGTGACGTTTATCGCTCGTGAGGTGCCTAAAGTACTCTCGCAGGAAGTAGCCACCAATCTGTTTCGTGTGATGCAGGAGAGCCTGCAGAATGTGTCCAAGCATGCTCAGGCGACCGACGTCACTGTCAGGCTAAGCGCTTCGCCCAAAGGGATCGGCTTGTCGGTACGCGATAACGGAAAGGGATTCAACTGTGAGGGCAGGAACGATTACGTGAAAGGACTCGGCTTGGTCAGCATGCAGGAACGTGCGCGTGGGCTGGGCGGGTTTCTTCGTATCCATTCCCTGCCAAGGGCCGGCACGAAGGTCTGTGCCTGGATTCCTCATTTTCGGGAGGGTGCATGAAGAAACCCCGCGTCCTCATGGCCGATGACCACTCTCTGATCCTCGCCGGCCTGAGGAAGTTGGTGGAAAGCGAGTGCGAAGTGGTGGGCATGGTGGAAGACGGGCGGGCACTGGTGGAGGCGGCACAGAAGTTGCGGCCTGACTTGATTCTCCTGGACATCTCGATGCCGCTCTTGAACGGTCTCGAGGCGGCCAGGCAACTCCGCACCCTGGTGCCGGAAAGCAAACTGATTTTTCTCACCATGCATGCCAGTCCCACCTATGCGACCGAAGCCTTCCAGGCCGGGGCTTCCGGCTATCTTCTCAAGCGCTCCGCAGCCTCAGAGCTCAGCCTGGCGATCCAGTCGGTCCTCCAAGGCCAACACTATCTCACACCGTCGCTCACGAAAAATGTGCTGGACTTGGCCTTCAAACCATCCAGCGGCGAGCAAGGCAAGCCTGTGTCCACGGCGCTCACCCCGCGTCAGCGGGAAGTTTTGCAACTTGTCGCCGAGGGCCGCGGCACCAAGGCGATCGCGACGATCCTCAACGTGTCGGTGAAAACGGTGGAGTTCCATAAGTTCCGCATCATGCAGCAGCTGGACCTCCATTCCACTGCCGACTTGACTAAATATGCGATCACGCACGGCATCACCGGCCTGTAGCAGGATGCTGAAAAAGTCCGCCAGCTTCGTTCTCAGCTCATCGAAATCCTCAACGTACCCCAGAGGGTACGCTTCCGGTTTCGACTCGCCTACGGCCTTGCTGGACGGACTTTTTGAGCATCCTGCTTGTCCTGTTTGTTCCCTGACGATTTCCATTGCAACATAAAACGTGGTTGCTAATCTCTTCGTCCCTCGTCCACCGTTCTACTCCGAAAACGAAATACGTTTCGCCTTTTCCCCCTTACCTCTCACTCCTCACCTCACCCCAGGCCTCTAGTAACATTGTCCCTCAACTCTAGTAGTTTTCACAGTTCCAGGGTCTATGGAAGAAGCCTATGGTTCCTTCGACCGCCATCGAACCGGATGGCTTTCCGCTGATTCATGGAACACGTGAGGCCAGGATAGTTTCTCGCGGCCTGGTAGAGCAGGGGGAGAATGATGAACAAGCCTCGTATCTTACTTGCCGAGGATCATCCGTTGGTAAGGAATGCCTTGTTGAGCTTCCTGGGCGAGCTGGGTGAAGTCGTGGGGGCGGTGAGAGACGGACTGGCGCTCCTGGAAGCGGCACAATGGTTGAAGCCGGACATTATTATTTTGGATATTTCGATGCCAAAGCTGAATGGCCTCGACGCCATTCGTGCCCTGCAAAACTGTGCACCTCAGAGCAAAGTGATCATTTTGTCGACCTATCAGGAATCGGCATACCTGATCCTGGCATTCGACGCGGGGGCTCGCGGCTTTCTCCTCAAGAACTCAACCCTCCATGCAGAACTGTCTCAAGC
>JACAFD010000140.1 GCA_013388555.1 Nitrospirota bacterium | reverse complement strand
GTCTAACGCAAGGGCGATATCACGCCCCGGTTTGTAGCCAGTCTCCTCGATCGCCTGCATGATTAAGCTGAGCGCCTCTTCATTCGACTGGAGGTCCGGCGCAAACCCGCCTTCGTCACCGACCGCCGTGTTCAATCCCTTTTTCTTCAGTAACGACTTGAGCGTATGAAACACTTCCGTCGCCATCCTGAGCGCATCGCTGAACCCTGTTGCCCCCACCGGCATGATCATGAACTCTTGCAAGTCCAAGCGATTGTCGGCATGGGCTCCGCCGTTAATGATGTTCATGAGCGGCACCGGCAGCACTCGCGCATTCGCCCCGCCAAGATATCGGTAGAGCGGCTGGCCTGTTTCCGTCGCCGCCGCCTTTGCTACCGCCAACGACACACCGAGTATGGCGTTCGCTCCGAGCTTGCCCTTCGTTTTCGTGCCATCCAGATCGATCATCATCTGATCGATACCGATTTGGTCGAACGCGTCCCTCCCCAACAACTCCGGTGCGATCAGCTTGCTGATATTGGCAACTGCCTTTGAGACACCTTTCCCCATCCAGCGCTTCTTGTCGCCATCACGCAATTCAATCGCTTCCTTCTCGCCAGTCGAAGCCCCGGACGGCACTGCCGCCCGTCCACGCGCTCCACTTTCCAGCGCGACCTCCGCCTCAATCGTCGGATTCCCCCGCGAATCCAAAATTTGCCGCCCCTTGATCTCCCTAATTGCGCTCATGCTCCCCCTTCTCCGGCTGCTGAAAAAGGCACCCAACTTCGTTCTCGGTTCAAGAAAATCCTCAACGCACCCCAGAGGGTGCGCCTCCGGTTTTCTTTCACCTGCGGCCTCGTTGGCCACCTTTTTGATCAGCCTGTCCGGTCGCTGTCAAATCCCCACCCCAATCACTCTCAGGGGATGAGGCTGGGTTGCCTTCGACTGCGCGCGTCGGACGAGCACAGTCTCATCGTGCGCGTTCCGCGAGCAAAGAAGGCACCCAGCCTCATCCCAGTTTTTTCTTCAGCAACTCATTCACCTTCCCCGGATTCGCCTTTCCACCGCTCGCCTTCATTACCTGTCCGACCAGGAAGCCAAGCACTTGCGGCTTTCCCTCTTTGAACTGGGCCACCTGCGTCGGATTCCTCGTCAGCACGTCATCGATAATCTTGCCAAGCGCCCCTTCGTCGGATACTTGAATGAGCCCCGTCTCTTGAACAATCTGTTCCGGAGTCTTACCGCTACTGTAGACTTCGGGGAAGATCTCGCGCGCAGCTTTCAAACTGATCGTCCCCTGCTCGACCAACTGAAGAAGACTGATGAACCGTTCAGGTGACACCGGTGATGCACTCGCGTCCACCCCTGAGTTATTGAGCTCTCTTGCGAGTTCGCCCATAACCCAGTTGCTGACTGTCTTGGGCTGATTGAACAACTTCACGCAAGCCTCGAAATAGTCAGCCATCGCCTTCGACGTCGTCAACACGCCGGCATCATACTCGGGCAGGGAAAACTCACTGACGAATCGCTGCATTCTATCTGCAGGCAATTCGGTCACCTCTTTACGACAACGTTCAATCCACTCCTTCTCCAATTTAAGCGGCACCAGATCGGGGTCTGGGAAGTAGCGATAGTCATGCGCCTCTTCCTTGGACCGCATCACCGCCGTCTCGCCGCGATCAAGATTCCAGAGCCGGGTCTCCTGATTGATCTTGCCGCCCTCGCTCAATACCTTCGTCTGGCGCTTGATCTCGTATTCGACAGCCTCCTTCACGAACTTGAAGGAATTGATGTTCTTGAGCTCGACCTTTGTCCCAAACTCCTTCTGGCCCAGCGGACGGAGCGAGAGATTCGGTTCACAGCGGAAACTCCCTTCTTCCATGTTGCCGTCGCAGACCTCGAGATACATGAGCACATCGCGGAGGCTCTTCAAATAGCCCACAACTTCATCGGCCGAACGCAGGTCTGGCTCTGTCACGATTTCCAGCAGCGGCGTTCCGGCTCGATTTAAATCGACGCGGCTCCCGTTCGCGCCTGCTACGTGGACACTCTTTCCCGCATCTTCTTCTAAATGGGCACGGCGGATACGGACGCGTTTCTTGCCTTCATTCGCCACAACTTCGATCCACCCATGCTCGCAGATCGGCGCTTCGTATTGCGAAATCTGATAGCCCTTGGGCAGATCCGGATAGAAGTAGTTCTTGCGTGCGAAAAGATTGTTCGCCGCGATCGTGCAATTCAAAGCCAAACCAGCCCGCACCGCCATTTCGATCGCCGCCCGGTTGATCACAGGCAACGAGCCGGGAAGCCCCAAACACAAGGGGCAAGTCTGGCTATTGGCCGAAAGTCCGAACATCGTCCCGCAACCGCAAAACAGCTTGGACCTCGTCCGCAGCTGCGCATGCACTTCTACGCCGATAACGACTTCGTATATCATCGGTCAGCCACGGTCCTCTTCTCCGCGCAACCGGTCACGCTCACGCCGCATCGCCTCACGACCGACATCGAACGCTTCACGCAGGACCGACTTTTTCGAATCCACATATTCTTTCCCTTCCCCCACGACCTCTTCGAACGTTTCCCCTGCCCTGACGGCCAGGTCGCGCAGATTGTCCTCTGCCCGACGGGCATAGCCACGCAACTGCTCGCGCGACTCGCGCCCGGCCTGTGGAGTCAGCAGCAATGCCGCCACCGCGCCTAGTGCTGCACCGCTCAAGAATGCCAAGAAAACTCCTGCCGGTGAGGAACCCTGATCATCCGCCATTGTGATGCCCTCCTTCTTCTCGAAATCGTTCCTTTAGGACATGGGTTGCTGCTCTAAATCCTGCTACGACGCTGGCCATATTGGTCAGCATCGATCCGCTCGAGCCCTTCACGACATCGTGCACATGTTGAACCGATTCCCCCACTTCTCCAACCGCATGCAAGAGAACAGCCGCGTGCTGGACTCCCGCGCGGGCTTGCTCCGTCAGATCATTCACACGGTGACTCATCGCCCGAAGTTCACCGATCAGCGGCAGCAGATCGGTATTCATTTTGGCCAGAAGCTGTTCGGACTCCGCCACGGTCTTGCGGACTTGAATCAGCATGGGCACGAAATAGCCCACCAGTACCGCAAACGCGACAGCGACCAGAATCACAGCCATTTCGATGATTGTCATAGAACCTCCAAAGCACGTGAAACGTGAAACGTGAAACGTAGAAAGTGGAAGAACCGCACCAGTCTTTCATTCATTTTCTTCCCTTGTTCCGTTTCACCTTTCACGTTTTACATCTCACGATCACCGTATCACCGGTTTCTTCGCTCGCCATTGCGTACTCTGTTCGTACGCATAGGCCGCTCGCAAAAGCGTCTCCTCTTCGAAGGGGCGGCCGATCAGCTGGAACCCGATGGGAAGCCCTGCCTGGCTGAATCCGCAGGGCAATGAGATCGCCGGCACACCGGCAAGATTCGCTGAGATGGTAAAAATATCCGACAGATACATCTGCAACGGGTCGTCGGCCTTCGCTCCGAACTTGAATGCCGGCGTGGGTGTCACAGGCGTCACAATGAGATCGACGTTCTGAGACGCTTCCTCGAAATCCTGGCGAATCAATGTTCTCACCGCCTGCGACTTGCCGTAATAGGCATCGTAATAGCCGGCACTGAGCACATAGGTTCCCAGCATAATCCGGCGCTTCACTTCCGGCCCGAAGCCTTCCTGTCTTGTCTTCATGTACAGCTCAAGCAGGTCCTTGGTCTCTTTGGCACGAAGCCCGAACTTGACACCATCGTATCGGGCCAGATTCGAACTGGCTTCGGCCGTGGCAATCACATAATAGGTGGCCACCGCGGCGTCCGTCCGCGGCAACTCGATTTCCTTAATCTCCCCACCAAGTTCTTTGAGCTGCTGGATCGCCGCCCGCACAACCCGGTCCACTTCCGGATCCAACCCCTCTGCAAAAAATTCGACCGGCACACCGACCTTCAACTTTTTGAGATCTTTCCTCTTGAGCGCCTTCAGATAGTCCGGCACCGGAACATCGGCCGATGTGGAATCCAACGGGTCATGGCCGGCGATCGCTCCGAGGAGGAAGGCGGCATCCCTCACATCTTTTGTAATCGGGCCGATCTGATCGAGCGAGGAGGCAAAGGCGATCAGCCCGTACCGAGAAACCCGTCCGTAGGTCGGCTTGAGGCCCACCACTCCGCAGAACGCTGCAGGCTGACGGATCGACCCGCCGGTATCGGACCCGAGTGCCGCGGCACATTCGTCGGATGCAACCGCTGCGGCGGACCCTCCGCTGGATCCGCCAGGCACACACTGCAAATTCCAGGGATTGCGGCTGGGTCCCACGGCGGAATTCTCGGTTGAGGAGCCCATCGCGAATTCATCCAGGTTAGTCTTTCCGAGGAGCAAATACCCCTGCGCGCGAAGCTTGGCAATCACGGTCGCATCGTAAGGGGGAACGAAGTCCCCAAGTATCCGGGATGCGCAGGTCGTGAGCACTCCCTCTGTGCAGATGTTGTCTTTAATCGCCAGCGGCATGCCCATCATCGGCAATGTCTTGCGCCACCCTTTTAAGGACGCATCGAGCGCGCTTGCTTGCCCAACCGCCGTATCTTTGGCCAGCGTGATGTACGCTTTCACTTTGGACTCCACCTGGCCGATCCGCAATCCATAGGCGCGAACGATCTCCGCAGCAGTGACTGCGCCGGCAGTGAACTTCTCATGGAGATCGAAGAGCGAAAGTGTGTGAATCGACATCAGTGCTTCGTCTTCCCGGCCACAATCCGGTTTTTCTCATTGACTCGGACGATCTTGGGCGCATGCCGTTTGATTTCCGCTTCTGCGTAATACTCGTAACAGAAGATGATAATCTGATCCCGGACTGCGCCTTTCCTGGCCGTCGGCCCATTGAGAATGATCTCACCAGCGCCGCGTTTGCCAGCCACGGCATAGGTCATGAACCGCTCGCCGTTATTCAGGTTCGAACAGATGATTGCCTCATAGGGCAAAATCCCCGCTGCGTCCATTAGATCTTCGTCGATCGTCAGACTGCCTTCGTAGTCGAGGCAGGACTCCGTCACCGTAGCCCGATGAATTTTCGATCGCAACATTTGCCTGAACATTCAGACCTCGTTTAAAGGGGTTGTCGGTCTTCGATGATTTTCGGCACGACAAAGAACCCGTCGACCGACTCCGGCGCATTGGCCACCGCAGACTCGATCGACAGGGACGGCCTTACATCATCGGCGCGAAACACATTCGCTTGCCCCGGCACCGTCGCTGTCGGTTCGACGCCTGTAGTATCATACTGCTTCAAGGTCTCCACATGCGTAAGGATCTGGCTCAACTGTTTAGCAAACGCCGTCTTCTCACTATCCGTCAACGCCAGCCGAGCCAAGTTTGCCACTTTCTCGACTTCCTGTTTCGTGATTTCCACTCTTCTCTTTCCTTCTCTTTCTTCAAGGATGTTCAAAATGGTCTTCCAGCAAGGCCGCAGGGAGACGGACGACCGAGAACGCCGCTGGGAGCCATTTTCAACATCCTATTATTCCACCGTGACGCTCTTGGCCAAGTTCCTCGGCTGATCCACATCCGCGCCGCGCAGCACTGCGATATGATAGGCCAAAAGCTGCAGTGGAATCGTAAACAAAATCGGCGAGAGCAACGGATGTGTATCGGGAATTGTGAATACCGCATCGGCAATCTTCCCCAACTCCCGCTCGCCTTCAGCCACGAGCGCGATGACCGGCGCGTGCCTGGCCTTCACTTCCATCAGATTGCTCACGGTCTTTTCGTATAGCCGGTCCTTCGGCGCCAACACGACTACCGGCATGTCTTTATCGATGAGTGCGATCGGGCCATGCTTCATCTCACCCGCTGCGTAGCCTTCTGCATGGATGTAAGACACTTCTTTCAGCTTCAACGCCCCTTCGAGCGCAATCGGAAAATTGATGCCGCGACCGAGGAACAAGAAGTTACGCTTCTTATGATACCGTTTGGCAATCGCGACAATCTCCGCCTCACGACCGAGCACCCGTTCGACTAACACCGGAAGCCGGACCAGCCGATCGAGCCAGGATTTGCCGTCCGCGACAGACAGGGTCCCGCGCACACGGCCCAAATGCAAGGCCAGCATGTAGAGCGCAGTAAGTTGCGCCGTAAAAGCCTTGGTCGAGGCGACGCCGATTTCAGGCCCGCAATGAGTGTAGAGGACACCGTCAGATTCGCGGGCCAGCGTACTCCCCACCACGTTCACGATCGAGACGACACGAGCTCCTTTCTCCTTCGCTTCACGCGCGGCAGCCAGCGTGTCCGCCGTCTCGCCGGACTGTGAGATCGTGATGAAAAGATCGTCTTTGCCGACCAGCGGGTCGCGGTAGCGGAATTCGCTGCCGATGTCCACCTGCACCGGCGTACGAACCATCTCCTCGAGCAAATATTTTCCCACCAGCCCCGAATGCCACGAGGTACCGCAGGCCACGATCCAGATGCGGCCGACTCCGGCAAACTGCTTGGGCGTCAATCCAATGTCCGGCAGATCTGCCTCGCCGGTATCGTAGGAATAGCGCCCTCGCATCGTGTCGAGAATCGTTTGCGGCTGCTCGTGAATCTCCTTCAGCATGAAGTGCGGAAACCCGCTCTTTTCCGCCGCGGAGGCATCCCAGGTAATCTTCGTCAATTCTCGTTTAACAGGCTGTCCCTCAATATCGGTGAACCGGATGTCTGTCGAGGTCACAACTGCCACATCGCCCTCTTCGAGGTAGGTCACGTCACGGGTATGGGCGAGCATCGCCATAACGTCGGACGCGACGAAACACGCCTTTGCCGTTGTTCCCACGACCAGCGGACATCCTGCGCGAGCTGCGATCATCGTTCCCGGTTCCCGCTCCGAAATGACGGCAAGCGCATAACTTCCGCGCACATCTTTCGTGGCAGCCCGTACCGCCTCGGCCAGCTTCATGCCCTGCTGGAGATATCGATCGATCAGATGCGCCACGACCTCCGTGTCCGTTTCCGAATGAAACTTGTAGCCCTCTTTCTCCAATTGCTGTTTCAACGGCTGGTAGTTTTCGATGATGCCATTGTGCACAAGTACGCAGCCTTTCGACCGGTGCGGGTGGGCATTTTGCTCCGAGGGCTTTCCGTGCGTCGCCCATCGCGTATGACCGATTCCCACGGTGCCGTTGATCGCTTTCTCCTTGAGTGACTTCTGGAGATTGGAGAGTTTGCCGACACTGCGCCGGACCTCGATCTTCCCGCCTTGCAACACCGCGACGCCGGAGGAGTCGTAGCCTCGATATTCCAACTTGGCAAGACCATCGATAAGAATCGGCACCGCCTCCTGATTGCCCACATATCCGACAATTCCACACATAGTTTTAGCTCCAGGCTGACACGCTGACATGCTGAGAAAAAGAGCATCTCATCGCAGCCGTCCTTTAGATAACTTGGCATTTGTCTGAGTCGATTTACTCGAAACCTTGTCAGCTTTCAAGCTTGTCAGCTTGCTACCGGGCGGCAAGGCACCGCCGTCTGCAAGGAGTGCCCGTCGCCTTGCAGCCCATCCTGCACGATTGACTTGAGGGACCCGCGCAATCACCAAGGCATCCGCCGGCACATCCTCGGTCACCGTCGTGCCTGCCGCGATAATCGCTCCAGCCCCCACTGTCACCGGCGCAATTAACTGCGTATCACTGCCGAGGAAAACCCCGTCTCCGATCACCGTCTGGGATTTTCTGATACCGTCGTAGTTGCAGGTGATGGTGCCGGCGCCGATGTTGACTCCTTTGCCGATCTTGGCGTCCCCCAGGTAACTTAGATGGTTCGCCTTTGATCCTTCTCCCAGATCAGTCTTTTTCATCTCGACAAAATTTCCTACCTTGGCCTTCTTCCGCACCACCACACCAGGACGCAGGTGAACGAATGGACCCACATGCGCGTCGTCTTCGATGTGGCAATCGGAGAACAGGCAGTGATCGAGAATCTCAACACCATTGCCGACAATGCAATTCTTCAGTCTGGTGGCGGAGCGCAGCACACAATCTTCCCCGATGACGGTCACCCCTTCGAGCGTGACGTTGGGATAGAGCACCGTATCTTTGCCAATCGTGACCGTGGCATCGATCCACGTTGTGGCCGGATCAATCATCGTCACCCCGGCGTCCAGCCAGCGGTCCCGAATCTGCTGCCGCACTACCTGCTCAGCCTCGGCAAGCTGTCGGCGCGTATTCACTCCCAGCCCTTCGTCGGGATTGTCGAGCACCAGAGCCGCCACACGACGTCCCTGTTCCACCGCGAGATGGATGATATCCGTCAAATAATATTCCCCTTGGGCATTGCTGGGATCGAGCTTTTCCAATGCGTTAAAGAGAAACTCCCCGTCAACCACATAGGTACCGACATTGATTTCACGAATCGCTCGCTCTTCTGCATTAGCATCACGATCCTCGACGATGCGAGAGACTCCCCGCTCGACCGAATGCGCACGCACGACCCGCCCGTATCCGCTTGCATCGTCGAGTACCGCTGTTAGAACAGTCACGGTTGCACGGGTCGCCTCGTGAACGCGAAGGAGCTTGCGTACGGTCGACTCTTGGAGTAAAGGCGTATCGCCGTTCAGAATCAGATAACAGGACGGGGCGCCTCGCTTGCCCACCGCAAACACCGGGCGGCTCTGCAAAACCGCGTGGCCTGTGCCCAGCTGCTGCCGTTGTTCAACAATCGCAACGGGAGAGCTGCCGTTCTTTCCTGACGTCGCCTGGCCGATCACCTCGCGAACCAGATCAGCCTGATGCCCCACCACGACAGCCACACGATCCCCGGCGACACGCAATCCGAGCCCCACCGAATAGAGCACCATCGCCTGGCCGGCCACCCGATGCAACACCTTCGCCTGCTTTGAGCGCATGCGCGTTCCAAGCCCAGCAGCCATCACGACCACCGCAAGGCCTGCAATCTTCGCCTGCCGGTCTGAGCTGACCTGCTTCTTCCCCCTCGAGACTTCAGTGGTTCGTGAACGGCTCATCCGATCGGCACTCCCGATTCAGGCTGTTTGACATCACTCCATTTGGTCGCAGCTGTGACGGCCGATGACAGGGACGTCGAGGGTGAGCAGAGTCCGCCTGAGACGATAAGCTTCATCGCCTCTTCCACGCTCATATCGACAGAGGTAACTTCATGTTCCGGCACCAACAGGAAATAGCCGGACGTCGGATTCGGTGACGTCGGCACATAGACATGGATGAGCGGCTCCTGTGCAAGATCTTGCATCTCCCCTTTAGTCACGCCCGTCACAAAGGCAATGCAATAGTGGCCATTCTTGGGAAACTGAATCAGCACGACGCGATTGTATGACGCGTGATCCGAGAACGATAAAATATCCATCACGGATTTCAACGTCGAGTAGATCCCCCGCACGAGTGGAACACGATTCAGCAAGTCCTCCCACCACTTCACGATTCGCCGGCCCATAAAATTGGTTGCGAACAGGCCCGCGGCAAAAATCAACACAACCAAGGCCAGAATCCCGAGGCCCGGCACATAGTGGCTCGGCACCAACCTGACCAGGAGATCTCCGAGAATTCCGTCGACGGCGACGAACAGTGCCTTCAGAATCAGGATTGTTCCCCAGATGGGGATAATCACGAGCAAGCCGGTCAGAAAGTAGCGTTTTAGCGAGGTTTTCAGCATAAATACGTACCGACAGAAGTAGAGGGTCATCATACAGAGAATTACGAGGGCCTCGCAAGCCTTTTCTTGCTATTTTCAACTACTTGGAATACCATCCCGCCCGTTTTCCTCACAGCCGGCGGTGCCAAAGAATGAGGGCAAAAAAACAGCGGACACGTGGACTGTTTATTACTCTGGAGGGAGTCGAAGGCAGCGGGAAAAGCACCCAGATTCGTCACCTCGCGGAAGTGCTGAGTCAGGCAGGATACCGCGTGCTCCAAACCAGAGAGCCAGGTGGCACCGCGACCGCGGAAGCGATCCGCAAGATTCTCCTCACGGCATCGTCTCACGAACCGATCACACCTCGGACTGAAGCTCTGTTGATCTTCGCTGCGAGATGCCAGCACGTCACACATCTCATCGCACCTGCACTGCAACGCGGCACCGTGGTGCTATGCGACCGGTTTTCCGACTCTACCCTTGCCTATCAAGGATTCGCGCGGGGCCTCCCTCTGAAGTGGCTGGTGGCAACCGACAGGGTCGCCACCAGTGGACTGACACCGGACCTCACCCTTGTCCTCGATGTCCCGGTTTCAGTGGGCTTGGCCAGACGGAGAGCCGATCGTGCGCAACAAAACCGGTTGGACGGTGAGACAGAACGATTTCATCGCAAGGTGCGCCGGGGTTTTTTGACGCTCGTTGCTGCAGCGCCGGCCCGGATGAGGGTCGTAAATGCGAACCGGCCCTCGCAAGAAGTCCGGGACGAGATCACTCAGATCGTGCTAGGGTGGATGGCTCGACCACCTCGTTCCTCACGCCGGAGTTAGCATGCCCTTTCGCGACTGTATCGGCCATCAAACATCCATCGCTTTCTTACAGGCCGCCGTGAATCATAAGCGCCTGGCCCATGCCTACCTGTTTCATGGTGAGGAGGCGATCGGGAAACGATTGACGGCCCTTCGCCTTGCACAGGCACTCAGCTGTGAACGGCCCTCCGATGCAGGTGGCCTGGACAGTTGTGGCG
>JACAFD010000163.1 GCA_013388555.1 Nitrospirota bacterium | reverse complement strand
GGGTAAGGGGTAAGGGGTTGGAGAGGCGGCGCTGTATATCTCCGTCAATGCGCCGGTTAATCCGATTCCTCCGGGGACTGAATCGAGTTCGGTGATCACCATGCCGTCCTGGGTTGGAATGATGTCCGGTCTGATGACGGCAGGAAGCTGGTCGCGAAACCGTTTCATGCGGCTGTACATGAGCAGCGCGTCCGGTTTGCCCTGGTCGAGATATCCCGCTATCCAGGCTGGTTGGAGGCCGCGTAAGCTGTCGGTATAGAGGCGATTTAGGGCTCGATAAAAGGATAGGAGCTGTGGTCCGAGTTCGTGGAAAAAACACAGCTGGTCTTTCGTAAGAGAGAACGCGGTCGGGGCGATTCGCCAGGTTGTTGTGGTTGTGGCTATTTCGGATGCTGGGCCCGACCCTGGCACAGGTCGAAAGAGTCCAGCCTGGCGTAGCTGGTCACGGATGGCGGTGCAACGGTGAAGGAGGTCGGAGGTAGCCAAGTCGGACAGAGGCAGTTTCTGTGTCAATGAATGCCCCTCATAAGAGGCCATTGAACTGTAACACGGGGTTTGAGGGCCGTACAAGGGGCGAGGGGAGTTCGGGGAAAAGTGACATCCCTTTAGGCACTTCTACAGATTGGTGCTAGTATGAGCCGCACACCGGGTGAGTCCTTGTAACGATCTTAAATACCTATGGTCTATGGGGCGCTTGCGTGATGCCGCCGATGACGCTTCCACAACTTGTTCCGAGCCGTACCTGTCTCCAGTGCGATGTCTGTTGCCGCTTCCCGGACCCGAACAGCGTTCTCCGTCCGTACTTTACCGAGGATGAGATCACTCGAGCCATGGCAGAGGGCGTGGAGGGAACGGTCTTTCCCAATCACCGTGGATCCCAAGTGTTACTGGTTCCGGATCCCCTTGGAGACGGGTATTTTTGTCCCGCATTCGACGCAACGACCTCAACCTGCCGCATCTACGAGCGGCGCCCGCTTGATTGTCAGCTGTATCCACTGGCGCTGATGTGGAATCAGCCGCACGACCAGGTGTTGTTGGGGTGGGATACGAAATGTCCGTTTATGCGTGGGGAGATTCCGGGCGAAATCCAACGTCATGCCGAGCGGGTGATAGCCTTGCTTGATCAACCTGATCTCCATGGCCACGTCGTCGCGCATCCTCGCCTCATCGGGCGATTTCAAGAGGATGTGGTTGTGCTCGCCCGCCTGCCGCGCCTCACTGAATCCATAGCCGGCCAGTGGGGGCCTACGCCGTTGCATCGGTTCACGCTGGAGGATATTCCACGCATGACAGCGGCATTGGAACGGTCGGAGTGGTGCCATGCTCAGTCGCTCGCAGCCTATGCACCGGCCTATCACTACATGTGGAATGGATTGCTGGCCTATTGGTGGATGGAGCTTCAGGGGACCTTTTGCCTTTTCGCTCAATCGCCCGACGGCTGGTTCATGCCCCTGCCTCCGATCGGGACCGGCCCGATCGACGCACCTCTGTCTGACGCGATGGAGTTGTTGTATCGATGGAACGGTGATTCTTCAGTCAGCCGAGTCGAGAACCTACCGTCCCAGTTGGCGCCGGAGTTAGCGCGGCTGGGATATCGTGTGACGCCAAAGGAGCCAGACTATCTCTATCGAGCAACAGACTTGGCGGCCCTGGCAGGCGATCGTTATAAATCTCAACGCGCATTGTGCAATCGATTCGAACGGGAGCAGTCGTGTGAGGTGGACGCCTATCAGGCTGGCGACCTTCGGGACTGTCGTGCCCTCTTAGGAGGCTGGTCACGGCAGAAACAAGCAGAAGGCCTCGAATCGTTCGGTGCGATGTTGTTGGCCGATGCGCGGTCGGCTCACGAAACGATCTGGTCGCAGGCGCCAGACCTTCGAGTCACAGGGAAGGTCGTCAGGGTTCGCGGCCGGTTGTGCGCATATACATTCGGCTATTGGTTGACGAGCACGACATTCTGCGTCCTCTTGGAGGTCACGGATCGGACGCTTTCCGGCCTGGCACAGTATCTCTTTCGGGAGACCTGTCGAACGGCCCTGGCGGCGGGAGCCGAATATATCAATGCAATGGATGACGCAGGTCTTCCCGGGTTACGCAGGTCGAAACAGGCCTATCACCCTGCCATGCTGATTCCCAACTTCGTAGCCTTCCCGGCGCGTGAATCATGAAAACGTCGATCACCTCACCGGTTCATGAGTCCAGCCGTTATCGGTGGCTGCCCCATCTCCTTATCGCGATGACGCTATTCGCGCTCCTAGCCGGTTTCGGTCTACTCCGCTTCGTTGAGCATCGCCTGGTGGAAGCGACGGGTGGCGAACTCACGTTGGCTGCCGCGGAAATTGCCGAGAAACTGGACCGGATGCTGTTCGAACGCCAAGGCGACGCCCGCATGATGGCCCAAGCATTTTCATTGCGAGCTTCCGATCCGAAATATCTTTCCGACTATCTGGACGTGATGAAGACGGCATATGGTCCGTCCTACCTGTGGCTGGCGGTCACGGATAGTCAGGGTACGGTCGTGGCAGCGACGAGCCCCTCGCTGGTGGGGCGCGACTATAGCCGTGCCGCATCGTTTATCACTGCTCGTGAGACGCGGCGGCTCGACATTGGCGATGTCACGGTGGCGGAGACGGAGGGCGGTGTCGAAGCGATTGCATTTACGGCTCCGATTCTCGATTCGCAGGGGACGTTCCTGGGCGTCGTGACATCGCAGGTCGGGGTTCCATTCTTGGAAGAAGTCACCACCAGGACCATTCGCTCACTTGAGGCTCTGGAAGAAGTTGGTCGGCGAGTCGAGTATCAGATGTTGACGCGGGATGGCAGGGTACTTGTCGACTCGGAGTCGTCCAGCAAGAGAGCCATCAATCTCACAGAGCCCGGGCTCCCTTCTGTGCGGCTGAGCCGGGCCGGTGTGCCGGGGTTTGTTGAGGAAGAGCATGTGCGTCGGCACATTCAGGTGGTAACCGGCTACGCCCAGACCAGAGGCTTTGGAGAATTTGCCGGATTTGGCTGGTCGGTTCTGGTGCAGATGGACCGGAAGGAGATCCTGGCGCCGCTTCATTCCTTTTTGTGGAAAGCGGGGATCATAGGAGGGGTGGTGTGGCTTCCCATGATGGGCTTATTGTTCTGGGCCACGGGACGTTTGCGCGTCGAACATCGACAGGCGCAACAGGAAAGTGCCTGGGCGAAAGCTGCTGAAGCCGCGCTGCTCCAGAGTCAGGAGCGAAATCGTGCCATCGTTGATACTGCGTTGGACGGGGTGATTACCATCGATTCGACCGGGGTTGTGACCGATTGGAATGCACAGGCGACGGCGATTTTCGGGTGGTCCCGCGCGGAGGTGCTGGGGCGGGTTTTTTCCGAGACCATCGTTTCTGAACAGCATCGGCAGGCGTACGAGCAGGGCATCAGTGAGTTTCTCCGAACAGGAGCCGGAGCGGTCCTGAATCACCGGATTGAAATTGTCGGCCGACACAAGGACGGGCGGGAGCTTCCCGTTGAGCTTGCTGTGTCATCGGCGAAAATTGGGGATGCCTATTTCTTCAGCGCCTTTATCAGGGACATCACCGACCGCCGTCGGGCTGAACGGCGTCTCGCATCTCAGTATGCGGTGACCCGAGTCCTTTCCGAGGCGACAACCCTGGAAGAGGCGGTGCCAAAAATCATCCAGGCTATCGGAGAGAGCCTGGAATGGGATCTGGGTCTATTCTGGCGGGTAGATAAGGGGGCCGTGGTGCTGCGCTGTTTGGACCAGTGGAAAGCGCCGTCCATACAGGCTGATCCGTTTACCGAGGACACCTGGCAGCGTGTGTTTGGGCGAGGTGAAGATTTGCCTGGCCGCATATGGGCCAGTGGTAAGTCGGCTTGGGTGATGGACGTGACGGTAGATGGCGATTTCACCCGTGGAGCGCAGGCGCGACAGGTTGGGTTTCACGGGGCGTTTGGATTGCCTATTCTCGTAGGGGGTGAGATCGAGGGCATCATCGAGTTTTTTAGCCGCCAGGTGCGACAGCCGGATGAGGAGTTGTTAAGGATGGCGGAAGATATTGGTCTAAAAGTCGGCCAATTTGGCGACCGGGCTCGAACGGAGGGGGTGCTACGGGAAACCGAGGCGCAATTGCGACAGGCGCAGAAGATGGAGGCGGTGGGGCGATTGGCCGGCGGCATGGCGCACGATTTCAATAATCTCCTCACAGTAATTCGGGGGTACAGCGAGCTGCTCCTGGGTCGCCTGGGGCCCACCGATGCCATGCGGAAGGATGTGGAGGAGGTGAAGAAGGCGGCGGATCGGGCCTCCGGGCTCACGCGTCAATTGCTGGCGTTCAGCCGCCGTCAGTTCGTCGCGTCAAAAGTTCTCGATCTCAACGCTCTCGTGGCCAATATGGACGGCATGTTGCGCCGTCTCATCGGTGAAGACATCATCGAACTGAGTACCGAACTCGATTCGTCAGCCGGCGCCATCAAGGCGGATCCCGGACAGATCGAGCAGGTCATTATGAATTTGGTGGTCAATGCGCGTGATGCGATGCCCAATGGTGGACGCCTGACGATCGAAACCAGGAATGTGACGATCGAGGAAGAGGTGCGCCTTGATGCCGTGGGAGTGGCTCCGGGATCGTATGTGTTGCTGGCGGTCCGTGATAATGGTCACGGGATGGATGCCGAGACTCGGTCGCATCTCTTCGAACCGTTCTTCACGACAAAGGAGAAGGGGAAGGGGACGGGATTGGGACTCTCGACCGTCTATGGCATCGTCAAGCAAGCTGGGGGGAGCATTACCGTGGAGAGCGCTCCTGGCCGGGGCACGACTTTCTGGATCTACTTTCCACGGGTCGAACAAGAGGTTTCTGCGCCGGCGGGGGCAGTCGATGCGATCGGTCCGGTGCGTGGCCGCGAAACGGTTCTCTTGGTTGAGGACGAGCCGGCGGTCCGCGGTCTTGTACACGAGACCTTGCGGCTCCATGGCTATACGGTGCTGGAGGCGCGCCATGGTATTGAGGCCCTCCTCACCAGCGCAAAATACGGGGGGCCCATCCATCTGCTGTTGACGGATGTCGTCATGCCGCAGATGAGCGGGCCTGAAGTGGCGGAGAAGATCCTGTCTGTTCGGCCAGAGATCAAGGTGCTCTACATGTCGGGGTATCCTGACCACCCGGTGTTTGATCGAGGCGGCGTGAGCCGCGAGACAGGGTTTCTGCCAAAGCCCTTTTCGCCCCACGTGCTGGTCCAGAAGGTACGGGAGGTTCTTACCGAAGTGAAAGCAGCCTAGTTTGGTTGATCTGGTTTGTTTTGTTTATATGGTTGATTTGGTTCATCTGGTGAGTTTTGTTCAACCAAACAAAACAAACGAGACAAACCAAACAAACAAAATGAGCTAGTCAGGCTAGCGGACTTTTTCAGCGTCCCGCCGGATCGCTTGATCTTCAACCTTAGTTCCGTTTATCGTGGCTTCACTGAACCAGATAGACCAAATAGACAAGACAGACCAGAGAGACAGGGTGATGCAGCAAGGGCGAGAAGTCGACATTGGACAGTATCGGATCGATCGTGAACCATTCTATGCCGAGGTTCGCGGCGAAGTCGGACTCTTTACCATCGCGGCGAACAGCAAAATGCCCGTCATGCTGAAGGGGCCAACCGGATGCGGCAAGACGCGATTCATCCAGCATATGGCCTTCCGGCTCGGTCGTCCATTAATCACAGTGGCCTGCCACGAAGATCTCACCGCATCCGATCTGGTCGGACGGTATCTGCTCAAGGGTCAGGAAACGGTCTGGGTCGATGGACCCCTGACTCTCGGCGTGAAGCACGGCGCGATCGTCTATTTGGACGAAATCGTGGAGGCTCGCAAGGACACAACGGTCATCATCCACCCCTTGAGCGACGATCGCCGCTTCCTGCCGATCGAAAAGAAAGGCCAGGTTCTGGAAGCCGCCGACGACTTCCTCCTGGTGATCTCCTATAACCCCGGGTATCAGAGTGTGCTCAAAGATTTGAAGCAAAGCACAAAGCAGCGCTTCATGGCGATTGAGTTCGACTACCCGGCGCCTGACGTGGAAACCACCGTGGTCGAACGGGAAGCGGGGATCAGTCGCGATCTTGCGGCCAGCTTGGTGAAACTCGGCGGCAAGGTGCGAAACCTCAAGAATCATGGCTTGGAAGAAGGGGTCAGCACCAGATTGCTGATTTATGCCGGGACACTCATCCGGCAGGGCGTGGCGACAGATCGAGCCTGTGATGTTGCGATCGCACGGCCGATCACCGACGATCCCGATATGCAGCGCAGCATCTTAGAATTGGTGAAGGCCATTTTCTGAGTCCTTGTCGAGAGTCCTCCATCGCGGATGAATGTGTTGATTGTGCAGGACACCACAGCCGGAGTGGTCCTCTCCGTTCATATCCAACCAAACACTTCCACCACAGAATGTGTGGGTATTCACGGCGACGCGGTCAAAATCAGAGTGGCTGCTCCTCCGGTCGATGGCGCAGCCAATGATGAACTGATCCGGTTTTTAGCCCGCCGATTATCGATTCCTGTTAGCTCAGTACAGATCAAATCCGGTGCGGGTGGGCGGCGTAAACGTGTTGTCATCAAAGGGGCCAGCGCGGAGTTTGTGCTGGCATGCTTGAACGTGGGCGATAAGAGTGGATCGGTGAAACTATGAGGCGCAAATCCCTGTCGGTCATCGGGGGATCGCTGTTACTGGTCGCCTGTTCGACGGCACATCCAGTCCTATATCCCAATGCGCATTTGCAGTCTGTGGGGAAAGAGGTTGCTGCGCAGGATATCGAGGCCTGTCGGCAATTAGCGAAGACTGCCGGAGCGGAGGCAGACAGTGGGAATGCCGGTCGAGTGGCGACCGGCACCGTGGTGGGTGGAGGGATCGGCGCGGCGGCCGGAGCGGTTGGTGGAGCCATTTCAGGCTCAGTAGGTCGAGGCTCGATGATCGGAGCAGCGAGCGGAGCGGTATGGGGCTTACTCAGCAGTCTGTTTCGCGCCGCCAGTGGCTCGTCCCAACCGAATCAGGCCTATACGAATTTCGTGAATCGATGTCTGCAAGAAAAGGGATATGAGGTGACGGGCTGGCAGTAGGGGGATGGGGGTGGATGGGTGGCGCTCTGTGCTCGCGGAACGCGCGGCCTGAGAAGGCCCTCGTTCGACGCGCGCACTTGAGCATCCACCCACCCGCCCCCTCAATTTGAAAGGGATGAATGAATAAGAGGATGGTATGGCAGCGTCTTGTCATTGTCGGTGTGGCCTTTGGGCTTGTCGCTTGTGCGGGGACGTCTGAGCCGTTGCTGCGGTCGAATGCGAAGTACCAGCTGCAGGGGCGGGAGGCGGCGAAATTGGAAGTGATTATCTGTCAGCAAAAAGCAGAAGCAGCTGGGTTGAAGCCGGGCACCGATAGTCGAAGCGGCAATGTGGCAGCTGGAGCCGGATTGGGTTTGATTAGTGGAGCCGCTGCAGGGGCGTCGGCTGGAATCATCGGTGGGCTGGCGGGTGTGGCGATCGGGGCAGCAGCCGGGGCCACGCTCGGAGTCATCGTTGGGTCGCTCGGTGGCGCCTACAGACCTCTTGAACCTGATCCACCGTATGCCGATGCAGTGGTGCATTGTTTAGCTGAGAAGGGGTATGCGGTGTCTGGATGGCAGTAGGGGAGGGCTGGGACGGAGGGGGGACCCCTGTGCTCGCGGAACGCGCACGCTCAGAAGGTGCTCGATCGGCGCGCGCACTTGAGGTCTCCCCTTTCCATCCCGCCACGAGTTGGTGGAAGTAAAAGAAGCTGACTGAAAAGATTTTGTCACGGTGGCAGTAAAGAAGGCGAGACGGGCGGCCAACTTTCTTGCTCGCAGACCGCGTACGGCCAGAAGGATGAAGGGGAACGGCCAGGTGCCCTTCTTGCTCGCAGAACGCGCACGATAGGAATGTGCTCGTTCGATGCGCGCAGTTAAGGGCAGCCTGGCCACTCCCCTAGAATGATGGGGCGAGCCCGGAACCCTTTGAGAGACGCCCGCAGTGGAAGATCAATCAGCCCCCATCCCCTGGAAAGCGAACAAGCAAGTTTGAGGAAGTTTACAGGGGGACGTTCTGAATGGTTGTCACGAAGATCGAGGGGGCGCCAGCGGGAATTCAGCATGTCCCTGTTTCGGTTCCTATCGTGCGCGTTCCGCGAGCAGGAGGACGGCCAGGCTACCCTTCACATCCTTCTCAGGCCGCGCGTGCGAGCACAGGGGACTCACCAGCATGCTAGAGAATTCCGGAGAACATCAGGTAGGCAATAAAAGCGAGGAGGGCCGATGCCGGGAGTGTCACCACCCAGGCCAGGACCATGTCACGCACGGTCGTCCAGCGCACGCTGGACATGCCCTTGAGCAGGCCGATTCCGATGATCGCCGAGCTGCTGACGTGGGTCGTCGAGACCGGCAATCCTAGCGTCCCCGCTGCCAAGACCAAGCCGGATGTAGTGAGGTTTGCAGACAATCCTTCCGCATGGTTCATGCGCGTGACTTTTTCGGCGAGGACTTCAGTGACGCGCCGCCCTCTGAAGTAACTGCCCAGTCCCATCGCCAGGGCAACCCCTCCAAAAGCGGCCAGCTGAGACGAGGTGCTGGGCCATGAAGCGGTCGCGCTGCCGAGCAGAAGCATCGCCACGATCTTAGGGGCGTCGTTCGTGCTACGGGCAAACGACGCGAGCCCGCTGGAGATCCAGTGAATCGTATCGAGCCCCACAACCAGCCCCTGTAAGCCTGCGCGGTCGCAGTGGGATGGTACTGCCATGACCGGCGAGCCGAAGCTCGAGGCCTGGAGCAGCGTTCTGGTGCCGCCTTGTGAATCGACAGTCACCAGCGCTCGCGAAGCCGGCATCACGCACAAGCAGGCCCCTTCCCACTTCCTCCCGAGCGCGCGAACAGCGGGATGAATGAGCAGAGAGACGGTGAGGGCGAGAAACGGACTGACCAGCAACGGAAGGGCGATCTTCTTCCCAATCGCGGACCAGATTAATCCTTCTCCGGCGGAGGCGACGAGGCCTGTGCCGACGATGGCCCCGGTAAGCGCATGGGTCGTTGAGACAGGAAGACCCATGCGCGCAGCGAGGAGGATCCAGGCCATTGCTCCGGTCAAGACTGCCAGGGTAACGGCCGGTTCAATGACCGTGCCGGCCTGGACAAGGCCATGAGCAAACGTCTTGATCATGGCGCTGGCAACAAAGGCGGCCAACGCTGCGCCGGCCATGGTCCAGACTGTTCCCCAGATGATTGCCGAGCGGTAATTGGTGATCCCGCTGCCGACTAAGGTGTCGATCGATTTCGAGACGTCGTTGGCTCCGTTAGCGAAGGCGAGAGCGAATACCAGCGCGTATGCCAACAGGGAGATGCCCATCGTGGTAATTAGCCCGCATTATTCATGACGGTTCGTCGCGAAATCGCCGAGCCGCGTTGCGAGACCAGCGCGCGGAGCCGTGAGGACCCGATGCGTACTCGTGCAGTACGTGGAGGGTCTAAGGGGCGAGCCCGCTGGCCGAAGGCTCGTCGTAGCAGCGGATCGGCGATTGCAGCAGAAGGGTTCATGAATAATGCGGGTTAGGAAGTGACGGATCCGCCACAAGACGAACCGGCCCCTGCGGTACAGCCGTAGCAATGGTTGCGTGTTGTGATGCGGCGGTGATTGAGTTGAGCCGGATTAAAGTCGCGGATATGGGCAGGCGCACCGTGGTCCACCGGCAGATCGAGCATCTGGTTGAAGTCGCAGTCGTAGAGGGTGCCGTCCCAGCCTACTGAGATTGTGTAACGGCACATGACGCCGCCCGCGGCAGCGGGGTTGAAGGCGTTGGCCAATCGCTCCATGTACTGCTCGTAGTTGCCGCTCTCCAGGAGAAACTCAAGAAACCGGCTGATCGGCATGTTGGTGATCGTATAGAGATGGTTGAATGCGACCCCATGGCGAGCCAGGAGCTCTTTACGAAACTGTGCTTCGATCGCCGCTTGTCTGGGAGGGAGAAAGGCCCCGACCGGATTGCACACCAGGTTCAAGGCGAGGCCGCTATCGGGACGGCCATAGCCGAGTGTATTCAAGAGTTTCAGGGCCTCGACGGATTTCTCAAAGATTCCTTCACCGCGTTGCGCGTCGGTCTGGCCGGCGCGGTAATAGGGCAGCGATGCGACGATTTCCACGCGATGGTCGGCGAGAAACGCTGCTAAGTCCGATTGGGATGGGAGGAGCAACACAGATAAATTACATCGGTCCATCACGTGGCGACCCAGTGCCCGGCTCTGTTCGACCAGCCAACGAAAGTTGGGGTTGAGTTCCGGTGCCCCCCCCGTGATATCGATCGTCGGAATATCGGTCTGCGCGAACGCGCGGATACACTGCTCTGCCGTTTCCCGGCCCATACTTTCGGTGCGATCAGGCCCCGCATCGACATGGCAGTGCCGGCAGGTCTGATTGCAGAGTTTGCCGACATTGATCTGAAAGACCGTGATCCCGGTAGCGCGAAGCGGGAGCAGGCCGATTCGATCGAGTTGCGTCTCGAAGGGTGGGCAGCTCGTGGTCCTCCCGAGCAACTTCAATTGCTCCGTCGGGGAGGCGAGTGGGCTGTGTTGTCCCAGTAGGGTCAGGGCCATAGGATCATGTTATTCTCCTTCGCCGAATACCCCGTAGCCTTGCTACGGGGAGCTTCATTGGAATAGTGGAGCAAGGTGAGAGCAATCTGACACCTGGTCAATGGATTAACCTGCACGGCGGATGGACAACAAAGCCGTCTCCGGAAACCGCAGCTCACAGCAGCCGAAATCCAGGACTTGCCCTTGCCTGTTCGTCAGCGCTCGTTGGATTGTAGGAGAGACTCTATAACACACCTGTTTGCCGTCTCGATGCCCCTCGACCAGACCCGAATCTCGGAGAATACGGAGATGATGGGAAGCATGGGGTTGCGAGCATGTCAATTCCCGCACAAGATCCGTCACGCACTTTTCACCGGTGAGCAAAGATTCCAAGATACGCAGCCGCGTTTCGTCGCCCAAGGCCTTGAGCACTGTGGCGCATTGGCGTGGAGTCAGCACCTTGCTGCTCGAAGAAGCTTTCATCAGCAGCAGCTTCCTTCGTAGGGAGAGCAGGTGACGGCATCACCGCTGACGTTCTGACCTGCGCGGTTGATGATCGCGAAATGAGGCGCGTAGCCGTCGGTTTTCAATATTGTCAGCGTTTTGGAACAGATCTCCACCGGTTCGCCTCTGCGATAGACATGGTGATCGTCGTCCGCGGCTTCGATGAAAGGGCCGGCGAACAGGGCGAAATGTCCTTGCCAGTGGCAGGGAGCGTCTGTCGGGTAGACCGCGGTCCATCGGTCGTCGGTTCGATCCAACCACAGCGGGTTGGAGGACAGGACAAAATAACAAGCCAGCGGAGCCTGACTCACGAGGCCCACAACGTCCGGCGTGATTGGCTGAGGAATGCCTCGGAGATAGGTCGTGCCCAGTTCATCGACCACTCGGCTGAACGGCCCGCGGAGCGTGGCATAACTCACGGCTGACTCAGACATGTCGGCGGGAATCTTATATCCCGTCAACGTCACGGAGAAGAAGTGGATGCCGTCGATCACCTGCCAGGGCGAGGACTTGATCAGATGAATGCCTAGGAAGCCGGCCCCTACCATTCCGGCGATATAATCGGTGAGCGTCAGCGCCCCGGAGAGGCAGTCGCCCCACTTTTCAGCGTCATGCACTAGGTACTGAGGAACAGGCTGATCGGCCACGATATCGGAGATCGTAAATCGTCCACCGGGTTTGGCGACCCGAAACATTTCCCGGAAGACCTTTCGTTTATCCGGCGCCAGGTTGATCACGCAGTTGGAGATGATTAGATCGATGGTGCCGGTGCTCACCGGTATCGCAT
>JACAFD010000077.1 GCA_013388555.1 Nitrospirota bacterium | reverse complement strand
TCCTTCCGCGGACCGACTTGTGGCACGCCAAGGTTGTGGAACTGATTGTCGGTGAAGTTCGGCCCGTTGTGACAGAGGATGCAGCGCGCTTTCCCTTTGAACAACGCCATTCCCCTGACTGCCGTCTCGTCCATCGCGTTGGCATCACCCAGCACATACTTGTCGAACGCGGAATTCGTCGAGACGACCGTCCGCTCATAGGCGGCAATGGCTTCGGCAATCCCCTGCATGTTCACATCAGCACCGAACACTGCGCGAAATTGCTGCTGATAGCCCTTGATCTTGCCGACCTTCTTCACCACGTTTTCGATGGTCTCCGCCATCTCGTCAGCATCCTGAATGGGTCCTAGCACCTGTTCCTCCAATGACCCAACACGACCGTCCCAGAACTGCAGCGGATTGAACGCAGTGTTAAGTACCGTCGGCGCCTGTCGGTCACCTAAAGTGCCTCCTACGCCTATGGATACTTGACGGGAATCGGCAAACCCCGTGGTCGGGAGATGACAGGCGGCGCACGGGACTTGATTGTCCTTGGACAGTCGACCATCGAAATAGAGTTGCTTGCCCAACTCCACCTTAGCCTTGTAGTTGAGATTTGTGGCAGGGATCGGCACCACCGTCGGCAGTGGGCCGATGTCGGGTACCGTCATCCCGTCCAGCGAGACTGTACTGATCGGCGGATTGCTGTTCGCTGAAGACGACACGGAGAGTCCGCTTACAAGCAGCAGTACGCCGACCATATTCACTAGACCGGCCCTAATCCATCGCTGCAGATCCATGGATCACCTCCCGGGAAACGTAATGTTGCGCTGGCTTCTGCTGATGACGTCCCGCACTTCTCGATATGATACGCAGGTCATTATTTCTCGACATGAGTCAAGACCTCCCGCGCCGCCTCAAGAAACTGTCGGTTCTCTTCCGGCAACGACGTCGTCACACGCATGAACCCTTGGCCTAACAGCGGATCGTTGAGCGGCTTGATGAGGATCTTGCGCTCGCGGAGTCGGGTCGCGACGACAGTTGCGTCGTGTGGGGCCACATCGGCAAGGAAGAAATACGTTTCTGATGGAAACGTCTTCACCCGGAGTTTCTCCAATTCAACCGCAAGTTCCCCCGCCCACCCCCGCAACGTTACGGCCCGCGCTCGAATCTTGTCTTCGTGTCGCAGTGTGGCAATCGCGGCCGCCTCGCTGGGACGAGCCAAGGGATAGGCGTCATTGTTTCGATTCAGATCGTCGGCCAGCCGTTCAGGCAGAATCGCGTAGCCCACGCGGAAACCGGCCAGGCTGTGGGCCTTGGACAGCGTGCGTGTCACGAGCAAATTTCGATAGCGGGGAACCCAGGATCCCACTGATTCCCCCGCCATGCCGACGAAGGCTTCATCCACCAGGAAGTGCGTGTCCGGATGGCGCATCAGCAAATCGGGCAGCGGCGCCATGTCGAATGTTCCGCCATTGGGATTGTTCGGATTTACGATCGCAACAAGCGTCGTGCCGGATGGAATGGTGAGTGTCGACAGGTCGAACGCAAAATTTTCCTGGGGCAGCAGACGAGTCTCGGTATAGGATTCAGCGATCTCGGGGAAAAGGACATAGCTCGGCGCCAGCAAGTGCACGCGCTTCCCGAGCCTCGCAAATAGTTGGCGGAGGATGAGTTCCGAGCCGGCATTGATGTGGATGAGCCGTTCAGGCACGCCGATTTGTTCGCTCAACAGACGTCGTAGCGGCGCGGAGTAGGCTTCCGTATAGTAGTTGCTCCGCGCCAGTTCCTCCTGCGCCGCGGCGATAGCCTCGTCCAGTGGCGGAAGTGGATTCTCGCAGAGCAGCATCTTGATACCTGCAAACGTCCCACCACCTTTTTCGAGCAACGACGTCATGTGGTTCTCCCCTGACGACGGAATCGTTTCGGACCGGCGCCGGCTCGTGTCATCCGTGGCGGTTCCGCACCCGGACCCGACCCTCCCCCTGCTTCCCCACCTCGCGCAACACACCGCTCAAACGCCGGCAGATGAGCCTCGCGCGATCTGGCCTGTAGGCGTTCAAACAAGGCACGGACACCCGGGATATCGGTTTCCCTCAGGAAACGGTCATACATGGCAATATTCTCAATCTCTCCCTCGACGCCAACCCGACAGGCTTCCAAAATCGATGATGGCGGGTGCAGCTTCGTCTCCCAGTCGTCGGCCGGGAGGCGTATCCCGTACCGAGCGCAGAGCACTTCGAGCGCCCTCGCGTGAGTGTCTTCCGCATCCACGATGTGGATGAACGGCCGCACGGGGCCGAATGTCTTGATCACCAGCCGATAGAAGGCGCGCGCCTTGTACTCATCGGTTAGAGCTTCGAGGACCATCGCCTTGGTCTTCTCATCAATCATGGGTAACCCTCACAACTTATAGGCCCGGTGGCAGGAAACACAGACCCCGATGGTCCTCTCGAGTTGCGGCAGGATCGTCTTGAGATCCTTTGAGGGAAGCACCTTGGCCAGGCTCTCGGCCTCCTGATGGTGCGCCATCGCAAGCTCGTGATACTTCAGAGGAAATGTCGCCACGCCCTCTCGTTGCATGGCCTGGTGATGTTTGGGGAAGCCGAGTTCTTCATGCGCAACTTTGGCTGCCTGCTCGAATTCCTGCCGGCCCAAACCAGCCACAATGGCCTGCAATGCTTCCAAGTGCTCTCGCATGGTCAGCTTCATACCTGCTTCAGCCTCTTGGCTGAGGCCTAGCGCCACACGGTCATCCTGCCGGCTATCAGTGGGGGCCCCCTCCTTAATCATGGGATGCCCCTGTTCATGCTGTGCCTCCCCGACAGCGGTCAAGCTCAAGAGCCCGACCAATCCCAATCCAGCTGATACGAACGTGATACGGTTCATCCCGGCTCCTTTGCAGTTGGTTCAGTCCCTAACCCGTCAGTTTCGGTTCGCCTCACCTGCCAAGAGACCGATTGCTGCCACCACTTGGTCATGGCAGACGCCGTTACTCGCGATGAGCCCCAACTTGTTGTGAAGGTCGCCACGGCTTTCATAGAGAAGAGGCTGGCCGGTCAAGTCGGTCAGTCGCCCTCCTGCCCCGCGCAGGATGGCTTCAGGGCCACACACATCCCACGCGCTTGTGTTACCCGAAGCGTCGAGGTAGAGGTCAGCTTGCCCGTTGACCAACATCCCGATCTTGAGTCCCACGCTTCCACAGCGGAGTTCTTCCGTAATCCCAAGACGAGCACGCATGGCATCGGTCAGCGGATGATGATGAGATCGAGACACCACCAACCTGAGCTTCGGCAGCTCCGTTTGGCGTGATACAGATAGCCGTCCGGTCATTCCCCGGTCCTCACTCCACGCTTCCTGGTCGGCAATGCCCGCAAAAAGCGCTCCATCCACCGGCCGTAACACCACACCAACAGTCGCTCGACCCGCAATCGCCAGGCCAATGAGTACAGAAAACTCGCCGTTTCTTGCAATAAACTCCTGGGTGCCATCCAGGGGATCCACGTACCAGGTCCGAGCCCCGGCATGTGATCCAATGACAGGCGCGCCCTCTTCCGAAATGATCGCGTCATGGGGAAACGCTCGCTGAAGTCCTTCGACGATCACTTCGTGCGCCTGTTCATCCGCCTCGGTCACAGGACCGGCCTCGCCTTTCTGCCTCACGGTGACCCCCGTTCCATACAGTGCCATGATCAGACGACCGGCCTCGCGAGCGAGTCGTGTCGCAATCTCGATCTCATCCTCGAACCGCCCGCTCGATGAATTGAACATCTCCTTCATGATCGGCACCAGCTCTTAATGTTGGCGGGAGTGGAATATTCCCTCTTCACCGAATGCCATGATTGGCACCCCGGCGTTGCGCGAGCTGGGCCAGGTGCACAGGCAACTCCAAAGAAAAACCACCGCCGCACGGTCATCGCATTGATGGCTTTCCTCATCGAGCGTTAGGGCTTGAGCGATCGGAGGTACGCCATCAAGTCGGCCAGCTGAGCGTCTTCAAACGCCCCTTCAAAACTCGCCATGGCCGTGCCCGGCAACCCCTCCAGGATAATCTTTCGTAGCTGCGCGTCGGTCTTTGCCTGGGTTGCCTCAGCAGCCAAATTTGCGGGCGGCGGTGTCAGATAGGCGGCCATGTCGCTGTCGCCCTTGCCCGTCGGGCCATGGCAACTCTGGCAACTCTCGAGATAGATCTTCTTGCCGGCCTCAGGGTTCCCCTTTGATGAAGCCGCCAGCGTCGCCTGCGCTATCCCGAGAACAACCACCACCGCGAGCAGACTCATTGCTCTCATTGATCACATTCCCTTACTTCTGTATCTCTGATTCTCCTCTCGCTCGTTGTGCGCTTCACGCTTCACGTACGACGATTCACGTCTTTATTTGAACGTCATCATGTAGGCGGTGATGGCATAGATGTCATCGTCAGGCAGTGGCGGTTTTGGAATATAGGCGCCGCTGTCCGGCTCAAAATCGTTCGGATTCTGGTTGAAGCGATAGACCCAATCTGCATTCAGACGCTCGTTCAACTTGATGAAAGAGGTACTGGACGTACCTCCCACAAACCCTTTAGCCGACTTGGCCGGGGTGAAGTGGCAATTTTGGCAACCATGGTCCCGATAGAGCTTTTGCCCTCGCTCAAGTTGCTCCGGCGTTCCCGGTTTCATCAGGCCTGCTTTGATTCGATCATCCTTCCGCGTGGCGAGAAAGTCGGTCACGGCCTTCGCCTGATCAGCCGGCAAGGCGAGATGCCCCTTCTTCCGCTCCGGACGAAAGTCATAGCCGACGGGATAAAGTTTGAACTCGGGATTCTGCAGCCACGCGACAAGCCAGTCGTGCTGATACTTGTTCCCGGCCCAGATGAGGTCCGGCGCCTGCTTCGTTCGGCGCGGCGCAGGCTTCCCCTCGATCCGATGACACTGCACGCAGTTGGTCTTCACGATCTTGTCTCCTGAACCGACTGCGCTCCCACCAAGAACGTCTCCATCGGTCAGCCCGATCACGGATCCAACGATGATGGTCACTGCAGCGAAAGAAATAGGCTTCATGGCCATTCACCCCACAGATCAGCCAATTCCTTCATTTGAACCCAATCACGGAGAGTCACTGAAACCGATAAAAGATTCACAGGCGCTGGTTGATCCAAGGAATACGAGTTTTGAAGACAGTCACAGCCAGAATCATGCCACTCTCTGTGCCTAGGCTTTACAGGAGAGAAGGGACACGCAACTAAGTGGTTATGCAGAGAGAGAAAAGAAACTACCCGACAGTTTGCAGACAAACGCCACAGATGGAAGAAGTCTCGCTGTCGCAAAAGGCAGCAACCCGCCAGGCAGGTGAGGTGTGCATCACTGTAGAAGCAGCGAGCACGCGCTTCATCATGACTTGACTCCCGTTTTCTGCGCACAGCTTTCTCTTCACTGTCACTCCTTGATAATCACGCCGCACGCAATGCGGGGCCTACCCGTGCATCTTTCGTTGATGCATTGGGCACGCATTTGCCCTTGAGATCATGGATTTGGCAAACCACTTGCCGAATACAGTGGACAAACTTCCTCTCCCTTACTTGGATAGTGCTCGACCTAGAATAGGTTAAATGATTTCTGTCTTGCCATCCTCCTTTCAGTCAAGCAAGAACCCTGAGATTGTTCGAGAACACAAAAACCTCTGAGAATGTCGATGATGGAGCCCGCGCCAGATCCATGCCTGGCATGAATAACTGAACGTAACGGTAAATACACTGGGCATTTCCATAGGAATGTACGGCAATCACCCTAGGAGCCTGTCCGGCACTGCCGAACATGTCCGATTTGGGGACTAAAGGCCACTGTGGCTGAGTCGAGATCGTTGACCCTAAGGCAAATGCATGCGCCGAAATTCTTGTGTTTCCTACTATTTGGACAGACTCCTAAAACTAGTAATCATATATCAGGTCGAATAGAGGGCGAACTTCAAAATCTCGCGCATCGGTGATCGGCGCCTGAACGCCGACGCCCAGCGCCCAGCGCAGCCATTTCACTCGGATGAGGGGAAGGATCGCGCTTTTCGTCTCGCCGTACGACGGTTCGGATAGACTCGTGGTGGTATTCAATTCGATCATCGGGGTGATTTGCAGGCGCGGGTCCAGGAAAAAATAACGTCCGATCGCCACATTGAACGTCGCCTCGGAATTGATATTCGACGTTTGCGCGGGAAGCACCAAAGCCCCGGCCGCCTGCACGACAACTCGTTTCCAATCCACGCCGGCACGGAGGCTAGGCTCAAACACAACACTTCCGTCCCCCAAACCCCGCCGGTCGTTTCCAGTCGGCAACGCCAGGTCCAGACCCACGCTTGCCAATGCTCGGTACAGAGGACTGAACGCCACGACCCGGTTCACTGAAAGAACTGAATCTCCAAGGCCTGATTCTGCCGTACCGATGTTGGGATTGATGGACAGAACGCGAGACTTGATTCCGATGTTCGTCAGCCCGTTCACCCTATATTCCAGTAGGCCGAAGTATTCGTTCACGTTTGTACCGTTTCGTCCAAACCCTCCACCTACGGTCATATGCTGCTCGGGAAAGGCCTTGCTCGTGATAAGGGGGTGGGGAAAATCCAATTCCCTGGAAACCCACTCGGGATCGGCGCACAGGGATCTGACGTAACGAGCTACGTCGACGATGTCCGAGTTCGATAGCACAGTCCCGAAAGCGGGCATGCCCGAGGACCGGCCTGTGTACGGCCCTCCATGCCGAATGATCCCCTGCCCCACTAACACCGGATCCTCATCAGTCAGTTTGCAGTTGGTCAAGTCGGCCGGCCTGACGGGCAGGGCCGCGGCCAGTTGCCCAGTTCCCTTGGCGTCCACACCGTGACACATGATGCAATTCTGCTCGAAAACCTCGCGCCCGTGGAGCAACTGCTCCTGCAATCCATGCCTGTCGGCCGCATAGACGACCACGCCCAAGCAGACGACTGTGAGAGCTGCGCAGAGACAAAGAAACGAAGTCAGGCCGCAGTATTGTCTCATTTTGAAGCGACGGTCGAATTAAGTCCGGCCCCGGTCTAGTGGACGGCCCCACGGTGACTGGAGGACGACCTGACGGACGGGAGAAGATGCCAAGAATCATAATATCCGCCTAGGGCACTGAGCCCAAAGACCACGGGGGTTTGCACTGAAGCAGAAGTTTTTTTGATGGGAGTGAAGGGGCATAGTATCGGCTCCCCAATCAGCACCTTCAAAATTATCACGAGATCATCACGAGCCACTATTTATTCATGACGGTTTGTCGCACAACCATACGACATCGCGTTCTTCATGACGCGTATCTCGCGTTTCCAAGGAATGGTCACTGCGCACTTCTTGAATGTTCAATTGAACATTCAAGATTAAAAATTGAGCATTACAGTTACCGACCGCAGGCATCGCCCTCACAACCGCCCATCCCACCTCTCCGCCCGCCGTGTTCCATGCCGCCCATGCCGCCGCCTCGTCCCATCATGCCAGGCCCATGTGCACCGGCGAAGCTGCGTGCGTACTGGATGATGCTCCAAATTTCTTCGTCCGTCAGTTGTCCGCCGAAACCAACCATGGCAGTACCGACCGATCCGTTCTTGATCACCCAGAAGATTTCGCCTTCCGTGCGATGGCGCCAGAATCCACGGTGCTGGAAATTGCGAGGCGAGGGGTTCAATTGAGCTGCCAGCGGCCCATTGCCGCCCCCGTCTTTCCCATGACAATTGAAGCAGGTCCCCTTGCCGTGATAGAGCGCTTTGCCCTGCTCGAAAATCTCCGGGGAGTTTGGCAAGGGGCTTGTCAGTGCGCGCGCTTCAGCCAGTTTGTCGGCCGGCACCCGCGGCTGCATCGTGTGCCGTTCAGCGGCGGCGGGGAGGGCAAGGGAAACCACTACGACCATCAACGGGAATACAGTCCTCTTCATCATCTAGCTCCTTCTGATCATCGATTGCAGATAGTCGAACCGACAAAGCATATTGTGTCCATCAACGGAGGTGCGGAAAGGACGGCTTCACTCCTCCTCGCACAGAGACCGCTTACGGGGTAATATTGGATTCGATGTCTACGCCAAGGCCGATCCAGGCCCGCAGCAGATCGTGTCGCGTGATCGAGTAGTCCACCTTGCCGTTTCTCTCAATCGGCAGATTGATGAGCCGCTTATCCTCCATGAGCTTCACGGCCGCATCGAAACTCGTGTCATCTGTCACACAGATGCGGTCTTTCACCATAATGTCCTCTGCGGCCAGCCGGTTCAGATCCTTCCCCGCTTCCAACGCCCGAAGAATGTCGAACTCGCTGATGAATCCGGCGAACCTCCCCTCTCCGTCGACCACCGGCGCTCCCGGCGTATGGGTCGTCAGCAACTCAACGGCGATCCCCATGGCATTCTGTTTTCGAGTAAATACAAGATCGTTCGTGGCACGCACTTGTCCAATCGTCTTGAACCCCCCGGCAGGAACACCCGGTCTGGCTAACGTTGTCATAGCAACCTCCTCTTGGTGTGATGATGATCAATTGTGAACGGCGACCCTGCATCGGCCCGCTTCGCTCCTCATCCGTTTATGCCCCACTCTGCTATCATGCAAAACATGCGGCTTGCAACAAACATTTCTTGATAATTCCGCATACTCTTCGTTTCACTCGTCCCTCTCAATATGAG
>JACAFD010000076.1 GCA_013388555.1 Nitrospirota bacterium | reverse complement strand
GGTATGGACCACTGAGGGGCGTTCACGTCGGAAGAACCGGATGAGCGTCCATAAGGTCCTCATGTCGTCGAGCAATGAAATAGACCGTCCCATTGTTGGAACCACCACCGATCGGATCCCCTCTTTCTCCAGCACACGCACATTTTCCTCTGTCGCCGCTTGGCCTCCCTGGGCATCCCAACGGCCGGGAAGGCCCATGACGACGAGGGGGGTAAACCGTTCCCGATTGTGACCCAACGCAGTCAACATGGTGTTCCGGGCCGATCCTCCATAGTCTAATCGGGTAATGACATGAATGACTGTTTGGGGGGGCATCGAGACAGTCCTACCCATCGACCATTGATTCATGCTGGACCGTTATGCCACCAAGGCCTCGACTCGCGTGCTCTCCCGTAATAGCCGTTCAAGTCCACGCGTATGGTGCGTCCAGTTGTAGCAATCCGTGACCAGCCGCCGGCCGGTTTCGGCCAGGCGCCGCCGCCAATCAGGGTCCTGCGCAAAACGATCGAGTATGCGCTCAAGACTTCTGGCAAGGGCGGCCCCATTTGTCCCCTCGGCGAGCAGCAACGGGTCCAGCCTATTGATGATCTCCGGCAACGCGCCGATCGGCGTGGCCATGACAGGGGCCCCACAGGCCATTGCCTCGACGGTCACCAGGCCGAATCCTTCCAACTGCAATGTTGGAACCACCACTAAATCCGCGCCTTGATAATACCTTGTGAGGTCCCGCTCAGGAACAAAACCGATTAATCGGACAGAGGCTCCGAGTTGATGCCGCTTGATCAGATTTTGGAGTTTGCTCCTGAGCGGACCTTCCCCTCCAATGAGCACCAGCAGACCCTTGTTCCTGTCGCCAAGTCGCACGACGGCCTCGATAAAGTGCTCCAGGCCCATCCGAGGCACCAGGTTGCGGACAGTGAAGAGAACCGTCCGGTCCTCTGGAAACTCAAGGGAAGCCCGCACGGCCGCTCGGTCGAGCGGAGGACAAAACACCTGCTCGTCCACCGCACCGGGAATCATGCACAGTCTCTCCTCGGGAATGCCATGAAACTCCACCACACGATCCCACATGAAGCGGCTGAGCACCAGGACCCGTTCGCACCGGCTCATGACCAGCCGTTCGATGCGGCGCCGCGCCATCGCATTTACCTTCCAGCGAAGCTGCATGGCGCGCGAGGAACCGGGCGTGACACGCGTCATGTACTCCTCATGTGCGAGCGACAAACACATGTAGAACCAATGGGAGACTGCTCCACTCCGCCTCAGCAAAGGTCCCAATCCAGCGAGCGATTGATGGATCAATCCCACATCAATCCGCTGGCCCGGATAAGACCGATCGAACACCTCAACCGACCGATCGAGCGTGGACGACACAAACGCGAACTCATTCGTACGAGAGACAGGATACCGGCATTCCCGGATATCCCCGACCGCCACCTCTGTTCGTTCATCGCCATGGAGCATTCTCGTAATGACGTGGACCTGATGACCTAGCTTGGCCATCCCCAAGGCCTGCTCTCTCAGGACACGCTCCGCCCCACCAATTACCCGGTCGGTCGACACCTCTGAAAACATCGCGATGTTCATCGCCACTTGTTCCCTTTACAACTCAGCAGGCCTGTTGCCGTTGCCACAGCTCTAATACGGCCAAGGCATAGATCTGATCCGCATGGTTCCGTCTCCCAGAATCATGCTCGCGAAGCAGGTCCTGGACATATCCAGGATTTACATACCCTCGCCGCCTGATCACTGACTCGGACAGAAGATCTCCGACCATCTCTTTCAAGTCCTCTCTGAGCCAGCGGGCCAATGGGATATGAAAACCCAACTTTGGCCCCTGCAAGACGGCTGGTGGAAGGAGCCCCCTCAACCCATTTTTTAAGAAAGACTTGAGGTTCCATCCACTAAGATGCTGTGTTCCTTGTATACTTTTCGCAAATCCGACGAGAAGATGATCGCAAAACGGGACCCGCAGCTCGAGCGAATGGCGCATGCTGATCCGGTCGCCCATACGCAACAGGTCGTCAGGAAGGTAGGTCTGCATGTCCAGCCCCATCGCGCGATCGACTGGATCATCCGACGGCCAGGTTTTGAAGAGATGTTCCCGCGTCGCATTGCGATCGTTCGTCCCACAGGCAGCCAGCAGATCCGTCGTCAATGCAGATGCCTCTGCATCCTGAGGTAGGAACGACGTCCACATGAGATATTGTTGTTCGATCGAACGATGGCCATCTTGTAGAAAGCGTTTGGCGCGACCGGCGTAGTCTCGCCCACCAACCCCCTCCCGTATCGTAGGGGCAGCCGTACAGGCGATTGCCGAGCGCAGGGTCGAGGGAACACGGCCATAGAGCGATGCTGCCTTCACCCCCAGATACCTTGGATAGCCGCCGAAGAACTCGTCGCCCCCGATGCCTGACAGAGCCACCGTGACCGTGCGCCGTGCCACTTCCGAGACCAGATACGTTGGGATGGCTGAAGAATCAGCAAAGGGCTCCGCCATGGCTTCAACCACCTTCAGCAACAACGATGACGCGTCCGGCTGCAAGCGGGTCTCTACATGGTCGGTCTGAAAATACATCGCCACCTCCTTGGCAGCGGTCAGTTCATTAAAGGCCTGGTCCTCTTGCGCGTCATAGCCTATCGAAAAGGTCTTGATCGGGCCTGTGATTTCACGGCGCATGAAGGCCAGAAGCGCGCTGGAGTCGACTCCTCCGGACAACAACAAACCGAGGGGAACATCGCTCACGAGGTGGCTCCGCACCGCATCGCGCAATTGGGCATGCAGGTGTTCGACCATTTCCTCTTTTGTCCGCCAGGCCCTGGCGATCGCGCTTTCTTGAGGCCTCCAATATCGCTCAAATCTCACAGAGCCGTCCTGTACGCAAAGCAACTCGCCGGGGCGCAGCTCATAAATTTCTTCGTACAGGGTCTCCGGTCCCGGCACGTACAGGAGCGACAGGTAGTCTGCTATAGCACGAGGGCGAAGCGAAGGAGGAGGGATTGCGGCCAACAACGACGGTAACTCCGAGGCGAACAAGACCTTCGCCGCCTCCCCGAAACCAGAGCGAACCGTATAATATAGGGGCTTGATCCCCAATCGGTCACGGACAAGGAGCAGGGACTGTTGCGCTTGATCCCATAGCGCAAAGGCAAACATCCCCCGTAATCGATGGACCATCCCTTCGCCATCTTCTTCGTACAGATGGACCAATACTTCCGTGTCGCATTGGGACACAAACCGATGGCCCTTGTTGATCAATTCTTCCCGCAGCTCGCGATAGTTGTAGATCTCGCCGTTCATCACGGCCCAGACCGTGGAAGTTTCATTCGTCACCGGTTGTTTGCCGCCCTGAGGATCGATCACACGCAGGCGATGGATGCCGAGCGCCACCCCGGGCTCCCTATGACGCCCGATCTCATCCGGCCCTCGGTGAACGAGCCGTTCGAGCATGCGCTCCAACATATCTGGCTCACCCTGGCCGCTATGTCCGCAAATGCCGCACATCGCACATTCCTCAGCGATTGGTTCCGCGACCGTCGAGCACAGATCGCTCGCGCTCTCCATCAAACGGCCGATATTCACTCGGGTTATAGCTGTAGTACGATTTCAGAAAAATGGCCAGGCCAAGCGCGACCAGCGCAGAGATAATCGCCAGCGCCACAGTCGCCTCGCTGGCTCGAAACTTTGCTTTCCACCGGCGGGATACCATCTAACGCTCCTTCACGACTACCAGCGGTTTTCGCGCCAGCGCCTCGACTGAAGGCCCCCAGGCCCATCGATCCATGCCGATCCTGTGCATCATCCCATAGACAGTCCGGTCCAGTCGCTTGGCACAGTGCCGGAGAAACGACCGCCCCTTCCCATCGGCTCCATACGCATCAGCCTGGCTGGGAGGCGACGTACGCACATCTACAGCCTCGAACCCCAGCCTGGTGAGGTGATAGGAAAGCGCGCGCCGGCCGAACCCGTACAGATGCATGACCGTCAGATGGGGGAGGCCACAACCGGACAACAAGCGGGACAGCTGATTGTGCAGGGGTCCGTTCGGCACTCTGATGTAGATGTGCCCTCCGGGCCGTAACACACGCCGGGCTTCTTTCAAAGCATCAAACGGTTTCGCCAGATGGTCCAGCACATTCAAGAACGTCACTGCATCGGCCGAGTCGTCAGCTAACGGACAAGGCAACCAACTCTGCTCGTGAACTTCAAGCCCCCGGGATCGAGCATGACTGACTGCGGCTTTGGACAGTTCAAATCCAATCCCACGCCACCCGCAGCCGACCCCTCGCATGAGCAGTCCGCCGGCCCCGCAACCGACATCGACCAATGTGCCGTGGCCGGGATGTTTCACGAGAATCATGTCCATGACATGTCGGCACAGGTTCTCCCGCGCCTCACCCCGCTGCTCCTCGCCAAACTGTTGCCAATACTGGTCTCGATACCACTCCGCCATTTCTTCGTCTGAGGGCATGGTCCCGCGCCACAGAAGCCCGCATTGCCGGCAGCAGACCCGCTCGCGGATGATCCCGCCAATCGCATCGACATCCTTCGCCACAGCTCCACACAGACATCTGATGGCATCGCCCTCTTGCACCATACGCCCTCAGTTCCCTAGGCAGCCTGTTCTGCCACCCGTTCAAGGAGGTCCAGCACCAGACCGGATGTATGGCGAGGGGAAAATTCGCGCGCGCGCGCGACCCCTTTCGCCTGCAGCTGCTCGCGCAAACCGATTTCTGTCAGTCCTCTCACTAAGACACGGGTTATCTCACTGACCTGTTCCGGATCGAACAGCAGGGCTGCCTGATCCACAACTTCTGGAATAGCAGCACGGTTGGCAGCCGCCACGGCCGCGCCGCAGGCCATGGCTTCGAGCGCCGGCAGCCCAAACCCCTCATAGAGGGATGGCAGTACAAACAACGCACAGCCCGTATACAGGGCGGACAAGTCCTCATCGGCAATAAGCCCAGGAAAGATCACGCGATCACCAACTCCAAGGCCATCGGCCAATTGTTGCAACAGTGGTCGATGCTCCTGGTCGGAACCGGCTAAGACCAGTTGATAGATTGCCCGGAGAGAGGCCGGCAAAGCGGCATAGGCTTCCAGGAGGCGTGGCACATTCTTATGCGGCTTGAAATTGCCTACGTACAGAATATACGGCGACGTCAGGCCATAGGTCGCACAGGCCTCCACCGTCAATGGCTGTGGGCTGAAGGTTTTTCCCAGTGCAACAGGAATGACCGTCACCTTGTCCGCACAGACACCCAACTGAGCCATGATCGACTGCTTCGAGTATTGTGAGTCGGCAATGATGGCGGAGGCGCGGTTGGCATAGAGCCTGCCCAGGCCGGTCATCAATGCGTCGTAGGCGGGCCTCCTTCGTCCAGGATATCCGATAAAAAACAGATCGTGAATCGTCACGACAACTGGACAGCCTGCCATCACAGGCCCCTTATAGTAAGGAGAGAGAAACACCGTGATCCGGTCTTCAGCCAACTGACGTGGGAGACGAACTTGATCCCACCACTGCGTCCAGATGCGGGGAACCGGTTTGTAGATGATCCCGGGAGGCAATCCCTGCAGATCGGCATTGGACGTGGCATAGACGACGCATTCCCATCCCCTGTCCGATGCCGCATGCAGCACCTCACGGACATAATGCCCGATTCCGGTCCTCACACCATGCTGCAGCTCACGCCCATCGACACCCACTCGCATCGGCGTCCCCCTCATGCGCAGAGCCGTTCCGCGGCAGCGAAAGCCGGCTTCCTCGCAACCAGCTCAAGCCCGATTCCCCAATTCAAGCCGGTCAAACGATACCATCCGTACGCCACCTGGTTGACGAGTCGCTTGGTTGATACAGCCGCCGCTCCCCGGTCGAATCTGATTTGGACGTCGGTGAATCCGACGGCTTGGACCAGCCTCGAAAGGGTCTCAGCAGAAAAATGAAAGAGATGCAACTCGCGCTCGTCCGCTTCGTACAATGTGGGCCACTGCCCTCGCCCGGCAAGATACCCAAGACGAAAGATATAGTCATGTACATTAGGGGTGGCCAATACCATCCAGCCTCCCGGCCGCAGGAGACGAAACAATTCTGCGACCATCCGCTTCGGATCGGACGCATGTTCAATCACGTGCCAGCTCGTCACCACGTCGAAGGTGTCTCCCGACAATCCGACCTCCCACACTTCCCCTCGATGCACATCAAGATCCGCTGCCTGTGCCGCGGCGGCAATCGAAAGCTCCGTTCCGGAAACCTGCCATCCCTCTTGTTGCGCCAGCCGGAGGAAGGTCGCTTCGCCGCAGCCGACGTCCAGAAGACGTCCGCGCCGTCGGTCGAGTTGCTGCAGGCCACGCAATCGTCTCGTCCAGATATGACGCCGAGCGGCTTCCTGTTCTTTCCACGGCTCATAGTAGTCATCCTGATAGGTCTTCTCGATCTCACCCCTCGATGGAACCGGCGTAACGAACACGAGCTGACAGGCGCATCGGACGACCTGTACGGTGCCGTGATCCTCGAGAACCGTAAAATCCGTGCCACCACAGAGATTACACCTATCCACAGCAGACTCCGGTGAGATGATGGTAGAGCGATTGAATCTGACTCGCATGCCTGTCCAGACTAAAGCAGTCCTCGACGATACGACGTCCAACGAGGCCGAAGCGGCCACACTGTTCGCCATTTGCCAGGAGTTGCCGTACCGCTTCTGCAAGACCATCCGGTTGTCCAGGCGCGACCAGCCAACCGGTTTCACCATGCTTGACGATCTCGGGCACCCCTCCCGCATCAGTCGCCACCACTGCCTTGCCCATCGCCATCGCTTCGATGAGGACGCGGCCGAAATGTTCGCCGTGCGATGGCAATACGAACACTTCTGCCAAGGCCAGCATCTCCCGCACATCGTCCAACCAACCAGTGAAATGCACCAGCTGATGTATACCGAGTGCTTCCGCCTGTCGTCTCAGGTTGGAACGAAGCTCCCCGTCACCGACCAGTACCCAATGCACCGCTCTGTCCTGCCGATGCACAATAGCCGCAGCGCGGAGAAGATCCTCATAGCCCTTATAGGGAACAAACCGCCCCACACTGACCACCACGCGGTCGTTGGGACTCAGACCCAGCACGGCACGCTGGCGGGATGACGGAGGCCGTGGGGCGAACCGTACGGTATCCACCCCATTATGGATACGGTGCACTCGGTCTGCAGCTCCCCATGAAAATCGATGACGCACTGCATCTGAATTTACGATCACTCTCGCCGAGAGCTTGTATAGGGCGCGATCCAGCAACCCATCTGAGTCGGCGACGCGCACATGCCAGACGGCAGGACAATGCGCAATTTTTGCCGCCAATCCCCCATAGATCATCGCCCGTGTCCCGTTCGCATGAACGATCTGCACGTCCTGCTTTCGAATCAGGCGTCCGAGAGCCCGTATACTGGCAAGGCTCGCCATACTCGTACCGGTCACAGCCGGCATCGGGACCACATACGTAGGAACACCGACAGCACCAGCCTGCTCCGCCACAACTCCCTCACCCGGCACCACCAGAACCGGACGCCACTGTGATCGGTTTAGCGCGCCGATCAACTGAAGCAGGCTGAGTTCTCCTCCGCCCACGATATCGCCATGATTTGAGATGAACAGTACCGCTTGTGGTTCACTCATGAAACCGGCCTCGCCATCGCGTATTTCCATCGACCGAGTTCGTTGCCGACATCCATCGTCAATTTCACAAAGGGAACCACCCACCATGCAGCCCGATGTGAGGGGTAGGCTCTGGCAAACCGATACCGCCACAACATGGCCAGGTAATAGAGCGTAAAGC
>JACAFD010000162.1 GCA_013388555.1 Nitrospirota bacterium | reverse complement strand
CATCCGAATATTGTCCGGCCCCGCTGGAAGTCGAGACGGGCGGGTGCAAGTCTCGCCCTGGACTTCAAAACCGGTGTCGACGTCGAATCCGGGACGGGAACGATCACAAAGCGGGACCGCCGAGTGGCTCTGTGGGGAGGGATCGTCCTGGCTCTTCTGGCACTGACGGATCTTTCCCTTCGCGTCATCCTGAAAGACTCGACGGTCAGGCATCTCAAGGGGGAGATTCAGGCGCAATATGAGCAAACATTCGGTCCGGGTGCCTCGCCGGGGGAAGAGGTGGATCAAGCCAAATATCGAGTCTCACAAGTGGAGAAGGGACTCTCAGTCGTCGACGGCACGAGGTACAACGTTCTTGCCGGCCTTGCGGAATTGTCGAAGCATGTGCCGCCAGGCGTTCCGTTAAAAATACGGGAGCTGACCATCGAAGGGACGAGTATTCATCTGGAGGGGGAAACGGCAACCTTCGATGCGGTCGAAAAGATCAAGCAGGCCTTCGAGGCAGGTGACACGTTCCAGGACGTGTCCATCAGTGACACCCGTGTCGGAGCCCAGGCGAACCAGGTCGTGTTCCGGCTTACCTATAGGGTGCAACGGCCATGATACAGATGCTGAAAGAACGGTGGCAGCATTTCTCACAACGCGAGCGCCTCATCGTGGCTGCGGGCGGGGCCATCGTCGCAGCAGCGCTTGTCTTCCTGCTGATCATCGATCCCCTCATCGAGACGATCGACACACTCGACCGGCAGGCGCGACGAAAAGCAAAAGACAGCCAGGAACTGGCGCTGGTTGTACAGGAGTACGTCGTCAAACAAGCCCGTATCGCCAAACTGGAAGAGCGCATGCCGGTCCCCACAGCCCAGTTTTCACTGCTGGCTTTCATGGAGGAAGCGACGACGACGGCCCGGATCCGCGATCGCATCGTCGGCATGCAGCCACAGGCCCCTGTCGTCGTTCAGGGCTATCAAGAGACCGCGGTCGATCTTCGACTTGACGACGTGTCGCTGCCCCAGATCCTGGCGCTGTTGGTGGCTATTGAACAGGCCCCTTACGACGTTCAGGTGCATCATCTGCAGATGAAACCGAAATACGATAATCCTGTCAATCTCGACGCTACGCTGAGAATCGTGACCTATGCCAAGGTCTGATGAACGAGGGATTGCCCTTCTGCTCACCCTCCTGGTTCTGACCATTCTGGTCGCGCTGATCCTCGAGTTTGATGCAGAGGCGAGGCGGGAATACCGCGACGCCGCTGCCTTCCGCGATAATTTTAAGGCCACCGTGCTCGCCCGTGCGTCGGTGCATGCAGCCCGTGGCGTCTTACAGCAAGATTTGTTGAAAGACAAGCAAGCGAATCAGTTCTTCGATGCCCCGACCGACATCTGGGCCCTTCCCATCACGAATTACGTCATTGGCGACGGCCGGCTGAACGCAAAGATCGAAGATGAACGGGGCAAACTGAATCTGAACGACCTGGCGGTCGCTGGAGACGACGTCGCCAAGGGTAAAAAGGTGCAACAGGTCAAGCGGCTTTTCGAACTCCTGCAAATCAATCCGGATCTGGTCGATGCCATTGTCGACTGGGTGGATAAGGACGAGATTCCGGAACCATCCGGCGCAGAAAGCCTCTACTATCAATCGCAGCGCCCCCCCTACAAGGCAGCCAATGCTCCGTTGCTGACTCTCTTGGAATTACGCTTGATAAAGGGGATGACACCCGAGATCATTGAAAAGCTTTCGAAGTTGGCGACGGTTTATCCGGAAGAAGGCCAAGGCACGGTGAATCTGAACACCGCCGACCCCCTCGTCATTCAATCCCTCGACCCTCGGATTACCCAAGGCGTGGCTGCTGCGATTGTTCAGGCTCGTCCCTTCAAAAAAGACAAGGCAGACTTGGATGCTGTCGGTAGTTTTGAAGACATAGGGAAACAAATCCGGCCTCTGTACGACATCAAGAGCGACCTGTTCTCTGCCCGCATGAGCGTAGTGGTGAACGAAGTGACCAGGAATGCGACCGTGGTGCTGAGGCGGGACTCGAACAAGGGAACAAGCACGGTACTGTACTTCAAAGTCCTCTGAAGAATATTGGGTATATGGGTAGATATTCTATTATCAATTGCCGTGGAATGAGTACTGACAGGCGACGAACCTCCCCTCGGCACATGAAATGCGCAGCATTATTGCGAGAGTTAACACACTCATAATATTGATATTACGTATTGGTAATAGAATTCGACCATGCTCATGCGAAACGAAAGGAGTCGTGATGAAACGATTAGTTGTCAGGCTCGGCCTATGGTCCTTTGCCCTCCTGTGGGCTCTTGGTTCCAGTATCCAGCCAGCATATGCCGATGACGCGATCACGCTTGACCCTGCCTTGAAAAGCTATGTCAAAGTCAGCGGCGTGTCAGGCAATGTCAACAGCATCGGCTCGGACACGCTCAACAATCTTATGACCCTCTGGGCGGAAGGCTTTCGCAAACAATATCCCAACGTCAAAATCCAGATCGAAGGCAAGGGGTCGAGCACGGCTCCTCCGGCTTTGATCGAAGGTACGGCGCAGCTTGGACCGATGTCCCGCACGATGAAAAATACCGAGATCGATGCCTTCGAGAGAAAGTTCAGATATAAACCGACTGCGTTCCCGGTTGCTATCGACGCACTTGCCGTCTACGTCAACAAGGACAACTCTGTCAAGGGACTTACGATGGCGCAAGTCGATGCAATTTTTTCCAAGAGTCGCCGCTGGGGTCACAGTGAGAACATTCAGGTGTGGAAACAAGCAGGTGTGAATGACGGTTTGGGCGACAGCCCCATCAGTATCTATGGACGGAACTCGGCTTCCGGTACCTATGGGTTTTTCAAGGAACATGCCCTGAAGAACGGAGATCTTAAGGATGAAGTCAAGGAACAGCCTGGGTCAGCCTCCGTGGTCCAAAGTGTGAGCGAGGATCAAGCAGGCATCGGCTACAGCGGGATTGGGTACATCACATCAAACGTGCGCGCCGTTCCCCTGGCGGAGAAAGATGGCATGCCCTATAAAGAGGCTACCCAACTAAACGCAGCTGATGGGTCCTATCCGCTTTGGCGTCATCTCTATCTGTATGTCAACAAGGCGCCTGATAAACCGTTGGATCCGATCGTCAAAGAATTCATCAAGTTTATCTATAGTAAAGAAGGTCAGAAAGTTGCGGTCAAAGACGGGTTTTTCCCACTCAAGGCCGAGATGATCGAGAAGGAACTGAGAAAGCTTGACTAGCGAATCCCCGTCTGCCCCGGGCGGCTCTCCCGCTGCAGAAGTATATGGCCAGACGCCCCTGCACAGCATCTCACAGCCTTCACACAGTCTGACGTGGCGTCGCATCGTCGACCGCCTGGCGCAAGCCGTCATCACCATGGGCGGGATTGCCGTCATCCTGAGCATTATCGGAATTTTCGTATTCTTGGTAAGAGAAGTAACTCCCCTGTTTTTCCCTCCACAGGGAATCCAGTCCGGCAAGGTTGCCGGCGCTTCTCCAGTAGAAGCGCTCCCTCAATCCAGCCTGGTCGGAATGGATGAGTATCAGGAGTTGATCTATCAATTCATCGGAGGGTCCGATCGCCAGATTCGCTTCTTCAATGCGCGATCCGGCACACCCATCGCCCATGATCTTCCATCTGGGCTAGACAAGATCCACATCACCTCAATTGCGCGCGCAGTCGGGACCGGCGATCGGTTTGCCTTCGGCACGGATGATGGCCGGCTCATTCCCGTGATGCTCGAATTCACAGCCGGTTTCGGAGAGACACGCCAAATCGTGCCGACAATTACCCTCGGCTCTCCGGTTCAATTGACGCCGGTCGCAGAGCGCATTATCCGGTTGGCGTATCAGCCGACGGAGCGTGGTACCCTCACCGCTGCCCTGACGGATCGAGGGAGCCTGTGGTACAGCGCCTCGCCATTTGACCATGCTCCAGTTGCATTGACCGACCACGGCTCTGAGCCTGTGACCGCTTTCATTTTCGACAGCCGTGGCGAAACACTAGTAGTTGGAACAGCCGGAGGGAACCTGTACTCCTATAATGTGCGTGAGGGCGACCAGCCATCTTTAATGGAAGCCCTCTCCGTCGCCCCGTCCGGCGCTTCAGTCACGGCCCTGTCATACTTGATTGGAGATCGTTCCCTGGTCATCGGCAACAGCGCCGGCGGCGTCTCAGTCTGGATGCCGGTGCGTCAGGATCAAGAAAGTGCCATCACTCGTATTCGCCCAATTCATCACTTCGATACCCATCCTGCGTCTGTCACCGGAATCTCTCCGTCGCTTCGCGACAAGGGATTTATCACCGGCGATGCGCAGGGAAACCTGTTTGTCCACTACTCCACCTCCGCACAGACTCTGCTGAAGCTTTTAGGGAACAACCGGGCAATTCGCACCCTGACTTTTTCTCCCAAAGCCGATGGAGCCGTGGCCCTCACAGACCAGGGAGATTTGCTCACCTACGGGATCCACAACCCGCACCCCGAAGTGACAGTCGCAGCCCTCTTCACGCCTGTCTGGTACGAAGGATACGAGAGACCGGAACATGTGTGGCAATCTTCCAGTGGCGCCGACGACTTCGAAGCGAAGTTCGGCTTCCTCCCCCTGATCTATGGGACGCTGAAAGGGACGTTCTATGCCATGCTCGTCGCGGTGCCTCTGGCCCTTTTGGGCGCGATCTATACCTCGATGTTCATGCACCCCTATCTTCGGTCCAAGATCAAACCGACCATCGAGATCATGGCAGCACTCCCAACCGTCATTCTGGGGTTCCTGGCCGGCTTGTGGCTGGCACCGACGCTCGAACAGATATTCCCCGCGATGGTTGCCATGACCGTGGTTGTGCCGGCAAGCGTCGCCGTCACAGCGACTCTTTGGCAATATCTCCCGGCTACACTTATTTACCGCCAGCGCCCCGGGATGGAATCGTTTATCCTGATTCCTGTCATCATCGGTTCTGTTTGGCTCTGTTTGAGCTTGAATCAGCCGATCGAATCGTTGCTGTTCGGCGCTGACTATAAAACATGGCTCGCCACCCATTGGGGGCTGCGATACGACCAGCGAAATGCTCTTGTCGTGGGGTTTACGATGGGTTTTGCCATCGTGCCTATTATCTTCACTATTTCTGAAGAAGCCTTGTCCTACGTCCCACGACATTTAATCGCAGGCTCTCTTGCGCTGGGAGCCACCCGCTGGCAAACCCTG
>JACAFD010000060.1 GCA_013388555.1 Nitrospirota bacterium | reverse complement strand
CTCGTCGGACTATCCAGCGTTGCCATTGGAATTTTCGACAGCAGAATTCTTGACAAGGCGGGAGCCCGCAACAGTGAGGTGGCATTCCTCCACATAGCTGAGTTTGTCGGCAACAGGATCGGCAAGGCAGGGGGAATACACAATTCCGCATTTTTACAACAGCTGATCGAAGAGGTTCGGGAGAGTCGGCCGGGAATTCTAGGTTTATCTGTATTTGAAATCGCATCGGAGGCCGACTCACTCATATTCAGCACGGACCCACAGAGTGCTCCGAAAACGTTAGCCTCATCGGAACGGACCGAAATTGACGCCGGCCGTACGGTGATGCAACTCGACGAATCGTCCACAGAAAGGGCGTGGCGAATTACGGCCCCTATTACAATCGAGGGCAAGGTCGTCGGCGCATTACGCGGCCTCTATTCGGTCAAGGAATATGATGACCTCATCAAGCAGAAAAGCGATCTGGCCAGGGTCATCGTAGTTGGCGTCGTGGCCCTCACATCTTTGTCCTTTGTCTTGCTGATCCGGTTCAAAATCCACCGGCCGGTTCACCGACTCTTGTGTGCTATGCGGAGCGTGGAAGCCGGAGATCTCTCCGGGCATGTGCCGGTCACAGGCCCCAGTGAAATTCAAGAACTGGCGGCTCAGTTTAATCGCACGCTGTCCGCACGAAGGACGGCATGGGAGGAAAGGGATCGCCTTCTAAAAGAAATCCAACATTTCAACGAGACGCTTCAGAGACGAGTCGTGGAAACCAGGACTGAGCTGCAGCAAGCGAACCTTGAACTGGTCGAGTCGAGGATAGAGATTGAGCGCAGGCAGCGTTTTGCGGCTTTGGGCGAATTGTCCGCGACGATGGCCCATGAATTGGGCAACCCTTTGAATGCGCTCTCCGGTCATCTGCAAATGCTCACTCATGCCAGTGATACTGTGAGCCGGCAGCGGCATCTTGCCGTAATTCGTTCCGAGGTCGATCGGATGGTCTCGATCATCAGGCAGATGTTGGACCAAACCCACGTACGCCTCCGATCAACTCCCTTGAACCTCAATAGGACCATCCACGAAGTGCTTTCCCTACTGTCATTAGGTCTATCTCGTCGACTGATCACCTGTAAAATGGACTTGGAGGGTGATCTCCCACTGGTGGCTGGGGATCCTCGTGCCCTGCACGGCCTTGTATTCAACCTGATCACCAACGCCAAACAAGCGATGCCGTCGGGTGGAGAATTGATGATCCGAACACGCGCCTCCAGCAGTACGGAACTGCCGGGAACCGTCATTGTAAGTGAAGGGACGCGAGTGAATGGCACGACAGTTCGCCTAACGATCAGCGATACGGGCAGTGGTATTTCTCCGGAGCACCTATCGCGAATCTTTGAGCCATTCTTTACGACCCGACAGCACGAAGGCGGAACGGGACTCGGGTTGGCAATCTGTCACCGAGTGGTGACGGACAGCGGTGGCCGGCTGGCTGTCAAAAGCGAGGTGGCACAAGGAACGGAATTCACTGTCGATCTGCCCATCTGGAGCGAGCATGAGATAAGGAGACATCAATGAGCGACTCATCTTCAATCCTCGTCGTGGACGACGACCAGCGCAATCGGGAGATGTTGGCCGAAGCCTTGAGCGATTCCGGTTTCAAAGTGGACATCGCCTGTGACGGCGTTGAGGCGCTCAGCAAAATCAATCAGGTGACCTATGATGCCCTGTTGAGCGACATTCGTATGGCCCCCTTGTCCGGTTTGGAACTGTTGGATTCAGTCCGCAAGATCAGACCGGAAATGCCCATTGTGCTCCTGACGGCGTTTGGCTCAGTTGACACGGCGATCCAAGCCATGAAACAAGGTGCCTTCGATTACATCACCAAGCCGATCAATCTCGATGAACTCGTGCTCACCATGAAGCGAGCCGTAGAACACCGGCGCCTCATTGATGAAAACCGCACGCTTCAGCGTGCGTTCAGTGAGCGACCACGAGTGGCGTCGCTGATCGGACAAAGCAAGAAAATGGTGGAGGTCTTCAAACTTGTTGGAAAGGTCTCTCGCAGTCGAACAGCCATCTTGATTCAAGGCGAGAGCGGAACCGGCAAGGAATTAATCGCCCGCGCCATCCACGACAACAGTCTGCGCGCGACTCACCGATTCGTTGCCGTCAACTGCAGCGCCATTCCGGACTCCTTGCTCGAGAGCGAATTGTTCGGACACACGAAGGGTTCATTCACAGGCGCACATACCATGCGATGCGGCTTGCTTGAGGAAGCCAGCGGGGTAACGTTTTTCTTGGACGAAGTCGGCGACCTGACTCCGGCTGGACAAGCCAAACTTCTACGCGTCCTCCAGCAAGGAGAAATTCGAAGGGTCGGGAGCAACGACTCGGTGAAGGTGGATTTGCGGATCATCGCCGCATCACGCCGAAACCTCGGCGACTTGGTTTTAACGGGACGATTTCGAGAGGACTTGCTCTATCGCTTGAACACCGTCACGATTTTCCTGCCACCGCTCAGGGAACGGCCTGAAGACATTCCGTTGCTTGCTGAGTTTTTTCTTGCACTGTACGGCGATCAGAAGGAAGTGCCCGTGACATCTTTCTCTTCTACAGCGATACAGGCGCTGCTCGCCTACTCCTGGCCAGGCAACGTGCGTGAGCTCGAACACGTCGTTGAACGTGCCGTGGCGCTGGCCTCACATGCGATTCTCTCCGTCGATGATCTCCCACCCGAAGTGCTTTATAAGAATCGACGTGGGGAGGACCGCGCGGATATGCCTCCCGGCACTCTGAAGGCGCTGCAAAAGGAACAGGTGCTTAGAATGCTGGAGTCTACCCACGGCAATAAAGAACGAACGGCCCGCCTGCTCGGCATCAGCAGGCGGACACTGTACCGACTCCTCGAACGATATGGGATTGGGAAAATTCGAGATTCCGTTGAGTCCGATGTTCAGGGCACTATCGGATCCTGATGGGAAGCGTCGTTCCACCGACCCCTCGACCGGAAGCATTAATGGCTCTGGCGTTGTGTAGATTGTGAAGCCATCTTCGCTTCACCCATTGCCGCACACGCCGATGCATACTGAGGTCAAGCACAAATGAAATCGCGCAAGAGCGTACACTTAAACGTGCCGATCATTCCTCAATCATCAGCCACTGTGCCCTTGTGGCATACCATGCCAACATGGCACTGAGCCTCTCTTGATCGTCCCGAACTGCTTCTTCAACCATTTGAGAATTATTGAATAATTTCTTTAGAGAAGGAGTTGCCGCTTGTTATTCTGGTGGCATCGAACTTGCTCACGTCTGCTGTGCCGCTATGTTTTAGCGGATGGTGAAGTTGTGTACCCTGACGATGATAAACGGATTTCAACTTTGGGCACGGCAGCCGATCCGTTCTTTTCATCCATGAGGAGGTGACGATGAGAGCAGTCATTGACATGGATTTGTCGGAGAACTCCTCTGATGCGGAGGCACAGATCGGATTACTTTATAATTTGGACGATGTGGTGCATGTACATGGGTCCAAGATTGAGACGACCCAAGGGGACGATGAGATCCGTCAGACCTTGTTGGAGTCTGTTGGTCAAGACGTGGAACAGTGCCGGACCCTGCCGACGACTGACATTCCCTCAACTCAGTTGTCGGTTGATGTTCAGGATCCTGCCTCTTTGATTCTCGACAGCTCCACTACAGGCAAAGCCGACCTTATTGTCATCGGGGCTCGCAATCTCAGCTGGCTGGCGAGAATGTTTGTCGGTAGTGTCTCGTCCCGCGCCCTAAGACATTCAACGATGTCAACCTTGATCGTCAAAGGGGATACTCGCTCGGTGAGCCGCGTTCTCATAGCGGTGCAAGGCCCCGAGGATGCGAACCGTCTGCGCGCGTGGCTGACGGGTCACCCCTTCAAGAGCTCCGTCACCCTCACTATCCTCTCGGTCATTTATTCACCACATATGGCCAGCG
>JACAFD010000059.1 GCA_013388555.1 Nitrospirota bacterium | reverse complement strand
GGCCCCCCCCTGACTGCTCAGGCCTCGCGTTGCGCGAGCAAGGCCGCAGCCAATGAAGAAGGCTGAGGTCGAGGTTAAGGTTAAGGTTAAGCATCGACAGGTTCTTGTTTGCTCAACCTTAGCCTCAACCTTAACCTTCCCCTAACGCATTGACCCCTCTTGGATCACGATGCTACCGTAGCGCCATGTCTACGTCGCCGGAAGCAGCAAGGTCCAATCGGCTCATCCACGAAACCAGTCCCTATCTCCTCCAGCATGCCTCGAATCCGGTCGACTGGTATCCCTGGGGACCGGAGGCTCTGCAGGCAGCAAAATCGCAGAATCGTCCCGTCCTGCTTTCGATCGGATATTCCGCCTGTCATTGGTGTCACGTCATGGAGCGGGAATCGTTCGAGAACGAGGCCATTGCCGCACTCATGAACCAACATTTTATCTGTATCAAAGTGGATCGGGAAGAACGTCCCGATCTTGACGAGATCTACATGCAGGCTACTGTCACCCTCAATCATGGGCAGGGGGGATGGCCCATGACGGTGTTTTTGACTCCGGACCAGCAGCCGTTCTTTGCCGGCACGTACTTCCCTCCGGACGATCGCTGGGGCCGCCCGGGGTTCCCCGGCCTGCTCAAGAAGATTTCGGAGGCCTGGGCGACGGATCCTGCCGATCTCACGAGTCAAGCGCGTCAATTGACTGAACGGTTGAAGGCTGAACTGAAATCTGTGTCCCCCGTCTCGGTCAGTGTGTCCCTGCTTGATGAGGCCGTGACACAATTCCGCGAGGATTTTGATGAACGCTACGGCGGATTCGGCAATGCGCCGAAATTTCCCCCGTCGGCAGGGCTCTCCTTGCTCCTCCGTTGTTACCGGCGAACAGGAGACAGCCGCACGCTGCAGATGGTCACGGGCACGCTCGATGCGATGGCGGCCGGGGGAATCTACGATCATATCGGCGGCGGGTTTGCGCGCTACTCCACCGACCAGCGTTGGCTGGTTCCCCATTTCGAGAAGATGCTCTACGACAATGCCCTCCTGGCCCGGACCTACCTGGAGGCCTATCAAGTGACAAAGCGGGCCTCGTACCGCCAGGTGACGACGGAGGTGCTCGAGTACATTCTCCGCGAAATGACCGATCCCGGCGGAGGATTCTATTCCGCGACGGATGCGGATTCAGAAGGGGTCGAAGGAAAGTTTTTCGTCTGGACGCCGGCGGAGATCCAGGCCGTCCTGCAAAATACGGAAGATACCCGTCGCTTCTGTGCCTGCTACGACATCACCGAACCGGGGAATTGGGAGCATCGGAGTATCCCGAACCGGCTGCGTCCGATGGAAGCCGTAGCCAGGGAATTGAACCTGACCGTCGATGAGTTGAACGAGACGATCCATCGTGTCCGTCCCCTCCTCTATCGTGCGCGCCAAAAGCGAATTCCGCCCGGACTTGACGACAAGATCATTACCGCTTGGAACGGCATGATGATTTCGACAATGGCCGAGGCAGGCCGGGTGTTGGGAATCAAGCATTTTACCGAGGGAGCCATGAAGGCGGCTGATTTCCTCCTCACATTGCATCGGACGCCCGAAGGGAATCTGCTCCGCACATCGCGGCAGGGCCGGGCCCACCTTGACGGGGTGCTGGAGGACTACGCCTATCTAGCGGAAGGGTTGATCGACCTCTATGAGGCCTGCGGCCAGGAACGCTATCTCACCGCGGCACTTCAACTGGGGGAGCGGATCGTGGATTCGTTTCAGGATGAGGACCAAGGGGGGTTCTACACCACGGCGAAGACGCATGAGACGTTGATCGTCCGGGCGCGTGAGGGGGCGGACGGCGCAACGCCAAGTGGAAACGCCGTCGCAGTCTCAGCCCTCGCCAGACTCTCGTTTCACTACGGTCGTCATGATCTGCGCGAGGCGGCAATCGGCGGGATTCGCGCCTACGGACGCCAGATGGCCCGGTATCCGAGAGCTTTTGCCAAAAGCCTTGCTGTGGTCGATTTGCTGGCGGAAGGGCCGACTGAATTGGCGTTGATCGGAGCCGCTGACGATCCCGGAATGCAGGCGCTGCAGCTTGCCGTGCGCGAGGTCTTCCTCCCCCATCGCGTGATCGCCTCCAGTGATGGAACAGGCATGGCATCCCTTCATCCCCTGCTGGCCGGTAAAGGGTTGGTGGAGGGGAAGGCGGCACTCTACATCTGTCGGAACTTTTCTTGTCAGCGTCCCCTCACTGATCCGCAAGAGGTCACTGAAGCGCTGCTGTCAGAATCGCAGCGAAAGGAGCAGTCGACCCGGCAGACACTCCTGCAAGGAGCGGCCCTTCCCGGATCTGCCAGTGCAGAGGGGACAGCCAGGTATGCTGCGCGCATGTTGAGCCGGCCACTCCGTAATGGCCACATGGAGCATGGCTACAGCCGGTTCGGCAACAGTGCATTGACGACATCCCGATTGGGGTTCGGGACCTATCGGGTTGATACAAGGGAAGCGGAGCATCGCGACGCGCTCAAGAAGGCACTGAGCGAAGGTGTGAACCTGATCGATACGTCGACCAATTATATGGATGGCGACAGCGAGCGCCTGGTCGGCTCTGTCTTACGCGAGATGGTCAAGAGCGATGAGCTGACCCGTGAAGAGATCATCGTCGTGTCGAAGATCGGCTATGTGCAGGGGGACAACTTGAAACAGGCGGAGAAACGGGAAAAGGCCGGACGCCCCTACCCTGAGATGGTGAAGTATGGCGAGGGCATCTGGCATTGCATGCATCCTGAGTATCTGGCCGATCAACTCACCCTGTCGTTGGATCGGCTTGGACTGGCCACTCTTGATGTCTGCCTGTTGCATAACCCTGAGTATTTTTTGTCGGAAGCAGCCCATCATGACGGCGGAGACCTCGCGCAAGTGCGGGACACCTTTTATCGGCGGATTGAACAGGCCTTCACGTTTTTTGAGACGCAAGTCGCAGCGGGGCGCATTGGATATTATGGCGTCTCGTCGAATACGGTCACGGCGGAACCCTCGAATGCAGAAGCGACGTCGCTCTCTCGTCTCTGCGACGCGGCGCTGGCTGCCGCTCAGGCCCTGGGCATACCGCGACACCACTTCGCGGTGCTGCAATGCCCGATGAATCTCTATGAAGCAGGCGCGCTGACCACGCCCAACACTGGTGCGGATCAGCGGGAGACGGTACTAGAGGCGGCGCAACGGGAAGGAATCGCCCTGCTGGTCAATCGCCCACTCAATGCCATGCCGGGAAAAAAGAGCGGCGTGGTCCGGCTGGCGGATTTTCCTCTCTATGGCGATCCGGTGGACTTCGACAAGCAATGTGCCATGGTCGCCGGGCTTGAAGAGGAATATCGCAAGGCCATAGCCCCGGCCGTCCAACTCAGCGCTCAAGGCATGGCCCCCTCCGACTTCTTCAACTGGGCCGCGGAGCTCACTCGGGTGCGCCAGCAGATCCAGGGGTTGGAACATTGGGAACAGATTGAACAACAGATGATTGCGCCGCACGTCAATCAGGTGATGCAGGCCTTGTCACGGCATCTGACCGGGGCTCCTGCTGAACAATGGGAAGCCTGGCGGGATCGCTATGTGCCGCAGCTGCTCACGCTGTTGCGCGGGCTCCGCAGAGAAGCGACAGAACGCAGTCGCACGAAAACGTCCTCCTTGTCGGCGATCCTTGATCCCCTGTTGCCGCAGGCAAGGCGCGGAGAATCTCTGTCCCGCAAAGCTTTGTGGGTCCTCACGAGCACGCCCGGCGTCACCTGCGTGTTGAATGGCATGCGCTCCCCTGCCTATGCCGATGATTCAATGGCTGTCATGGGATGGGAACCTCTCAAAGAAGTGAAGCAGGTGTTCGAAGCGATGACGCAGCGGGAAACGCGCGACTAGCGGGAAAAGCGCGACGGGCGGGAGACCTGCGCGAGAAACGCGGGATAAGCGAGACTGGCGAGAAGCGCGATTCGGAGTTCAGTGCTTGGAGTTTGGAAGACCTCGAACCTTACCTTTCGCGCCTTTCTCGCTTTTCCCGCCCGTATCGCGTATCCCGAGTCGCGCATTTCTCGCCAGTCTCGCCCTGGCACCTCGCGTTTCTCGCCTTTCGCGCTAGTCGCGCGCGGATATCAGCCGCGCGATCGCGTTACTGAGCCAGGACCGGTTGCTTCCATCCCCCCGCTTCCCGTGGCCATTCCCGTTGCTATGGCTTAAATGCTTCTGCTTGGAGGCAAGGTCCTTGGCGCGCTGGGCCACATCTTTATAACCAGGGTTCGTTTGGGCGATACGGCGGTAAATGGGTGCCGCTTCTGTCTTCTCTCCTGCTGATTCAAGCGTCCGCGCGAGAAAATACTGGACATCCATCATCTCCTGGGGAGTGGCAGACGTATCCTTCAAGGCAGAGCGGAACGCTTGAATCGCCGACTGATAGTCTCCCGTCGACCTATGGCAGAGCCCAATCTGTGCCTGGGCTTTCAGCCCCATGGACGGAGCCTTTCCCGACTGCTCGAGCATCTCGGCCATCTCGAGCATATTGATCGCCTCTCTGAAGCGGCCTTCCCGCCTCATGGCGACTCCCTTTTCATAGAAGGGTTCGGGGGTGCCGATCGATTGGCTGTCTATGAAATCCTGAGAGAGGCTTGCCTGTCTCGGCTGCGGTGAGCCTGGTTGCGGAGGAGCGGTATCGATCTCGGTCGTATCTTCCGGAGCGTTGGCCAGCATACTCAGATCTTCGACTGCCGCGAGGGGAAGAATCCCTCCTTTGCTTCGATCGAAAGCGGCTTGAGCGACCAGTTTGGAGGTGATCACCCTCGCCTGCTCTGCGAATCCATAGGTCAAGGCGACATCGCACACCTGATTAATCAGGCGAGGATTGCCTCGCGTCAAACGATGCACCAGGGCGCAGGCTTTATCCGTAAACAATGAGAGGTGCCCGCCGGCCACCTGTATCCGGTGACGGATGCACAGCCTTGTCTCCTCTTCCGAGAGCGGCTCCAAGTGGTAGTCCACGACGATTCGTTGAGCAAGCTGGGTCATGTCGATGCGCCGGAGCAAGGTGTGGAGGTCCGGCTGGCCGGACAGGATGATCTGCAACTTCAACGTTTTTCCATCGTTCAAATTGGACAGAAGCCGCAATTCTTCGAGCAGATCGGAGCCAAGGCTCTGAGCTTCATCGATAATCAGAATGACCCGCCGGTGCTGTTTCGATTCCTGGGTCAGAAACTCAGAAAAGACGTGATAGGCCTCGACCGGGTCAAGTTTGTGTTTGCTCAATCCGAGAGAAAGGAGAATCCATGGCAGGAGGTGCTCAACATCGTAGCGGGCATTCGTAACGAGGCCGATCGAATGTTTCGCTCCATGTTCTGCGACAAGCTTCTGTAAGAGGGACGTTTTGCCCATCCCCGGATCGCCGGTGATGACCATAAACGGTGCCTCGTTGATAAGGCCGTATTCCAGCAGGCTGTAGGCAGCACGGTGCGTCGAGCCGGGATACAAAAAGTCGTGATCCGGCAGCAGCGCGAATGGTTTAGTCCTGAGTCCGTAGAATGATTCGTACATAAAATTAACCGCGCGACTAGCGAGAAAGGCGCGACAAGAGAGCTGCTTGAGGCTTGAGGTTAGAGGTCTGAGGCGAATGGTTTGAGGTTGGAGGTTAGAGGCCTGAGGCAGGACTTGGTCCATGCCTTACATGCTCCAACTTCGCACCTCCATCCCTCTTAACCTCTCTTCCCGCCTCCAACTTCCAACCTCCACCCTCCAGCCGTCTTCACCCCTCCAACCTCCAACTGCCCACTTCCCACTCACTACTTCCCACTTCCTATTCTTCTACTTCATGCTCAAGCATCTTTCTCATGCTTTTGGGCGTTGCGGCCAGTTGTCCTGCCTTATTCAGCACCGTTCCCAACAGGGGATGGGATTTTGTGAGCAGCGACATGGCGCTCTTCACCTCTTCGGCCGTGGTCTTTCCCTCCTCCACGACAAGGAGCAGCGCGTCCGTATAGGGAGAAAACGCCAGGACGTCTGCCTGGTGGAGCAGCGGGGGAAGGTCGAAAATCACAATCCTCGACCGGTAGCGATGCCTCATCTCTTGGACTAAGTTCACCATTTTGGGCGAGGTCAGCAGTTCGGTCGAACTGGAAACAGGCGCTCCTCCCGGCAGGAAGACAAAACGTTCAATCCCGGGATGCAACAGGAGACCGTCGAGGGGTTCGTCGTCCAACAAATAATCCGTGAGGCCTGGGCAATCGTCGCCGAGGCCAAAGACTTCGTGCACCGCCGGTCTCATGAGATTCGCGTCGACGAGGAGCACCGTCTGGGTCGTCTCCATCGCAAGACTCACTCCCAGATTCACGGCGGTCAATGTCTTGCCTTCACCCTCATCCGGACTGGTGACGCCTATCACATTCCAGGCATTGTCTCGCAGGCGGTGCATAACCTGGGTCCGCAAAATCTTAAAGGCATCGACAAACGGCCCCTTGTCATAGGCGGTCATGACTCGCTGCTCACGAAGCAGGGAGTGTGAAATATTCAGCGACCTCGTTCTCGTATAGACGATAGGGTCGAGAGGCGCGGGCGGCGCACCAAGAGGTATGACCGCCGGAGGCCTGCTGCCTTGTGACCTGACAGCAGCACCCTCCCGGGTTTTCTGCTGGTTCTTATGGAACTGCAACGCAGTCCGAAAACGGTCCATGTCTTCTCCCTGAAGGGTGAGCAGAACCCTAGGCTGAAGGCTGAAGGCTGAAGGTAATCATCGAATCAACCCCTTAATCTTACGGGTAAACTTCTTCAACCCTCCAACCTTCAGCCTTCCGCCTTCAGCCTCATCCGAAACCTATTTTCATCCCATTCCAAATCTTCTGAGCGCTGCAAACCACAGCACATCTAACGGCATCACGAACACATGGAGCAACGCGAAGATCGTCACGAGCGCGCCGACTCCGGCTCCCTTCCATAACCAGCGGCGCCTCACGGCCCGTGAAAGATCCCGCTCGTTCGGCATGAAGGGAATCACCGCCAGCGGGAGCAACTGAGTGAGTTGCGCGATCTGTTCCGGTGACCGTATCGAACGATCGAGCGTTTCCGCTGCGGCGCCTGTGCCGATTCCACCGGCGAGGGCTAAAATAAATCCTAAAAGGACAATGGCAGGCCGGTTGGGCTTGTCCGGCTTCCCAGGCAAGCCGGGCGGATCGATGAGGGAAAACCGCTCGCCCTTTCGCTGGACCTCCAATCCTTCCGAAACCTTGGCCTCCAGCAACCGTGAGCGGATATCCTGATACTTCTGCCCTGAGGTGTCACGATCGCGGGTCAGGGCCAGATACTCCGGTTCCATCTCCGGAGTCCGTTCGAGGCGGGCTGTATAGTCCAGGAGCCGCTCTTTGACAGCCTTGCGACTTGTCTTCAGGGAATCCAGGGAAGACGTTGTGGAGTTGAGCTGAGCCTGGATATTGATGTAGGAAGGGTTTTCCGGCCTCAGCATGGGTTTTCGAAGAGCGGCAGGGCCGAGCCGTTTGACTTCCTGTTCCAAGGCTTGAATGGCGCGACGGGATTTCACGACGTCGGGGTGTTCACTACCTAACCGCTTCGAGGCAGTGGCAAGTTCGGCCTTGGCTTTGATGAGCTGTTTGGCTGCTTCCTCGATCTCCGGGCCCTGTCCTGTTTCCTTCTCCAAGGCCTTGATCTCCTGCTTCATCTTTACAATGTCCGGATGGTCGGGAGCCAGATTGGCAGAGGCCCCCGTATATTCTGCGCGCAGCGAACGTAAACGCTCTATTGAATCCAGGATACGTTCTCCAGTCACGGACAGGATCGGAGTATTCGGTTTGATCGTGGCCAATTCGCCCTCAAGGTAGGTTTTTCGTTCTTCGAGCGATCGAATCTGCTGATCGATGTCCATCAGTTCTCGATCGGTCTGATTCAAGAGTGACAAATTGAGGGACATCAGTTCCGGCAAGGCGCCGCTCGCCTTCTGCTTAAATGCAGCAATCTTGTCGTCCACCTCGTTGATGTGCGCGGAAAGGTTTTCCGCCTCCTGTTGGAGGAAGGTTGTCGCCTCCTGCGCCTGTCTCTCCCGGCTTTTCAGATTCTGCCCCAGGAACAGGCTGGTCAGCTCATTCGCTACTTTTTGGGCCAGGACAGGCGATTCGCTCTGGTACGATACGGTAAACGCGATGGTAGCCTTCATCTGGGTGTTCGTGCGCTTGTTCACAACGTCCGCGCTGATCACGGAAACTTCGATATCGTTGGCGAACCGTTTCAAGACGACCTCAGCCGGGTCGCTTCGGCGGAGGTCCGCGTAGAGATTGTATTGCTCCACGACATTCCACAGGGTCGTTCGGCTCATGACCTGTTGCTTGATCGTTTCGATTCGCTGATCGGCATAACTGGTGATGGTCGACCGCACCAGATCGGTCGGAACCTCCTGCTCTTCGATCAGAATGGTCGCCATAGACTTGTAGGTCGCAGGCCAGAGGAACGCGGCAGCAAGAGCAAGAACTAACAGACTTCCTCCAACCAGGAGAATCAGCGTGCGCCTGCGGCTGAATATCGCCAGATAGTCCTGCAGCCCGCGAACCGGCTCAGAATCTCTTGAGGGGGTAGGCGTCATCATGGATTACTTGTCTTCTGCAAGCTTGTCAGGTTCAGCAAAAGCATCACAGGATACCCTATTTTTCAGTCTTTGGGCACAAGAAACTACGTACCTGTCTCATGTTTACCAGTAGTTGTAGGAGAGCGTGAACATCGTGCTATTGGATGTGGCTGTGCCTGAGACCCCGTCTACCTCACGATACCGATGGCTATAGGACAGCTCTACCTTCCACCATTCAGCAAATTTCCAGGCGATAGCGGGTGTGGCAGACAAGTAGCGTTGTTCCGGGAATGCGGCTGATGCTGCAGACGAAGACGAGATGGTTTGAGTCTTATACGCTGACCCGTTGAAAGAAGCGGTGAGGGCCTCTGTCAGATTATGAGAAACCGTCAGGCCGGCACGGTCTGTTTGGACAAGCAGACCGAATCCGCTCGGCACAATATTCCGCGCTGCCTCCACCAGGATAGTTGTTTGTTCAAACCTTTTTGTGAGATTGGCGCCGAACAGCCAGACGGTGTTGTGAGCAGTGATGTTGCCACCACCAGTCTGGACCGTTGTACTCACAAAACTTGGTCCGCCATATATAGTTCCGGTCAGACTTTCCGTGAAGGCATGGGTCAGGCTCAGGTTGACTCCGGGAACGCTGGAGCGTAGCGGCTGAGGCGAGTTGATCGTGTGAAAATTGATGTATGTGCCGGATAGCTGGAGTTGGTCCTTTTCGGTCACCTGATAGAGCAACCCGCCTGATCCGCCATAGAGTTGGTAGTCCCGCAGGTTAGTACTCGAAACATTTTCATAGCTGGTGTCGTTGAACTGAAAACCTGATTTGAACGACAGCTTTTCAGTGAGTTGTCTGGTCCATGTCGGATTGGCCGTCCATTGATTTCTCTGTGTAAAACGCGTAACCAGACCGGTTTCCAACAGTTCACCCAACAATGTGTTGTCACGCACGTATCCGCCGGTGAAGCCCAGGACATCCTTCTCGGTCTTATACTGAACAGCTAATGGCAGGAAATAATTGGTGAAATTGAACTCGTCCCCTCCATAGTAAGAGACAAAGGAGACTTTGGTCTGGCTACTCACCGATAAGCGCTCTGTCTTCCCGGTAAACTCTGCTGCCGGTGAGACCCAGAACCCATAGGTGGCATCATGCGGTTGTGTCGTGAGTAATAAGTTATCGTTGTACATGCCTGTCGCTCCGATCGACGGCAACACGGTCCACTCAGCAGCCCAACCAACGGAAAGCGGCACCACACAGAAGAACCCGGT
>JACAFD010000115.1 GCA_013388555.1 Nitrospirota bacterium | reverse complement strand
TGGATCGGCGAATACGGGACGTCGAAATCATCCATGCCATAGGCCAGAGCGACCGCAATGCCGGCCCGCTTCAACCGCATCACGGCGGGCAGCAAGGGTCGCTTCAGTTCCTCCGCCATGGGGTATTCCTTCCCGGGACTGCCCTGCCGGGCGAGGTGTCCATTCAGAATGATCTTCACCTCCACGCCGCGCCGGTGGGCGTGTATCAGGGCATCGATCACGCTATCGTGGTGCTCCCCCTGCAATTCACCGATCAGAAACAGGCAGAGCTTGATCGAATGACGGGCGCGATGAACTTCGGAGATGATGGCGTGATGGGGCCGATAATACTTCCCGTTTGCGGCCACCTGGCGCCCGAACGTGTACAGCAGATTGAAATGACTCAACGGGTCGATGCCGTAGCGTTGAATCACCCCACCCCGCACACTCTGGAAAATGTTGTCGAACAGCCGCCAAACACCTTGGGAGCGAAACGTCATGCCCGACTCCCAGTTGGCCCACCAACGGTCAAAGGTGATGTTAAAGGAACCGGTGATGACATCTTCGTCGCCGAACATCACGAACTTGTTGTGCATGTCCGGAGCCACCTCGATTCTCGAGTCTTTCGGGGTGCAAAACACCCCCAGCAATTCGACTCCGGACCGCTTCAACCGCGTGTAATTGTCGCTGTTGGTCAAGGTCATCTTGCGCCAGTCGACGATGCACTCCACCTTGACACCGTTAGAGTGAGCGTGGATCAGATGGCTGATGAAGTCGGCATCGTCTATGCAGTCGACGCAGACCTTGATCGTCTGTTGCCGATCGGGCTGCACCCGCTGCTTCCAGATCGTCGTATCGATCTGATCGTGAATGTAGCGCTTGGGATGATAGGGATGATACGGCTGGCCCTTCGTGAATTTCGGGGTCAGCTGCAACGACTCGAAGTGCTGGTTGAACCAGTCCACATCCCGCTGCAAAACCCCTGCGTCCGTTTCCCACGTGCAATATGTGTTCGGGGTTGATCGCTCAAGGGTGATGTGCCGGCGCTGCGAGCGTTCCTCGTCGAAATTGTGACCATCCATGAAGACGTAGTCGTGCTGCGACGCAAGCGACTTGCCGTTCAGATGGGCTATGAAGGAGAAGTCGACCCGCTTCACCTGCCCCAGCTTCTTCGCGAACGGATGGACATAGAAATCCCTCGTGACGCGCTTATGAGTGTCCCACTGGACGTCGTAAGCGTCGGTATCGACGATGAAGTGCTCGCACGTATCGTCGAAGCGGTATACCTTCAGCACCACCTTCAGGTTCAGTTCGCCCCCCCAAAACGCGTCGAAGCGGATCGAGCCCCACCGCACGAAAAACACCTCCTTGAAGTCATTCGTACGAGGTATGTTGCGGCTGCCAATTTCTGCCTCGGTCGGAAACGCGTAACGTTCAGCAAACGGCACGTCGGCACCTGTCATGTGATGTTATTTCAGTGGGTATGAGTCCGGCAGTGGACCTCGCCCAGGTTCGTTCGTCTCATAGAGAGAACGACAGGAGGTTCTTTCGGTTCACATTATATCGGCTGTAGGCCAGGTCGCCCGCCGTCTTCCGCTCACTTCTATTGAGCCCGCATGGACGACGCTGTGCTCACCATTTCGGCTCGAACTCGACGCAATAGCCGACGTGATCGGATACGCGCCCATAACGATCGCGTTCCGTAAACAGCTCGCGGGCCGACACCGCCTGCAAGGAGCTACGCCTCTGCATCAGGACGTAATCGATGCGACCATCCTTCGCCAGGTAGCGATCAATGTTTGCTGCTGACTGACGGAAGACCTGGTCGAACACATGCGGCGAAGTGACCGCCAAAAACTGGTCTTCGTAATCCCGAGTTCGGACCACCGCCTGGTACCCTTCCGATCCCGCTTTGATGTTGAAATCGCCACACAAGAAGGTGGCCGCGAGATGGTCACCATGCTTGTGGTTCGCCCACGCGCGCAGCCGCTCGAACTGCTCATGAAACCCGTCGCTCAGCCAGCTGAGGTGGGCTGAAAACACGTTCACCACACCCATGTAGGGCACGTTTACTTGAACCATGACAACCTTGCGCGCCTTGATGCTGTAGACGTCCTGGATTGAGGAGACGTAGCCGGCGTCATTCATGATGAACTCGTATTTGCTCAGGACCGCGACGCCTTCGCGGTAGCGGTCGAAGCCGAGATGAGACCAGTCAGTGTAAAGATGATAATGCCGGTGAAGCCGGTCACGAATGATCTTCGCTGCGTTCGAGTTCCAGTCTCCCGCACCATCCCCCCAGTTCTCGGCCACCTCCTGCAAGCACACGATATCGATATCACGCTCATCGATGGCGCGGGCGATCTGACTGAACTTGGCGTCCTGGTTTTCCTCCTGACAGCAGTGCAGGTTCAAGGTCAGGATCTTGAGGCGCTGGCGGCGTGCCAGATAATTCCGGCCGAAGTTGTTATCCCAGATCGTGCCCCGGGGTGTCTCGCAGGCAATCGCGTACTGAACGCGAAACGCGTCATCGATCTTGAGCTGGCTGATCCAAATGCTCGTATCGTACCGATTCGGGTTTCTGGCGCTACTCCGGCGCTGCTTGTCCCAGTGCATTCTCCTGAAGAAGCAGGGTGTGACATGCGTGCTGCGCCAATTGTCCGTTGTCCAGTGAAGGTAAACGCGCTTGGGCTGAATGGAATGGCGTACGGCGACCGTGACGGGATAGAAACGCTGCCCGTTCTGAAGAATCCGGTTGCAGTCAGCATTCATCAGCTGAGCGTGCGTCTCCAGCAGCACGCCCGAGTCGGCGTTCGAGACATAGTTGCGCGAACGGTTATTGTCCCAGTAGTCCTTGCCCAGCACCCGGTAGCGCAGGGCAAACTCGATATCTCCCGGCAGAGACGCGTCCTCCGACGGATTGAACGTATCCCTGGCACACCAGATTTCGCGGTCCCCGCCGCCGGAGCTGTGATACGCGGCCCGGAGCGTGCGCCAGACGCTATCCTCACCGCACCAGTGCACCTCGACCAGCTTGTCGTAGGCGATGTGTTCGACCAGCATGAAAAAAACCAGCTCCTGCTGCAGGCGCTGCTTGTTTCTCATGATGGTGTTTCTTACGTGGAGCAGCTGGATAGGTTCCATGTTTCATCCGGTAACGTCTGCTCCCTGCTGGAAACTCCCGAGCGGGATGCCGGGTTGATCGGTTGAGCGGTGGGTGCGTGAGCCGCACCGAGCCGCTCATTCACATTGGTGGACAAGAGGGTGACCCGGCGCAACTCCAACTTGGTGATCTCGATGTCGCGCCAGGACTGCAAGGCGGCCAAACAGGGTCCTCCCCAGCTTGACGACCACGCCGACGGCCTGCGGACGCTCCGAGAGTATTATGGCTTGGGTGGCCTCGGCTACAGGTCGCTTCTCGGCTGGCACTTTTCCCCCTACATTTGGAATTTTGTGCAAAAGATACCGCTGACGCAGGCTCCGGGGGAAGCTTTTCTCCACGGTCCATCTTCTTTGACCCTCTCGATGAACCCCCAAGCCCCAAGTAGCGCCTTGCGCACCCGCTATGAGTGCAGCCGCTCGCCACGCAGTGAAGAGAGTGCTACGATCTAATCGATAAATTCTGGCTCGGCGGCCGCAGCCAGCTTTCACAAAGTGTCGAGGTGCCCCCTCAGGACCGCAGTCACACCACAAGGAGCAATCAAAATGGAAAAGCACACGTTGCCACTCATGGATATCACGAAGCTGGTCGAGCAATTCAAACTGCCCGGCGTGGATGTCTCTGCGCTGATGGAAGCGCGGCGCAAGGACATCGAAGCGCTAACGGAAGTCAACAAGATCGCGTTTGAGAGTACTCAAACCATGGCACAGAAGCAGGTCGAGATTCTTCAAAAGACCATGCAGGAACTCTCGCAAACGATGACCACCGGCAAACCGTTGGAGAACGCCTCCAAGCAAGGTGAAGTCGTGCAGCATGCCATGGAGAAGGAGTTCGCCTACATGTTGGAGCTTGCAGACGTAGCCCGCAAGGCCCAGACCGAGGCTCTCGAGGTGATCAGCAAGCGCGCTCAACAGAACATGCAGGAGTTGTCGAGCCTGGTGCAATCGAAGAAGTAAAGACCGCGTTCCGCGGGCGTCGCTCTCGTCTGGTGACCTGGGCGAGGGTTTCGGCGAGCGCTTGGCCGCGGCGGGC
>JACAFD010000075.1 GCA_013388555.1 Nitrospirota bacterium | reverse complement strand
TGAGATAGCCTCATTTCAGGTCATGCGGTACAATTGCACACAAGAAAAAGGCAACAGCGATGAAGAGCAAGCCACTCATTGAAACCAACCCGCATCTCAAGGTTCCAGCGAAATACCGGAAAGCTTTGATCGCCAACGTCGCCAGCTCGACGGCGGTTGAGACCGGAGCATCTGTCGAATCCATCGCCCGCATCCTGGCTGAGAAGAACAAGCCTGCGCTTTCTAAGAAGGCGAAAGGCTCTGCTCGATAACCTTTCCGAATAATCGCTCCATCGGTGCATAGTGCTTATCGAGGCCTGCCTGAATCGCGGCAATGGACGCGGTCTTGCCCGTCCCCGCCATGATGCCGAAGTCGAGCAGCGGCAGTCCTGCCTGGAGCACCATCAAAGATGACAGCATACGAGCGAGGCGTCCGTTCCCATCACGAAACGGATGGATCAGCACTAACTCAACGTGTGTTTCTGCCAGCGCATGGACAACGTCAGCTCGATCTGCAGTTTTTGTTTCCCTGTTATTCGCCACTTCGGAAACCCCGCGCCCTGCCTCAATACTGTCTAAATACAACCATTTCAGAAACCCGTTGGTTTGATTTCATGTCTTGAACAGGGTATCTCTTGGCGGTGAGAGAAGAGTGTTTCGCAAGGAGAGGAGAGAGTCATGAGTGTGGTATATCCGAGCGAACGGATAGAGCAAGCGATCCTCTTGCTTCGCAGCCACAAGATCATTCTTGATAGAGATTTGGCTGCAATGTATGGCGTCTCAACCAGGGATCTCAACAAGGCTGTATCGAGAAATCTGGACAGATTTCCCAATGATTTTATGTTGCAATTGACACGGTCGGAGTTCAACGACTTGAAGTTCCAATTTGGAACATCAAGTTGGGGAGGGACCAGGAAGTTACCAAGAGCTCTTACGGAACAAGGGATTGCCATGCTCTCCAGTGTTCTTCGAAGCAAACGGGCCATCCATGTGAATATCGCGATTATGAGAGCCTTTGTAAAGCTGCGAGAGTTTGCAGCAACTCATAAAACCTTGGCGACGAAGTTGGAGCAACTTGAGCGGAAAGTGGGAGGGCATGATGGCCAGATTCGATCGCTATTCGATGCCATCCGTCAGCTTATGGAGCCGCCGACTCCGAAATCCCGCCGCATCGGATTCAAAGCCTGAACAGACCATTCTGTCCATAGCAGCTCTTTGTAGTGCCCCCTCAACCGACCCCCTCCGCCTCGATCTTTCTCATGGGCGCGAGCAGTGAAGGACAGTCTGGCTATTCCCCTTATTGCAAAATGGGAAAAATTGATCGGAGGGCCCTTTAAGTTGTCACGGACAGCGGGACAAATAGGGGAATAGGCGTCGCTCGGAAGCGGAGCCTGCACCAGCCCACGACTGTTGTAGGATGGCCGTTGACGGATGGTAGCTACTCAGGTGTTCAGGCTGAAGACTAAAAGCTAAAAGCCTTCAGCCTATCTACCTGAGTCGTGACGACGAGTGACCGTTGACGTTCTCCCGGCTGTGGCGTCTTGCGACAGTGAGCAGATCCACGGTGGGGTCTTTCTCGCCACTTGCAGCGATTTGTCGGTCTGGCCTCTTGCCCCTCTCTCCTAACGCATTGTTTGTGTGAAGGTTTAGCAGCGCATGATTCTGTGGCTGTCTGGCATCTCACTCGCAGAGAGTTCTAGCGGATTAGAAGAAAGGGGGGCGCGACAAGAAAGTCCGAAGGCTGAAGGGGTGCAGGCTGTTTCACCCGTCGCACTTTTTCCGCCAGTCTTGCCCGTCTCGCTTGAGTCATGTAGCTATGGAGGCGATGCGATGAAAGCTGTACTGGTCGGAATCACGCTGTTGGCGTTTGCCGGGATCACGGGGTTGGGGTACGCCGGGGGGCCGAGCATGAAGGACTTAAATGTGTCTCAGCCGGAGCGCGATGTGCTCAGCGGCAGGGTCATCTTTTCGACGATCTGCATCCGTTGCCACGGTGTCGATGGCAAGGGAGGGGGGCAATTGAAGTTTACTCCTCCTGTCGCCGACCTCACATCCCCGGCCATTCAAGGGAAACTGGATGCGAAATTGTTTAAGAGTGTGCATGACGGTAAGCAGAATACGGCAATGGGAGCCTGGAGAGAAGCACTCACGGACGACGAGATTTGGGATGTGCTCGCCTATGTTCGAACCCTGGCTCCCGAACAAGCCGGTGGCATGGGCAGCGGGCTCCGGTGAGATCAATGCTCTGCCGGATTACGTTAGGGCTGTGGATCGTGACGATCGGGGTTGCCGGCTGGTTTTTCGTGCAGGGATGGACGGCGGAGAGCACAGATGGCCGGACACAGATTGTCTTAGCGCCGGCAGAACGAGACTTGATCCTGAGCGAGATGCGGATGCTCCTGAAGGCGGTTCATGGCGTGGTTACAGGCTTGGCCAGCCAAGATCAGGAGGCGGGTCGAAGCCAGATGGAGCAGGCGGCCCGCTCGGCTGGAATGGGTATGGCGGAAGACGTGAACCCGGCTCTCATGGCGAAGCTGCCGCTGCCGTTCAAGCAAATGGGTATGTCGATCCATAAAGATATGGATGCCTTGGCGGATGCGGTTGTCCAGAAAGAGCCCTCACAACAGATTCTGCTGCGGCTGTCGAACATGACCGCCCGTTGTACGACCTGCCATGAGATGTATCGATTCTCGGCGGATCGTTAAACGTGAAACGTAAGTCGTGAAATGGGTGAGGGTGGAAAATGGCGAACAATCTCGAATCCATTTCACGCGCGATGATTCATAGAAGATGTGACCGTCATGGCTAGATGATGGTTACAACTGAGCAGGCGTATCGCTTGCCCGTGCCGCGAACAATGTCGTTCCGGCTAAATGCACAGGGAGGTGCCAGATGCAGTCCAGAATGATTCTTTCCATCGCAGTGGCAGCAGCCATGCTGTTGCCGGTTGGTATCGTGGCTATTGCGTCGGCGCAAGATCGCGATCTCGACCAGCTGAAGACTCAGCAACAACTTCAGGACAAGGACAAACTCCAGACCAAGGATCAGCTGAAAGAGAAGGATCAGCTCAAGGAACAGGAGCAGACGCGAGAGCGAACTCGTGAACAGACCCGCACGGAGCGGCCGGAGAGGCCGCAGCACGAGAAGGCGGAGCGGAGCGAGCGGCATGGCAAGTAGGTTCTGTCAGGGGATGCTCGTGCCGTCAACCTGTGCGTGAGGGTGAGCCTGGTGAAAACAAGGAGCGGTAGGTTGCAATCAGAGGCCGCTCTCTCTGCAAATGGTTCAACCCGCTATCGCAGAGCCGGTGTGTTTCTCGGTGTTGTCCTGACACTCATCGGAGGAGGGACGGTTGGCTGGGCGGCTGTTGGTGAAGATGAACGACAGCCCAAGCCGGCCCCGCAATGGCGAGTCAGCGCGACCGTGAATTATTCAAGTGGTTCCTACGGGACAGATTCCACGACGAACATTCTCTATGCGCCCATGACCGTCCGGAAGATCTTTCGAGACGGCGATGCGAGCGTGACGATCCCCTTTGTCATGATCTCCGGCACAGGCGCCGTTCGATTGGTGGGCGGAGTTCCCACACGAACAAGCCGTGCCACTGCCAGCCCGGTAGGGGCGCTCGCTGCCGGGTCCGGAGGCGGCAAGAGGCCCGGAGACAGTCCCTTATCCTCCAGCACAACCGACGGTGGCCTTGGCGATATTATTCTACGCGGACGTTATTACCTGATCGAGGAGAGCACCATCATGCCGCTCGTGGCGCTTACCGGACGGGTGAAATTGCCGACCGCGGATGCTGATACGGGGCTCGGCACGGGCGAGTTCGATGAGGGTGCGGGAGTGGAGCTGACGAAAAGCCTCACCGATCGATGGCTGATGTATCTTGACGGAGGCTATAACATTATCGGCGATGCGCCGGATACTAACTTCAATAACCAGTGGTGGTATGACGTCGGTATTGGGTACAACGTGACGAACAATCTCCATATGAGCGGCTTCTATGAGGAATATCGCGCACTGGTCAATACTGTAGATAATGCCCGGGATCTGTTGGCCTTGGCGAACTATATCGTGGATGACACCGTGCATCTCACCGGTTCGCTGCTCGTCGGGTTGTCGAATGGCGCTCCGAATTATGGGCTCGGCGGCGGAATCAGATTCCGGTTTTAATTGATGTCGACGTCTGCCGCGCGACCAATTCTGTTCATGTGAGCAATGTTGAACAGATTGCAGTCCGTCTAGATTGATAATTGTAGCCAGAAGCGGCACACGAATGGCGTGTGTTCTAAGGAGCAAACCATGATATTTGAACAACTCAATCCACATGCCTGCCGGACCTATCTAATCGGCGATGAGAAGAGCCGGGAGGCTGTTCTCGTCGATCCGGTTCTGGAGCATGTCGGGGACTATGTGAAGACACTGGGCCAGCGAAGGCTCACGCTGACACATGTGATCGACACGCATACCCACGCGGATCATATCTCGGGCGGGGCCGCCCTCAAGGATGAGGTTAGCTGTCAATACGTCATGCACCAAAAGGCCCCGGCACGCTGCGTCACCTTTCACGTGACGGACGGTTTCGAATGTCGTCTCGGCAATATCCCGGTGAAGGTGATGGCCACGCCGGGGCATACGAAAGACAGCATTGCGTTAGTGTTTGAGGATCGTATTCTGACCGGAGATGTCCTGTTTTTGGACGATGCCGGAGCTGGACGCACGGATCTGCCAGGGGGCGATCCAGGCGAGCATTGGGACAGCATGCAGCGAATGCTTGGCTTGCCAGATCATCTCATCGTATATCCGGCCCACGAATACCGAAACCGCCGGCCGTCGAGCCTCAAGGACCAGAAACTTCATAATCCGAACTTGCATCCACGCTCGAGGAAGGCCTACATCGACTATCTGGAAGGGTTGAAACTTGGCCCGGCGGACTGGATGAAAGATGTGCTCAAAGCCAACTACGCATGCGCGCGGGATCCCAAGGCTGCCTGGATCCCCGTCGATGTGCCGGCCTGCGAAGTGAAGGGCACAATGGCGGTTGGCGCGAATGATCAGCTGGTGGCCGGCATGCCGGTGGAAGAAGTGAAGCGGGAATTAGAAACCCGGACTCGCCTGTTTGTGCTCGACGTGCGGGACCCTCACGAGCTGAAAGAAGAACTCGGTCACATCACAGGGGCGACGAACATTCCGGTCACCAAGCTGGCTCATCGGCTGGCGGAACTGGAGCCGTATCGCGACCGAGAGATCATTACTGTCTGCAAATCGGGAGGGCGCGCTCATACTGCCGCACAGATTCTCATGCAAGCCGGATTCCCCAAGGTGCATGTCATGACGGGCGGAATGACGGGGTGGAAGCAGGCGGGGTTTCCGACCGGCGCATGAGGCGTATCTTGCGGGAACATCGGGGCCACCTCACTGCCTGTCGCCCATTATTCGCAAGATCCGTGCGTCTTTCTCCTAAGCCTTTGATGTGTGACGATTCGCGTCACAAGGATCGCTGGAATACTATTTTGGCGTTCTGCTAGGATGCCCTCCCCGACGTGCGATGAGACCTTGACGTATTGCTCTCAAGAAGGCGATCGTCTGATCGAAAAATCACATAACCAAGGAGGAGATATGAATCGAACAGTTGTAGGAACTGCGCTTGTGGTGGCAGCGTTATTACCGCTTTCCGGCTGCTACTATAAGGGCAAGGTCGAAAAACCTCAGCACTCGAAGGCAATCATCGCCGGACCCGGCATTAGGGGAGAGGCGCATCTCTACGAGGAGTTTGAGGGGCGTGTCAGAATCAAGTTGAAGCTCGAGGGCACGCCCGAAAGCAAGTTGACGCCGGGGCGCCATGCGATCCATATCCACGAAACCGGCAATTGTGAGCCCTTCTCAGCGGCCAAAGGGCACTTTGACGGGAATGAATACGAGGCAAATCCGAATGCGAACGTCTCGCCGGGCTTAGGAAACCACCCCTACCATCTCGGCGATCTCCAGAACCTCTCGGTGGACAATGACCGGAAGGGGTCGCTGTATACGATCACGAGCCGGGTCACCCTGTCCGAGGGGCTGAACACCATCCACGATTTGGATGGGAGTGCCTTCATTATCCATGAGTTTGAGGATAAGTATCTGCCGGACCCGCCGACAAAGGATGCTCCTGGCGGGCCCCGCATTGCGTGCGGTGTGATTGTGAAAGAATAGGTGCGTGGAGACCCACCTCGCTTTGGCCATCGGATCGGGTGCGGTCATTGGCCTGGCGCTTGGCGCCACCGGCGGGGGTGGCTCTCTCCTGGCGATTCCGCTTCTGGTGTATGTGCTGGGAGTGAAGGTGCAGTCCGCCGCCGCTATCTCGCTGGTGGTGGTGGCGGTCTCCGCGTTGCTCGGTGTGTATCAACGCAGAGAGTCCGGTGAGGTGAAGGTGAAGGCTGCCCTGATCTTCAGCGCGGCCGGTGCAGTCGGCGCGTGGGGCGGCGCCTACGGCCATCGGTTCGTGCGGGAGGAAACGGCGCTCTTTTTGTTCAGTCTCTTAGTAATCGTCGCGGCCTGGCAAATGTGGCGGCAGAGTGATTATAGGCTGGAGCGTGCTTCAGCAGAAAGTTGCGCCGAACAGTTCCCCCGCTCTTGCTGGATCAAGGTTTCGCTGATCGGCGCAGTCGTTGGTCTGTTGACTGGATTCTTCGGAGTTGGGGGTGGCTTTGTGATCGTGCCGGCGCTCGCGCTGGTGCTGGGGTTTCCCATGAGGATGGCCGTGAGTACCTCCCTGTTGATCATCGCGCTCGTCGCCGTAGGCGGGCTTGTCGGCCATCTGCAGACGGGACAGATGGATTGGCTTCTTGCCGGCCTCTTGCTACTGGGAAGCGCCTTGGGTATGACCGGGGGATCGTGGACCATTCAACGGGTCTCGGTGCCGACGTTGACGAAGAGTTTCGCAGTCGTCGCAATCGGGGTCGCCATCGTCTTATTCATTCACAACGGCATGAAACTGTTCGGGGGGAACGTATGAATCCCGAAGTTAAATCCAAAGAAGCAGGCACGCCAAGATGCCGATGACGGAATAGCAGTTCAACGACCTGCTGAGGTACCCGCTGAGCATCGAGCGAGCCGAATAGTCTGAGGGTGAGGCTGATCAACCAGATAGACCAAATGATCAAGACCGACCGGCGGGCTTGTTCAGCATCCTGCTAGACTCAGATGCGATGTTTTGCCCCCTCGGAAGATGAGCGCTGCCTTCATTGCAGACGCAGACGAGAGACGGCCCAAACTTTTCTTGAATCCAATCTTAGAAGAGTGACTCTTATCAATCGGGACCGGAGGAAGCGAAAGAGTCTGCGGGATTTCCAGGAAGTGCCACTTCAGAAGACCTGTTTGGCATCGTTGTAACGATCTGGGATGTGGACGAATGCAGAGCGAAGGGACGGGTGCAGAGTCGCGGTCCAGAGTTACCACCCTTACACCAAGGGGAAGATGTGATGGCACGATTCAGGAAATCGGTGAGTCTCGTGTTGTCCGGGGTTCTCGTACTAGGAGTAGCTTTCGCACTGCCGCTGCACTCGGGATTTGGCGAAAGCGGTAAAGCAGCGACAATAGGTTTGGATTATCAATTGCCACAGCTCCAGGGACTGAAAGATGCCAATACTTTTGTTCCTGCCGACAATCCCCTGACGGCGCAGAAGGTCGAGCTGGGGCGGCTGTTGTTTTTCGACAAGCGGCTGTCGGAGAACAACACGATCGCCTGCGCGAGCTGCCATTTGCCGGAGAAGGGCTTTACGGACGGCATGCCTGTCTCAATCGGGATCGATAACCGTAAAGGCGGACGCAGCGCGCTTGCGTTGATCAACCGTGTCTACAGCCAGGCGCAGTTTTGGGATGGCCGTGCCGCGACACTAGAAGATCAGTCCATCGGGCCGTTCGTCGATCCGGTCGAGCACGGGTTTATGAACCATGATGAAATGGTCGCCAAGATGCGACAGATCCCGGGATATCTGAAGCTCTTTCAGGACGTGTTTGGCCGCGAGATCGTGATCGAGGATGTGGGGAGGGCGATCGCGAGTTTCCTGCGGACCACCCTGTCCGGCAACAGCGCGATGGATAAGTTTGACCGTGGTTGGGAGGAGGAGGCGTTAAGCGAATCCGCCCGCCGAGGGCTGGATCTCTTCAGAGTAAAGGGACATTGCACGCGCTGCCATTCAGGATCCAACTTCACCGATGAGAAGTTTCACAATCTCGGGATCGGGTGGTACACCAATACGGTGGATCTCGGCCGGTACCAGGTGACGAAGAATGCGGAGGACATCGGTGCCTTCAAGACGCCGACGTTGCGCGAGATCGCCCGCACCGCCCCCTATATGCACGACGGGCGTTACAAGACGCTGGAGGAAGTGGTGAATTTTTACAACCAGGGGGGCATCATGAATCCGTACCACGACACCATGCTCATTCCGCTGGAACTGACCGAGCAGGAGAAGCAGGATCTCGTGGCTTTGCTCAATTCGCTCAACGGCGAAGGCTGGCAACACGTGCAGGCACCTAAGGAGTTTCCGAGATAGCTTCTAGACGTCCGGGTTCATCAGGTTGTGAACGCTCATGATGGCGAAGATCCGTCGATTTGATACGCTAGGCTGAAGCCCTCGCCAAGAAGGAGGGCGCCATGTCCTATCACGACAAGGCACGCACCTCGACGCATCAACGCCAGCGGATTCGGCGGAGGCGCCTCGTGGTGCGTACAAGCCCGGGCTAGGGAAATTGCCTCAGGTTTCTAGGGAGATGCCTAGTGTGCTTATTGCTCCGTTCAGTTTAATAGTGCCCGGCATGGATCTGGCTAGGATTACGTCATCTACTCTCGCTTGGCACCTCGGCAGGTTTGCCGGGAACTCGCGTAGATCATGCGGATTTAGGGATTTTGCTTGAACGAAAGGAGGATGGCAAGCCAGCAAGCCAGAGATCCCATACCGTGTTCTAGGTTGAGAATTGTCCAAGAGGGGCGGTGAAGCTCGCTCACCGTAGTAGACAAATGGGTCGCACAAACAGGGGGGGCATATGTTGTTAAAAAAAGTTGGTTGGGCTTGCGGATTCCTGGTTCTCGGTCTCCTGATTGCTACGCAAAGCTTCGCTGAGATGCCCAGTGGGAGCATGGCTACCGATCACCTGAAGCTGTCGATGTACTATGACCAACAGGCTCTGGATTTGAAAGCAAAAGCGGAGAATTGGGAGTTCGCAGCCGATTACTATGAAAAGTTTCCGGCAGAGGTCTCAGGAAAAATGAACGCATCTGAACACATAGCCCACTGCAAAGCCATTGCGGCAGACTTTAGGAAGGCTATGAAAGAAAATAAGGAGTTGGCTGATAAACACCGTGCTTTGGTACGGTCAGGGGTCGGGCCGTAAATGCGTGATGTAGCCGAGGATGTTTCCGCTGAACACTACGCAATGAAAACTCGATGGAAGAGAAGACTTTAAAGGGGCAAGTGCTTAACTCGTTGATTCTGAGTGTCCCCTTGACATAGTGTCTAGGGGGCCGTTCGTCAAGACTTTCAGAGAACCCCGGCGCAGCTTCACTCGCGCTTCGAGGATAAAGTCGTGGGCGTGCCTGCATGCGAAAGGGCGATTGCGGGGTCGGCCGTTAGGGGAGAGGCGTGCGGTGTGATTGTAAAAGAGTAAAAGACCCTGCTGGATAATAGCGCCTCTCATCCGTCAATGGGGAACGAGAGGCACGAGAACTGCACAAAACAGCCGGGATGCGAGTGTGCAAGGTCCGAAGGTTGAAGTGTTCAGAGCTTTGACCTTCGGATCCTGCTTGTCGCGCGCTTGAAATCCGTATGGCTGACCCAGAAAGCATGCAGTCGGCGGGAGGTCTCTGCGATCGACTGCAGATCACAGAGGAGGAGCTGCAGACCAGACGAGCGTTTCTCTCCTTCAGCCCACAAGACCGGCAGAATCTTGTCGAGATCCACGACGTGATCTCTTCTCACGTCGACGAGATCATCGGGGAATTCTACGACCACCTACTCCAATTCGAAGAACTCAGGGGCATCTTATCCGACCCGAAGCTCGTGGAGCGCCTCAAGGGGTCGCAGCGCCAGTACCTGCTTAGTCTTGGGCGACTCGGCGATGACGTCGAGTATGCAGAAGGGCGGCTTCGAATCGGACTCACGCACGAACGAGTCGGGCTCAAGCAAAAGTGGTACTTGGGCGCCTACCACAAACTCTTCGAGTTGATTGTGCAACGGCTTGTGGTGTGTTACCCGGAAGACGCGCGGAGACTCTCATCATTGGCCCTCACGTTGAACAAGGCCATCACGCTCGATGAGATCTTCGTCGTGGAGACGTATTACCATACGACGATGCAGCGTCTGGAAGAGAGTCTCTGTCGACTGAAGGACGCCCATCGGCAGCTTGAAGAGTTATCCCGACAGGATTCTCTCACCTCTGTGAATAACCGGCGCGCACTCATGGAGGCCCTGGTCTTGGAATTTCACAGGAGCCGGCGCTACCGACACCAGTTTGCGCTGCTGTTTCTCGATGTGGACCACTTCAAAGAGATCAATGACCGCTTTGGGCATACGTTCGGCGATCAGGTGTTGCTCCATGTGGCACAGTTGGCCAGAGGAATGATCCGCCCGCCCGATATCATCGGCCGCTATGGGGGGGAAGAGTTTATCATCGGCTTAGTGGAGTGCGATCAGGACGGCGCCCTGCAGATAGCCGAGCGCATCAGGCTAAAAATTGCGCAGGATCAGTTCGCGTGGGAACAGCATGTCACCGCGGTGACAGTCAGTATCGGGGTCGCGATGGTCTCTACGGACATCGATCATATCGAAACGTTCATCGCACGTGCGGATCAAGCCATGTATCAGGCTAAGCGTAGAGGGCGGAACCGAGTTGAGTTGTACAACGAAGAGTCCGCGTCGAAAGCCCCGCCGAAATAACCCAAGCACCTTGCCTTCATCGCAGGGCCGCCGCCAGCAGCCCTCTTCTGTAGCATCCTGCGACAATCACATCTGGCGCCCTGTGGCGTTTAGCTCCAGCATGAGCTGAATCTGACTGTTAATCCTATGATTTGACAGGCAAGATGATAGGCAAGTCGTCTGTGAAAGTGGCATGGTCCTGGCACAAGGCATGGCTATGATGATGTGGCTGTTGCCGGTAATTCTTGGGGTGGCTACGCTCCTCAGCTGTTCAGGCGAGAGTGCTCAGGTGAAGACTGAGGAGTCTCGGGGGGCTGAAAGCGGGATGGCCCCGATTGAATTCGCTCCGCCCTCCTGGGAAACCATTCCGGGCAGTCAACTGGGTGAACAGATCCGGCTAGGGTATCAGATTGTCGCCAATACGCAGGAATATGCCAGTTCCTACGTCGGCAACCGCCTGAACTGTACCAATTGTCATCTCGATGCCGGACTGAATCCGAACGCCGCCTCTTTCGTCGGCCTTGCCGCAGTCTATCCCGAGTACCGAACCCGCAACGCGCGGGTGAACACACTTGCTGATCGCATCAACGAGTGCATGGAGAGAAGTCTGAATGGGCGCGCATTCCCGCCAGACAGCTCCAAGCTGCAGGCAGTCGTGGCCTATATCACCTGGCTCTCACGCGGAGTGCCGAGCGGTGCGACAATATCCTGGCGAGGCCTCCAGCGCATCGACTCACGGCGCCCGCTCAATGCAGAGAACGGGAAGAACGTGTTTGCGGGTAAATGTGCCTTCTGTCATGGCACAGATGGCCAAGGGACGATGGCGGCGCCGCCGGTCTGGGGTCCTCAGTCCTACACCATTGGCGCGGGCATGGCACGGGTGACTGTGGCTGCGGCATTCATCAAGTCGAATATGCCGCGTAGCTGGGGTTGGAGTCTGTCGGATGATGACGCCTATGATGTCGCCGCGTATATCAATGCCCAACCGAGGCCGGATTACCCCGGCAAAGTACGCGATTGGCCGAAGGGCGGGAAGCCTGCAGATTCTCCGTACTAAGAGTCTGCGGAACAATTATTGTCAGCACCCTGCTAAGCGAAATCTTTGAGAGGGTAATACACACCGTGGTTGCCAAGATGAACGCGATGCTCGTCACGCTTTTAGTCGGCGCAGTGGGCGTGTCTGCCGCAGGGCTCAGTGGAGCAGCTGTGACGTCTCAGGACCCGCATCGAGTCGTCATGCACCTCAATTCAGGCGACGAGAAGGTGCAACGAGGAGCGTTGAATAATATTCGCAACCTCTATCAGGACGTGGGCCGCGAGCACGTGCTGGTCGAGTTGGTGGTGCATGGCGCCGGGCTGACGTTGTTGACGAAAAAAGACTCGACGTTGACGACCGAACTGGCGCAACTGAAGACGGCCTATGACGTCGAGTTCACAGCCTGCTCCAATACGATGAAGGCTCAGGGTCTCACACTGGCGGATTTGATCGATCAGGTGGATCGAACGATTCCCGCGATGGTCCGTCTGATGGAATTGCAAGAACAAGGTTGGGTCTATATCAAACCGTGATGCCGAAATGAAGAAAGACGTCCCATATCATCATGGAGCGCGTCACGAGGATACCAACCCGCTGCTCTCATGGTGGGCCGGCGGGATCGGAATCGGTCTGGTCTTGATCGTCGCCGTTGGACTGGTTCAACCCATCGGGGTGTCGGCGCAGTATGTCGTGTTGGACGGTGTACTCCTGCACGCGGTGCTCCCGGACGTGGCATCGAGGAGTCCCTACTTGGCTAAGGCTGCGCAAGGATGGACGCTGGCCACCTACGAGTTCTTCTTTGTATTGGGAATCCCGCTAGGCGCGCTGGCGGCAACGGTGGCCACCGCTCGTTTCAGGACTAGGGTCGTGCCGATTGAATGGAGAAGACGATTCGGCTCGAATCCTGGACGTCGGTTGGTCTGGTCCTTCGTCGGCGGGTTTCTTCTCCTCTTCGGCGCCCGCTTCGGCGGCGGCTGCACCTCCGGGCACATGATCAGTGGGATTTCGCAATTGGCCATCAGCTCCTTTGTCTTTTCAGTGGCGCTCTTTATCAGCGGGATTGTCACGGCGCGTGTACTCTACCGGGATGGAGGGTCACGATGTTGACGCTTGTGCTGGGGCTGGTGCTCGGAGCGGCCTTTGGGGCTCTGCTGAAGCTTTCCGGCGCGTCGAGTCACACCAAGATTGTCAACGCGCTACGGTTGAAAGATCTGACCATCATGAAGCTGATTCTGATGGCCATCGGTGTCGGGCTCATGGGGGTGTATCTGTTGGACCTATTCGGTCTCGCCAATATGAAGGTGAAAGAACTCTATCTTCTGGGGCTCATTCTCGCCGGCGTCATCTTCGGTGTGGGATTTGCGCTCACGGGATACTGCCCTGGGACGGCTCTCGCGGCCTGTGCAGAGGGTAAACCGGATGCTTGGGTGACTGTGCTGGGCGGATTATGCGGAGCACTCGTCTTCGCCTTTATGTTTCCTGGGGTCGAGGAGTCTCTGTTGACCGTCGGTCGATATGGTCCGGTGACGCTTCCGGGCTTGATCGGAATTCACGCCTTGTGGATCGCGGTGCCTTTGGGAATCGTCTGTATCTGGCTGGCGATGCGATTGCCTGAACCGGGAGGTGCGCAATGACACTCATCGTGGCCTACCATGGTGGAACTCGGCATGACATCACGAGCGGCAAGCATCGGGTCGTCACCGATCAGCCGGTCGAGGATGGAGGGCAGGATGCCGGCATGAGTCCTGTCGAACTCTTTGTCGGTTCACTTGCTAGTTGTGCCGGGTATTTTGTGGACCGCTACTGCGACCGCCATCAGATCTCGACGAAAGGGTTGAGTGTCGAGGCGGAATGGACCATGGCGGAACAGCCACATCGGGTAGGCCGGATCGCACTAACGATTCACTTACCGCATCGTATTACGTCCGCACAAAGCGAGCGGCTTCTCAAAGTGGCGCATGGCTGCACCGTGCATCAATCCCTCGCGGTACCAGCCGGCGTGGCGATCGAACTCAATCCCCATCAACGTGGGGAGAAACCATCGTGAAAGGAGCAGTGATGCAGAATGTGAGAATCCGGGCGGCCATTGGAAGCGCAGGACTCGTGTTGGTGGCGCTCATATTGTTCCCTCCCCTGTCATTCGGGGCCGATCAGTCCCGCGCAAAAGAAATTATTCAGCAGACCTGCGTCCAATGCCACAGGCTGGAAGGTCAGCCGGATTCGCGTTTCAATCTGAAGGCGCCCGACCTCATCTGGGCCGGCAGCAAGTATCAGCGGTCCTGGTTGATCCGGTGGCTAACCGGCAAAGAAGCACCGTTATATGCCAAGGGCTATCGATGGGATCTGACCGAGGTTCCGTCGAAGCATCCGATGGTGACTGAGTCGGAGGCCAACGCCATCGCCGATTACTTTGCTGAGCACAACAAGGATCCGCGAGTCAAAGTCGGCTCGTTTGATCTGTCGAAGGTGACGAAGTTCGAAGCGACGTTCGGCGGGATGGCTTACAAGGCGCACGCCTGTCTTGGCTGTCACATCATTGAAGAGAACGGCACATTCATCGGGGGGCCGCAGAGTGCCTCGCTGGTGACAGCTGGACAGCGGTACAACCAGGACTGGCTCTTCCGGTTCGGACAGAATCCACAAGACTTTACGCCGCATAGCGGTGAGTTTCTGGCCGATGCGACAGAGCCGCAGCTCCGAGCCGTGATCGGATTCTTAATGGTCCAAGGGGTGAAGGACTTTGAGTATTACGAACCCTGGACGAGCCAGGAATTCGGAATGGCGAACGTGGATCGAGGTAAAGTCGTCTACAAGGAATATTGCTCACAATGCCACGGTGCGACCGGCAAAGGTGACGGACCGGGGGCATCCGGCCTCGTACCCAAGCCGGCGATCCATGCCAACATTCCATTTGACAAGCTTCCGATGGAGTATCTCTATAACGTCGTCAATCACGGCGGCGCGGCGATGGGAAAATCGCCCAATATGCCCTATTGGAACTTGACGATCGGTCAGCAAGGCGTAGCGGATGTGATCGCCTATATGCGAGCGACCTTCAAGGGTGCGCCGGACATTGCTGCCGCTCCGAGCGCGGGCCAGGGAGGAACCTGTGTGCAACCGCGCCAGGCGGTCAAGGTATCGGATGAATTCCTGACCAGGATGAATCCGCTTCCGGCATCTACCGGCACACTACAAGCGGGGAAGGAGCTGTTTCTCAGGACGGCGCTGCCTGTTGCCTGTGCAATGTGCCATGGAGAGAAAGGCGACGGGAAGGGCATCATGGGGGCAGCCCTGGTGCCGCCGCCGAGAAATTTCACGTGTAGTTCGATGATGAAAGACATTCCCGATGGTCATCTGTTCTGGACCATCAAGAACGGCTCGCCTGGAACAGGGATGATGTCATTTGGCGGGTTGCCGGATGAGCAGGTGTGGCAGTTGATTCACTACATTCGGTCGCTGGCGAAGTAGGGGGTAAGTGGTGAGTGGAAAGTAGTAAGTAGTAAGTGGCAAAGAGTGAGGAGAGATGAAACGCGAATGTAAAGGAGTAAAAAAGAATGGCGACATTTATTATTTCCGGCAGCCGAGGCACGGACGATCCCACGATGGCCACGCTGCCGTTCATAGCAGCGAAGGTTGCGAAGGAGCAAGGGCATGAGGTCGTGCTCTGGCTCTGGAACGAAGCGGTGACGTTGGGACGGAAGGGTGTTGCCGATCATGTGACCGGGGTGAATCTGACGCCGATGAAAGAAGTGCTGGCAGCCGTACAAGCTGCGAATATTCCTATCTGGGTCTGCGGGGCCTGCGCCGTGGCGCGGCAAATCGGCGCCGGGGATCTCGTTGCGGGCGCGACGATCAAGGGCATGGCAGACTACATCAAAGCCGTCGCCGAGCGTGACCGCAACGTAGCATTCTGATTCGCATAAAAGGAAGGAATCTCTGTATGGCAGCCGATGGCGAATCGATCGGGAAGACAAAAGGCCGGGCGGGTCAGCGGGATGAGGCGGACATCGATGAGCGTAATCAGCTGGAGACCATTCCAACGGTGGTGCCGCGGGAAGGCGACGGCTATCGATTGGCGCGCAGCGGGTCCGTAGGACAGGGGCTTAGACGTATCGGCGAACTGGGCTTCGCCTTGACCGAGGATGATCTTCAAAGAATTAATACAAGAAAGGGCTTCATTCAGCTACTCGATCACAAAGCCGTAGATATCGAGGAGGTGCGCAGGACACTGCTCTATGAGCAGGAGTTACGACAATTACAAGTTGAATTGGTCAGGCTTCAACGGTGGGTGCAGAGCGACGGGGAACGGATTGCGATTCTGGTCGAAGGACGCGATGCGGCAGGGAAGGGCGGTACGATCCGCCGGTTCACCGAGCATCTGAATCCTCGTGCCATGCGTGTGGTCGCGCTGCCAAAACCGTCGGATGAAGAGCGGGGGCAATGGTACTTTCAACGCTATATCCGCCAACTGCCCAACAAGGGCGAGATCGTGTTCTTCGACCGGAGCTGGTACAACCGCGCGGTGGTCGAACCGGTGATGGGATTCTGCAACAAG
>JACAFD010000114.1 GCA_013388555.1 Nitrospirota bacterium | reverse complement strand
TATTCGCTGGTGAATCCCCATGCCTATACGGACAGCAACATCGAAGGGTTTCTGAACATTCTGGAAGGTTGCCGACACGCAAAGGTTGAACACCTGGTCTATGCCTCGTCGAGTTCCGTATACGGCGGCAACACCCAGATGCCGTTCTCGATTCACGACAACGTCGACCATCCGGTCTCTCTCTATGCGGCCAGCAAGAAAGCTAACGAACTCATGGCCCATTGCTATGCGCATCTCTATCGGATTCCCTGCACGGGTCTGAGATTTTTTACGGTCTACGGGCCCTGGGGTAGGCCTGATATGGCCCTTTTTATTTTCACGAAGGCGATCCTGGAGGGAAAGCCGATCGAGGTCTACAACCATGGAAAGATGCGGCGAGACTTTACCTATGTCGATGATATTGTCGAAGGGGTGATCCGGACCCTCGACCATCCAGCCAAGCCCAACCCAGGCTGGTCCGGAGACAAGCCGGACCCCGGAACCAGCTCAGCACCTGCCAGGATCTACAATATCGGGAATCATCAGCCGGTCGAACTCTTGCGCTTTATCGAGGTATTGGAACAGGCGATCGGAAAACAGGCGAAGAAGAAGTTGTTGCCTATCCAGCCAGGTGACGTTCCTGCCACCTATGCCGACATCGAAGATCTCTCACGAGATGTCGGATTCAAGCCGGCTACCCCCATCGAAGCGGGAATCCCCCGGTTCGTCGAGTGGTATCGGCAGTTCTATAAAAAATAAGGGGTACCAGGCTCTCTGCAGAGAACCTGGCACCCCACAGTCGTTCGCCCTAGGCCGGCTCGTTATGGACAGCCGATCGGCACAAACCCCTGCCCAAACATTCGCTTGAGCGTGACAAAACGCGCGTTGTCATAGAACGAATAGCTTGCCCCCTGCTGATTTCTTCCAGACAGATCTCCGCCATACGAGGGATCTGTTCCGAAAAAGAAGCCGCCTCGGGATTTCTCGCTCAGATTAAGCCATTCCCCGTACATAGAACAGACTTGCGCCTGTACGGACCCGGATGAGGCGATGCTGGCGTGCCAATCTTTAGCCCAATCGGGGACAGTCTGTCGTCCGCCGGCTATACCGGTCTGATTGCGGCTGGGATACGGAGGAATATCGTAGTGTGGAGCCGCAGTCACGGTGGGGCGATAGGTCGGCATGTCCTCCAGCGAAGGTACGCTTGACAGTTCTTTTAACTTCATCAGTTTGCAGCCGGGCAAATCCTTGTTGGTGTAGAGGACGCTCCCATCGGCTTGGGTACATTCCCGCATCAGGAACGGATCGGAGGGGATCGTCGTGTCGGAGAATGCCGACGCTGAAGACAGGGTGAGGATCGTTGCGGCAATCATGAGTACACGAGTAGGCCGCATAGAGCACCTCCCTTGAGACAGTGGAACAGCTAAGGCTTGCATCATTGTTCATCCCCCTTACATGTACTCACCGATGCTGCTCACAAACTATTATACTGGACAGAACGTCGTCTATTCATCTTTCGAGGGGAGGCTTGCTACTGACGAGGGGCGTCGCAAACTGGCCAATCAGCCGAGCCCAACCAGCATGGACGCAGGTTCGGAGGTTTTCCACCGGCACACGTCGTACAGGGAGGAGCGGCAGGGAGGCCACTGTGTGAGCCGTGTGAAGGCTGTACGAGACTTTGCCGGATCGGACTTGCGCCGGCGATGACGAAGGTAAAGCAGCGCAGCTATTGCGGCCATGGTCTGGCCTCATATTCATTCCGTGATGCCATCCCAGTTAAACAGATTTACTGAGTAAATACACAGCTTGACCTTGTTACCTTTTCGCTACTAGGGTATTCTACGCCCTCAACCCGTGAAACGTGAGGCGATTGACTGGTCTCTTTCGCCCCCTTTGTCACTCCCCACATCTGACCAATTTCCGACATGACTGACTACGGCGTACTTGCAAATCTGCTCGTGATCTTCTTGGCATCGATCGCCGTTGTTTTCGTATTCCACCAGTTGCGGCTTCCCTCGATCGCAGGATTCTTGGTCGCCGGCTCACTCATCGGCCCCCACGGGTTGAACCTCATCGCAGATGTCGGCACGGTCGAGGTGCTGGCCGAGGTCGGAATCGTTCTGCTTCTCTTCACCATCGGCATCGAATTTTCAATACCGCAATTACTGTCCATGCGCCGCCTCATGTTTGTGGCGGCACCAATCCAGATCGGCGGCGTGCTGGCAATCGCGCTTCTCGGGGCGATGCTCATCGGATTGTCCTGGCGGGAAGGGCTGTTCTGGGGATTTCTCTTCGCCCTCAGCAGCACGGCGATCGTACTGAAGACCTTAACGGAACGAGGGGACAGCGACTCGATCCATGGCCGAGCCACGATCGGCATTCTCATCTGTCAGGATCTGGCTGTTGTACCAATGATGCTGTTGATGCCGATTCTTTCCGGTAAATCCGAGGGGGGCGGACTGGCGATTCTAATCACCTTGGGGGAATCGGTTCTCGTTGTCCTCGTTGTCATTGCAGCCTCCTGGTATCTAGTTCCCAAACTATTGGGATATATCGTCCGGAGCCGCAGCCGCGAGCTGTTTTTGCTGACGATCATCGTCTCCTGTACCGGCATCGCCTGGCTCACCTCGCTCGGTGGTCTCTCGCTGGCGCTAGGAGCATTCATCGCTGGGTTGGTCATTTCCGAATCTGAGTACAGCCATCAGGCCATAGCCGAAGTGCTGCCGTTCCGCGACAGTTTCACCAGTCTATTCTTTGTGTCGATCGGCATCCTGATGGACTGGCGGGTGTTGCTCGCGCATCCGGGACCGGTACTCGGACTTCTCGTGGCAGTTCTGTTGATAAAGTTTTTTTCCGGGGCCGGAGCGGTCCTGTTGTCGGGAACCCCCCCGCGTTCGGCAATAATGGTGGGCGTCGCCCTGGCTCAGGTCGGAGAGTTTAGTTTCTTGCTGGCGCAGCAGGGGGAGGCAAGTGGTTATTTCCAAGGCGATCCGTATCAAGTTTTTCTTGCGGTCTCGGTGCTCTCCATGATCGTGACCCCTTTTCTCATACAGTGGTCGCCGAACCTGGCTCGTCGCGCGGAGGCGTGGCAGCGGGTCTATCATTGGCTGCCGAGACACACCCTCGCCCATGTCGAGCAGACCGAAGGGAAGCAGATCCGGATGAAGGGCCACGTCATTATTGCAGGGTATGGATTAAATGGGAGGAATCTCGCCCGCGTTCTCGGCGAGACGGAGATCCCCTACCTTGGCTTGGATCTCGACGGCGATATAGTCAGCCGCGAGTCGAAACATGGAGTGCCTATCTTCTACGGCGATGCCACGAATTCGCACGTGCTGCGGCATATGAAGATCGAGGATGCCAAGGTGTTGGTGATCGCCATTTCGGATCCATTCATCACCCGGCGGGTCGTGCAGGTTGCCAAGGGAATCAACCCCAAGCTCCATGTTGTCGTGCGGACCCGCTATCTACGAGAATTTGAGGAGCTACACAATCTCGGCGTAGATGATGTGGTGCCGGAAGAATTCGAAACCTCCATCGAAATCTTTTCCCTGATACTCCGCACCTACAAAATGCCGCCGGACTTTGTGATGCGGAAGGCTACACAAATTCGCCGTGAAGGGTACGCGTTGCTTCGCCGCAGCGAATCACCGGAACTCCCACATCATCTTCATGATGGAACCCTGAAGGATACGGAAATCGAAACTTGTCGCATCGACGACGATTCCCCTGCTCTGGGGAAAACGTTGGCTGAGATTGACCTCCCCTCACAAACTGGCGTTTCCGTGATTGCCTGGACACGTGCTGGCGCAACGCAAGCAAATCCGTCTGAGAATACCCGGTTGATGGCGGGCGATATCGTAGTACTACTCGGTTCGCGCCCCCAGATTCAGAACGCGATGGAGCATTTAGTGCAGATGGGTGCGGCCTCTGAAGAAGACTGAATGTTCCAGCAGTTTGTTAGCGTCTTGGCGTCGTCATGAGCGGATAGGCTTCCTCCAGCGTCGTCACTTCGATGACTTTGATATTCCATCGAGTGGCCAGTTGGAGGAAATCCTTGTCAACGGTGGCTGGTTGCCCTCGAGGCACCAGTATGGTTGTAAACTGTGCGCGGGCCGCCGTTTCGATTTTAATGAGCAGTGCACCAACCGGATCGATTCTACCGTCCGGCAGGATTTTTCCGGTCAGAGTGACCTGTGGCTTAATGTCGTCGCCTCGCCAGGCTGCGACAAGACCGACTGCAACGGCACCGCTGGCGCTCATTCCTTCGGTCAAGGCATTGGAGGACCGGTTTTTGACCGTGACTACCCATCCTCGTCCATCCTCTCCCACTGCTTCCGTGGCAGCCGTAACTGCTTGCCTGACTCCCTCTTTCCAATCCTCGCTGACTATTGAACCGCCTCCCAGGTTAATCTCATTGAATTGAACCGTCGGTCCTTCTTGCCGGGAATCCTGGTCGATTTGGAGCACGATGTAGTGAATGATCCCGGTCTGCCCATCGGAGAGGACTCCCACTGCCGGCACCGTGGCGACACGACGGCTCTCCGCTGACCAAAGTGGAAAAGCTTGTGCGCAAAGAATAATCGAGGAGAGGAGGAACACAAGATGCGGTATTTTCCGAGTCGCGCTGTTGCCCAGCATAAGTCCTAGCCAATATGATTCATTCGGATTCAGCGCACTGAGCTCTTCCAGCGAAGGGTGACTCGTTCTTTGAGCGGGTGGTCGAGAGGTTGTCCGATTTGCGCCGACGCAAGATGCGCTGCTTTCAACTTGTAGTACCATTTGGATAGCTTGATCTCGGTGATAAGGTCGCTGTTCATTGATGAGGAGGGATGGGCCTGGAAGGAGCAACGCAGACCTTGTGAATATAGCGAGTGGGTCACGGAACGTCAAGCCGGTTGGTACCAATTGCATCTTCGCATTCTTTTCTGCCTCGATCCCGTACTTCCCTTAGCGGGGTGGCCTGCTCGGTCTCCCACTGCGCGCGAGTTTCTCACCCGCCCACCCAATGGCAGGTATTCTTCACCCACCCTACCCTCCGATTGCTTCGCAATCGATTTCCCGAGACGTGCCATTGGCCATGGCGAGGGTCTTCCACTCCTCTTCACTTTTCGTTAAAGGAGTGGCCAAGCTGCCCTTGACTGTGCGCATCGAACGAGCACATTCTTATCGTGCGCGTTCTGCGAGCAAGAAGGGCACTTGACCGCTCCTCCTCTCTTCCTTGACAAGAAAAAGGAGCGGATACTATAGTGAAAATCCTATTGAAATCGCTAAATTCATGCGGGCATGAGAAGATAGAAAACGTCATGACAATTGCGCAGATGGATCCAGCAGTGACGTTGGCAGATCTCCAGGCTTCCAAGCCCGAGAAGGTGACGATCGTGCTGCTAAGCGGCGACCTGGACCGAGCAATGGCGGCATTCATCATCGCCACAGGGGCTGCCGCTATGGGAATGCAGGTCACAATCTTTTTCACCTTCTGGGGTCTCAACGCCATTCGCCGGAAAGGAGCGACCAGCTCAGCCAAAGACTGGCTTCGTCAGATGTTCGGCCTACTCAATAAAGGAGGCGCGGACAGCCTTCCCCTCTCGCGGTTCCATTTCTGGGGGTTGGGTACGAAGATGATGCAACAGGTCATGAAGCAAAACCGGATGCCGGGTGTGCCGGAACTTATGGAGACAGCACTGGACCTCGGTGTGCACTTCATTGCCTGCACGACCACCATGGGGTTGATGGGGATCACAAAAGATACGCTCATCGAGGGTATCGATCAGTTCGCAGGGGTGACTACCTATCTTGCGGAAGCCAAACAGGGTAGCGTCAACTTGTTCATTTAGTTTATTTGGTTCATTTGGTGCGAGGCTCCAGTTAACTACACAAACGAAATCAACCAAACAAACGAGAGAAATGAGACGCTATGCCACATGCTGATGTGAAGCTCGATACGCTTGGGTACTTCTGCCCGATGCCGATTATTATGACATTGAAGAAGATCAAGGAACTGAAGTTGGGCCAGGTTCTTGAAGTCGTCTCAGACGACGAGGGCATCAAGAAGGATATGCCTGCCTGGTGCGACACAACCGGCCATCAGATGGTCGGACTCGAAGAAGAACAGACCAAATCGGGAACGATCTATAAAGCCTTTGTGAAAAAGACAAAATAACCGCACAGACAGAGCTTTCACAGGCTGGAACCTTCCATAAACAGTCTCAATGTCAACATAGCCTCAGGATGCTCAAAAAGGCCGTTCAGCAAGGCCGCAGCGAGTGAAAGCCTGGAGGCGTACCCTCTGGGGTACGTTGAGGGCTTGAACGATGTGAGAACGCCGCTGGCGGTCTTTTTCAGCATCCTGTTAGTGGGGAGAGAAGCCGGAGGGCTGATCGTCAGACCTCCGGCTTCGTTGTGTTGATACTTGATGAGGCGGGGCGTGGATCGAATCGTCGAATGTGTGCCGAATTTCAGTGAAGGACGAAACCAGACAACGGTGCATGCGCTGGTGCATGCGGTGGAGTCCGTGCCGGGGATCCGGCTATTGGACCAGACGATGGATCGGGACCACCATCGCTCCGTCTTGAGCTTTGCCGGTGAACCGGACGCCGTAGCTGAAGCGGCTTTTCGCGCTATTCGCGTGGCGACAGATCTGATCGATCTCCGGGAGCACAGGGGTGTTCATCCGCGGGTGGGGGCGACGGATGTCGTGCCCTTTGTGCCGTTGCGTGGGGCAACGATGCAGGACTGTATCCATCTGGCGAAGCGATTGGGGCAACAGGTAGGGGCAGAGCTGGAAATCCCCGTCTTCCTTTACGAGGAGGCGGCCCTGCACCGCGATCATGCCCCACTCGAGTCGGTCCGCCGAGGAGGGCTTCAAGGCCTCGCCTTCCGCATGGCCTCCGATCCGGACTGGACACCTGATTTTGGCCCGTCCCACCTCCACAAGACAGCCGGTGCCATTGTCATCGGCGCACGCCCTCCCTTGATCGCTTTCAATGTGAATCTCCGCTCGACGGATCTGGCGCTGGCTCGATCAATTGCGAAAGATATTCGCCAATCAAACGGAGGGCTGCCCCATCTCAAGGCAATCGGCGTGCAGTTAGCCAGCCGACGGTTAGTTCAGGTGGCCATGAATCTCACCGACTATGTCATTACACCTATCCACGTTGCATTTGAAGCGATCCGGACCCGGGCAGCGGCACAGGGTGTGGCGGTAGCGGGGAGCGAAGTAATCGGGCTTGTACCACAAGCGGCGCTGGTTCAAGCTGCGGCACATGGCCTTGCGCTCGAACAATTCGATGAATTACAGGTATTGGAAACGAGATTGGAGACTCGGCTATTCGCTGAGCCTGCGCGAGAGGCCTCGTCTCGCAAGGAGAAGCCTGTTGATTTGTATCAACAATCCCTCGCAGACTTTCTGGACTCAGTGGCCGCAGCCACCTCGACTCCAGCCGGCGGCGCAGTCGCGGCCTTGGTGGGCGCTCTCGCAGCTTCATTGGGAATCATGGGGACGCGGCTCAGCCGGCAAGAAGGGGTTGAATATCGGCTGAGTGAGATCAGCCGGCGGCTTCGCGATCTCATGCAAGCGGATGGCAATGCCTATCGCCGGTTTATTCAAGCCACGAGTCTCCCGAAATCAGACCGGACCCGTCCCGCCATCGTGTCGTCTGCCCTTCACCTGGCAACCGAGATCCCGCTTGAAATAGCTGAACAGGCAACAGAGGCCGGAACCCTTCTCCATGCCTGCTGTGCAGAGGTGAAGCCCTCTATTCGGTCTGATTTGACCGTTGGACTCATGTTGGCGATCGCTGCAGCCGATGCAGGGTGTCATACGGTAGCAGAAAACATAAAATTACAACATAATCAAATACTTAAGCTATCTCTGATCGACCGGATTCAGCATACGACGATCCGCCTTGAGGAACTCAGGGGGCTATGCTACACTGCGCCCCCTGGTCAGGGCCAGGCTGGCTCAAGGAAAAAACCTGTACAGGCATCGCCTGGGAAAGTAGACAGACGGGAAGAATGGAAATCAAAGTCTTCAATAATAACGTCGAAAAAGCACTTAAAGTCGCCAAAAAGAAACTCGCGGGGGAAGGACTCTTCCGCGAATTGAAGCGCAGACGGTTTTACGAAAAGCCGAGTGTCAGAAAGAAAGCCAAGCAGCGCGAAGCGCAGCGGCGGCGTCAAAAGTGGTTGTCGAAGCGTAAGCCGGAATAAGCATCCTCCGCTGACTCGCCCGTTCGGTTGATCGAATCTCCCTCAAGGCCTTTACCTTCTTTCCTCGTCCATGCGCCAGGATCAAATCACTGCTGCGCTTCGAGTCGTGAAACGCGAGATTCGGCAGTGGGAGGAACCGGTCCTCGGTGTGGTGGCACGTGAGTCGAACCGAGACCCCTTCCGCATCCTCATATCGTGCCTCCTCAGTCTCCGGACCAAAGACAAGACGACCAATGAAGCCAGTGCCAGGCTGTTTGCGCTAGCGCATCAACCTACCGCCATGCTGACCCTCCCACTCAAGGCAATCGAACGGGCCATCTACCCGGTTGGATTCTACAGGACAAAAGCCAAGTCCATTCATGCCATCTGCCGTCGTCTTCTGGACGTCTATGGAGGTACGGTTCCCGACTCCATCGAAGAACTGGTCACTCTATCGGGGGTTGGTCGGAAAACGGCTAATTTGGTCGTCACGGTCGGCTATGGCAAGCCCGGCATTTGCGTGGATATCCACGTGCATCGAATCACTAATCGCTGGGGCTATGTGAGGACCAAGACGCCGGAGGAAACTGAACAGGCGCTACGCCGGACATTGCCAAGGCCTCATTGGATCACCTTCAACGATCTGCTTGTTCCCTATGGACAGAACCTCTGCCAGCCCGTCTCACCCTTCTGCAGCAAGTGCAAACTTACCGAATACTGTGATCGGGTGGGAGTGACGAAAAGCCGTTAAGCGTGAAACGTATCTCGTGAAGCGTCTCGGGGGAGCGGATTTTCTCGCAAAAGACGAACGACGAGATACGAGCGACGTGTTTAGATGAAGAGCTTTGTTTCCGCGTCAGAGATCAGCGCAATAATGGCAGGGAGCCCCATCACTTCATCAACGTTCTTTTCGATGACGGCGCTGTCTACCCCCATATATTCAAGGCCGGCACTGCAGGCAATCAGGCGAAACTTCCCGACGTGTTTGGCGTCCTGAAACATTTCCGAAATCTTCGGCACTTTCTTTTCTTTCAAGAGCCGCATGACTTCATCGGCTGACGCGGCATTCTCAGGTGGAAAGTCCACCTGGTCAATCTTTCCTTCAGCCAGCTTCTTGATCGTCCAGAACAACAAGATCACGATCACGTCTTTACCCATCGCCGCGGCAGTGAGGCCAAGCGTTGCGACCTGGTGCAACGTATCGTAGGTTGCGTGATGGGCGAAGATGACGAATTTGGGTTGGGGCGGCATGGTCGGTGGCTATTTCTTCGTGGCGCGGGCCTTGACACTATTCACATAATCGGCGAGGGCCGTATCGACTTCCCCCATCGTCATAGGACGGTCATGCGTCTCACTTTCGTCCACAAGAAATCTATCCTGCTCTTTTTCCTGCCGCAGGACTATGGAATTCTCCGGCGTCACCTCAATTAACATGAACCACTCGCGTGCTCCCTGCGTGATCACGACCTCCTTGCCCAGACCTTTCTTCGTGATCTCGATATGAAGGTCTTCCGAAGCACAGACAGAAGAAGGACTTGTAAGGAATCCCACTCCACAGACCGCCGCCCCAAGGAACAGGGCGGCTCGGAGTCTCCGGAGGGAACAATTCGACATGACAAAAATATTATAGCCGTTTGAGAATCCAGCCGTAAACCGTCGTTGCTGCGCGGTCGCTGCCTTGAGTGGCCCTAGGTCACATGCTAGGATGCTGGGTCCTATGGATGGCCTACTTACAGTATTTCAGGAATGGATTCCGGTCGATGTGCTCATTGGTCTCACTGTGGCCTCAGCCATCGGTTTTGTCGCCTCCCTGGTCGCGATCCCGATGATCCTGGTCCGTTTGCCTGCCGACTATTTTGACACGCGCATTCCCCGCCATTGGATGAAAGACCACCATCCAGCGTTGCGCCTGTTGGGGCTGGTCGTCAAGAACGTCGTCGGCGTCGTGTTCCTCTTGGCCGGCTTCGCCATGCTCTTTTTGCCTGGCCAGGGTGTGCTGACGATGCTGATCGGGATCTCGCTCATGGATTTCCCACAAAAGCGTGCACTGGAGGCCAGAATGGTCGGTCAACCGACCATTCTGGGTGTCATTAATTCCGTGCGCCACAAATTTGGCAAACCACCACTGACGCTGGCTCCCGGTCCTTAACCCCATGCCTACCACCGAGTCCAGCCGCAAGACGCTCTACTTGATCGATGGGAGCGCCTATATCTATCGTGCGTTCTTTGCCCTGCCGGCCCTCAATAATTCCAAAGGGCTCCAGACCAACGCCATCCTCGGTTTCACAACAATGTTGCTGAAGATTCTCCGTGAACGGAAGCCGGACAGCCTCGTCGTAGCGTTTGATGAAAAGGGGCCGACGTTGCGTCATGCTGAGTTCAAGGCCTACAAGGCGCAGAGGCCGCCGATGCCGGAAGGCATGAGTGCTCAGATTCCCTACATCCATCGCGTGGTGGACGCCCTCAACATCCCCTCGGTCCGGCAAGCCGGATACGAGGCGGACGATTTGATCGGCGCGCTCGCGCACCAAGCTGAACTGGCAGGCTTCGACGTCGTCATCGTCACCGGCGACAAGGACATGTTTCAACTCTTGACCCCCCACGTACGTATCTACGATCCGGTGAAGGACAAGTGGTTTGGCGAAGCGGAATGCCACGAACGTTTCGGCGTGGAGCCGGCGCGCGTCGTGGAAATCATGGGGCTCATGGGCGATGCGACGGACAATATTCCCGGCATCAAGGGCATTGGTGAGAAAACGGCGATGAAGCTGATCGCCCAGTTCGGTACGATAGAGGAACTCTTGCGTCGCGTCGAGGAGGTCTCCCCGCCTCGGATAAAAGCCCTGTTGATCGAACAGGCAGAAAATGCCCGCCTCAGCCGACGTCTGGCGACCATCCAACTGGATGGCCCCGTAACATTCGATCCCATAACCTATCACATCAAGCCTCCACATCAGGACCGGCTCACCGATTTGTTGCGCGAGCTGGGGTTCACCTCGCTTCTCAAATCCTTTCAGCCGTCGGTTAACCCAGCCGAGACAAAAGAAATACAGGCCGACCTGATTCAGGATGAACCGTCCGCGCAGAAATTTGTGGAGGGCCTGCCGAGAGGAAGCGCCCTCGGACTGCAATGTCTGCTCGCCACCGGGCCAAATTTGCAGGCGGATGTGCAGGGATTGGCCCTGTCTACGGGAGACAACACCGCGTTTATTCCCCTCGATGTCCGAACCTACATGAGGCCCATCACGGCCCTCTTGCATGACTCCACGAGAACCAAGGTTGTCCACGATCTGAAATCGACCCTGCTGGTATTTCATCGCATCGGACTCACCCTGGCAGGCCCCTATCTGGACGCCATGGTCGCGGACTATCTGCTCAATCCGAACCGCAGAGATCACCAGCTTGAGACCATCGCGTTCGAAGTATTGGATCATCGGCTTGGGACCGGACAAAAAGACGGCGCCACTCCACAATCCCTGTTCGACGAGGACACAGGATCGCGAGAGAAGGCAGCGGAAGCCGCATCAGTGCTGGCCAAACTTGCCCCTGTCTTGAAGGGACGGCTATCGGAGCAGGGAAGCCTCACGCTCTTCACCAACGTGGAAATGCCGCTGGTGCCGGTGTTGGCCGAGATCGAGCGGAACGGGTTCTTACTGGATGTTGACGGCCTACAGCGGCTCAGCAAAGAATTGGAACGGGATCTCGACAAGATGATCGAGACGATCGAAGGATTGGCCGGCGGCGCATTCAACATCAATTCGCCCAAGCAGCTGGCCACGGTGCTCTTCGAGAAATTGGGGCTCAAACCGATCAGGAAAACCAAGACCGGATATTCGACCGATGAAGACACGCTGACGCAGCTCGCCACACAACATGAATTACCCGCACAGATTGTGAATTATCGGAGCCTCAGCAAACTCAAGTCCACCTATGTGGATGCGTTGCCAGAACTTGTGAATCCTGAGACCAAGCGGCTCCATACCTCGCTCAATCAAACCGTCGCGGCGACCGGACGGCTTTCCTCCACCGACCCGAACTTGCAAAACATTCCGGTGAAGGGCGACTATGGATTACGAATCAGAGAAGCCTTTATCGCACCGGCTGGCCACACTCTGCTCTGCGCCGACTACAGCCAAATCGAGCCGCGCATCCTCGCGCATCTGTCGCAAGATCCCCGTTTGCTTGCTGTGTTTGCGAAGGGAGAGGATATCCACATGGCGACGGCCATGGAGATTTTCGGTCTCTCCTCCAGTCAAATCACGAGAGACATGCGACGCGTGGCCAAGACGGTCGTCTTCGGGATTGTGTATGGAATCAGCCCGTTCGGTCTGGCCTCGAACATCGGCGTGTCGCAAGCGGACGCGAAAAAATACATCGAGACGTTCTTTGAGAAGTTTTCGGCAGTACGCGCCTTGATGGACCGGAATATCGAAGAGGGCAAACCGAAAGGCTACACGACGACGATCCTCGGTCGGCGGCGCCCGATCCCCGAGTTGCAGAGCGGCGATCCAGTGCAGCGTGGATTCGGCGAACGCATAGCTGTGAACAGTCCGATCCAGGGCTCAGCCGCAGATCTCATCAAAGTGGCGATGATCGATGTACACAATGCACTCCATCATGAGCTGCCGCACACCAAGATGATTCTCCAAGTCCACGACGAATTGATCTTCGAAGTACCGGAGAAGGAATTAGAAGAAGCGAAACGGCTCGTGAAGACCGAGATGGAGGCGACGGGAAAGAAGCTGGGATTGTCGGTGCCCTTAAAGGTTGATCTAGGGACAGGACACAACTGGCGAGTGGCGCATCCGTAACACAGGATGAGAAGGGTAGCCTGGTCGTCCTCCTGCTCGCGGAACGCGCACGATAGGAATGTGCTCATTCGACGCGCGCAATCGAGGAGCGACCAGGCTACCCTTAGAAGTGAAATGAAGGATCGGGATAATGCCTGCGGTGAGAAGGTCTATCACCGTGAGGCCATGCGGAAGATTGAAGAGCGTTCACATAACATGAGGTGATCTATGCAGAACGTACGTCTTTCGGTCGCGTGGGTGATTGCGGGCGTTTGTCTTGGTGCGTTGGGGTTCCTGCTTTTCATGGGACAGCCGTTTACAGCGAAGGCGCAAGAGTCGAAACGGTTCCAGTACAGAATCGTCGAGGTGCTTCCTGACACCCAGAATATGCAAACCACGCTGAACGAGTTTGGATCAAGCGGGTGGGAGTTGGTGGCGGTCTCGATGGGGAATATGACGGAACCGAGACTGATCTTTAAGAAGTAAGATGTGCGGGGTACTGAGGTAATTCCCTTGCTCCCGGAACCCCCACTTCAGAAAGTGGTCGTTCGACGGCCGCAGTCGGGATTTACCTCACTGCCCCGCACGAGAGGAAAGTAGAGGGGAAGGTGCTCGTTCGACGCGCGCAGTCCCAGCCCACCCCAAGTGAAAAGGTAGTAGATAGAATCGGCGGGAAGAATTGTGTTCGGCGGCCGCAGGGGGGACCAGCACGGGTGCCATTTAGAGTCCGCTTGGGCTTCGCCCACTGTCAGGAAGCAGACTCAACTCCCCTGGCGCGCATGATCGAGGGACTTGACCATGTTCAACAGACGAGCCCGTCCTGTCTCGGAAATCTCGGTGAAGTGGATCCCGTCGTTGGAAGAATCAATGAGGTCGGATCAGGGCGTGGAAGTAATCCACAGGGCTCGGTGGTGCGGTCAAGGCAATCATGAATGACTGAGGATCGTAGCCGATGTCTTCGAGATCTTTCGACGCTAACATCAGTTCTTCCTCCGTGAGGTAGGCGACTGTATCCGGAACACCTGTCGGCGTAAGCGAACGCACAAGGGCCTGGAGAGTTTCACGTTCTTCAGGCGGCATCTCTAATGGAATTGGAAAGTTCAGATGGCGCGCATAGGGACTTCGATAGGTCTCGTTCAATGCTCGGAGGGTCTTGAGCATCAACCGGTCCTGCTCCCACGGCGACATTTTTGTGCCGGCGGAAGGATGAGTGGCGATGAGATCCATAAGAGTCACGACGTTGGTCCCCAAGCTACGCCCTACGAACTCACGCTGACTCTCTAGTCTCATTGTGCCGGCCTCCAATTGCTTCGTGACCGCTTCAGCCAGTGCAAAGTTAACCATGAAACTCTGTTGCCCTCCGAATTGCCCATAGCAGGGCTTCTCTGGATCGTTCAGCACCTGCATATCAGCGGTACCAGCGTCGAAACTGCTGAATCCTATGGCATCGGGAGTCAACAGGCGCTTGGCCTCCTTGATCGTGGCGTAGGCCCCCAGATTGACGGGAACCACCACTTTTTCATCGATACGTTTGAGAAAGTCTGTGATCGTCTTCCGGTAGGGGACCGCTTTCCACTCCACCGCCCGATATTCTCGCTCCCACACCAGGTCATCGAGGAAGGGGGGAAAGCCCTTGAGCGCCTCCATATCCATGGCATCGAACGCTCGGACAAAGGCCGCCCAGTCTGAAATTTGTGCATGCAAGGCTTCGCTTAGGTTCGGTCGCAGGAACTCTTCTTCGATGTCATTCCCCTGCCGCGACATCAATTTAGTCGGAAGATCGTTCCACAATTCGTTACAGATGATGCGGTCGACACTGCCGTCTGGCACCGTGTCGAGCCGATCCGTGGTCCCTCGATGTGTCTCAACCCGGTCTCGGTGGGACACGAGTTCCGGGTGAGCCAGAGCTGCATCGAGCACCGCCTGCTCCCAATCAACCAGCACATAGCGGATGCGGGGGTAGACCAGTCCATCCTTGTCGAGGGCCTTGAGATGGCTCAAGAAACAGGCGGCAAGATTGCCGTTGCCCGGGCCCCATTCCATAACCGTCAAGTCCTGCGTGCTGCGTGGTGAGGGCTGAGACTTCGACGCGCGCGTGGCGTCACGCTTCACTACTTTTTCAAAGTACTCTGCCGCGAGAGCATGGGCAAGCCGGTGTTCGGCTGAGGCAAAGGTTTGGTAGAAGCTGCGGATCTGATCGCCACGAACGCGGTAAAAGAGGGTATTGATGTGGACTTGCCACTGATCGACTGGCTTATAGTCGCCGATAAGCTGTGGTAATGCGTCTGCGTCCTGCAGCATGACTTAATCCTGGCCGAACCCTCGCGCCTCGCTCGTTCGCCCTTCTCGCGTCCGAGTTAAGAGCCTCAGATGGTACCAGATGGCGGGAAACAGCCGCAACCAGCACTTCGGTGCCGCGACTCCTTACCTCCGGCTTTTCGCCTTAGGCCGTTCTCTTGACAGCCTTTGCCGATCAGTGTACCAAGACGCTATGGCAGAAGGAACGAGACGAGCGGGGCGAGAGGCGATCGCAGCGGTCATTGTCATGGTCATTTCGGCACCGATGGCACTCCTGGCAGAAGAGCTTCCAATCACCAGGAACTCTTCCATCTCGGATTTTCAAAACCGCACCCAGGACGTCACCCCCTACAACTTCGATGCCCCGCCACAAGGCCTGTTTCGTACCATCACAACGGCGGAGGGATTCGATGAGCAACTGGGCTTTCAGCGAACGCACGAGATCGTGCCGGTTCAACCGACCGATCGGTTCCGCCCCGATACCCAGACGATTTTCATTGTGTTCCACCTCCACCAGCATTATCAGGGGTTCAAGGTGTTGGGACGCTGCTACCCTGAGGCAGTAGCCGGCCTTGACCCCACCCTGTTGATTGGACAAGATGCCATGCACATTGCGCTCGAAGACGATAGCGGCTATCTCGCCCTCTCCCCTCCACAAACCATATGGAAACCCGGCCGATATAAAGTGGAAATCCATGTGGGAGAGCAGGTCAACGAGATGAGTCTGATGGGTACAATGCGCTTCACCGTGCTGAAGGAAACGCAGTAGCGAAACGAGCGGGAAAGGCACGCTGACCGCGCCACATGGTTTGACGCTCTCTTTGGCGTTCTGTAGAATGCCAAAGGAAATATGTGGCCCCCTTCTGCATTAGGAATATCTACCCCGCATGACCGTGCCATCCCGCCCATGGGCTTCCGTCGTCATCCCTATTAAGGATGAGCGAGACAATCTCACTCCACTGATTGAGGGACTACGAAAAGTGATGGACTCGCACGAGGCTTCACGGTCGCGCCCCTATGAGATTATCCTCGTGGACGATGGCAGCAGCGACGGTAGTAGCGAGCTATTAGATCGTCTGGCAACACAATACCCTGAAGTGACCACGCTCCACCTCGACCGAAACTACGGAAAGACCTGCGCACTCGACGCGGGCTTTAAGCGATCGGTCGGCGAATTGATCATCGCAATCGACGGCGACCTTCAGCAAGACAGTGAGGACATTTTGAAGCTTCTGCCCTTCACGGCCACCTACGACGTCGTGTGTGGATGGAGACTGACCCGAGGAGAGGATGGCCTGATAAAGATGATTTCGTCGCGCGTGGCCAATCGAGTGCGGAATTTCTTTACGCACGACGGCGTTCACGACACCGGCTGCCCGCTCAAAATATTCCGGCGGCCCGTGCTGGAACGTATCACGCTTTTCGAGGGTATGCACCGATTTTTCCCAACGCTTGCGCTCATGCATGGGTTCACGGTCACCGAAGTGCCAGTGCGGCACTACCCGCGCATTCACGGCGTCTCGAAATATGGCATAGGCAACCGGCTATTCAAATCTCTCTACGATTTGATTGCCGTGCGGTGGATGCAGACCAGAGTATTGAGATATACATTCCGCGACAAGTGAGGGGCAGGCGGACGAGCAAGAAGATCGGGAAATGCGCGACAAACAAGATTCCATGGGTCTTAAGAATCGGCCACCTTGCCAGCCCCGCATGGCGGCCCCCTGATGACTATCACGATTGAACATATCTGGCTCGCCATTGGATTTCTTGGCCAAGGGCTGTTTTTCGGGCGCTGGGTAGTCCAATGGATTGCCTCTGAAAAAAAGGCGGAGAGTCAGGTCCCGGTCGCGTTTTGGTACATGAGCC